>JAWSVH010000175.1:0-14633 GCA_033852015.1 Desulfobacula sp.
CGATTGGTTGAAATGGCCTATACGAATGGTTCAAAAGAGTTGGAAAAAAGATTGCTTAAAGAAAAAGAACAGCGGGCAGCCATTTCCATGCTTAAAGAGCTTTTGGGCATGGAAGATCTGCCCGAACGTATAGAATGTTATGATAATTCTAATTTGTCCGGTCAGGACCCGGTATCATCCATGGTGGTATTTAAAGATGGCCAGCCCTATAAAAAGGGTTATCGTAAATTTATTATTCGGGATATCGATTTTCAGGATGATTATGCGTATATGTATCAGGTGCTTGAACGAAGATTCTCAAGAGAATCTTCCCAGATGCCTTACCCGGATTTGTTGGTAGTGGATGGTGGAAAGGGTCAGTTGGGAATGGCGGTGGCCGTGTTAAATGATTTGGGAATTGATTATCGGTTTACTGTCGTGGGTTTGGCAAAAAAGAATGAATTAAAAAAAGAAATCGATGACAAAATATATATCCCTGGCCGTTCTAATCCACTGAATACGTCTCAATCAAAAAAGGCCTTGTATCTTCTGCAGCAAGTGCGTGATGAAGCCCATCGTTTTGCGATTACATTTCAAAGAAAGCGAAGGGAAAAACGGGCGGGCTTGTCTATATTGGATAACATCCCTGGCATTGGTCCTAAAAAAAAGAAAGTTTTGCTTAATCATTTTAAAGGCATTTCAAAGATGAAATCAGCCTCTGCTGAAGAAATTTCTAAGCTTGATGGGATGAACCTGTCTCTTGCCCAGGTATTGTTAGAGGCACTGAATAACAAAAAAGAGTCTGTGTTATAGTAATGAAAACAGTGTTTGACAATATTATCGTTATTTATTATGACCATTTGCGGGGGAATCTGACGCATTCTATATAATTTGACTATTTTCCTGACATGTAATAAAAAAATTTACCAACCGGTAGGTTTTTTTGAATTAAGGTATTTTATCAATATTAATAATTGAGGGGAATTTAATGAATTATTTAATACAACCGAAAAAGTATAAAAGTCTGATGGCAGATGCCGGATCCAAGACTATCATGGAAAAAACCATTGAATTTTTTGAAGATATTGGGAAAACCCAACTCACAGACGATTTCCATAATAAAGTCTGGTATAAAAATTTTGTAGATTTTATTGGAAAAGAACAGATTTTTGCCAAACTTTTAACACCGAAAGAATATGCCAGTGGAGATGCTGACTGCCGATGGGATACTGCCCGTAACGCAGAATACAGCGAACTTCTGGCGTTTTATGGTTCTGGCTACTGGTATTGCTTTCAGGTGAGTATCTTAGGGCTTGGACCCATTTGGATGAGTCCCAATCAAACCGCTAAAAAGAATGCCGCAGCCCTGCTTAAAAAAGGTGCTATTTTTGCGTTTGGCCTGTCTGAAAAAGCCAAGGGTGCAGATATCTATTCAACAGAAACCTCGTTGATGCCGGATACCAATGGCGCCTGGCTGGCCAACGGTCAAAAATATTATATTGGTAACGGAAACGAAGCGCAGATGGTATCTACGTTTGGTAAAGTCAAAGACGGCACAGATGATTATGTCTTTTTTGCAACAGACTACACGAATGATTCATATGAGCTTGAAAAAAATGTCATTGCCCATCAGCAATATGTTTCCAGTTTTACCCTTCATGATTATCCGATTACTGAAGATGACATTCTTTCCAGAGGTTCTCACGCATGGGATTGCGCTTTGAACACCGTAAATATCGGTAAATTTAATATCGGCCCCTGCTCCATCGGAATGGCGGAACACAGCTTTTATGAAGCCATTACCCATGCCAGTAACCGTATGCTTTATGGTCGCAAGGTTACCGATATGCCTCATGTCCGTAACAATTTCATGGAAGCCTGGCTGCGCATAATGGGCATGAAGCTTTATCAGAGAAGATCCACAGATTATTTTAGAAATGCATCAAAAGATGACCGTCGTTACATGCTGTATAATCCCACCAGCAAAATGAAAGTTACTTTGCAGGCCGAAGAAGTGGTTAACCTGCTGTGGGATGTGATCGCAGCAAAAGGATTTGAAAAAGACACTTATTTTTTCACTGCAACCAGTGAAGTCCGCGGCCCATCCAAACTGGAAGGAACGGTTCATGTGAATGTGCAGCTGATTCGTAAATTCATGAAAAACTATTTTTTCAGTCCCCATGCCTATGACGAGATGAAGGCTGATTTTGAGCAAAAAGATGATCTGTTCATTTTTGATCAAGGTCCCACCGGAGGTCTTGGTAAGGTTTCATTCCATGATTATTTGCCCACCTTTGAAAAATTTTCTCACCTTCCGAATGTTAAGCGTTTTATAGAACAAATAGCATATTTTAAGGAACTTTTAGAAAAAGCCGGGCCGGATAAAGCTCAGGATATGGATTCTTCTTTTTCTCTGCCTTTGGGTGAAATGTTTTCTGTCGTGGTCTATGGTCAGTTGATTTTAGAACAGTGTGAATTGAGTAACATAGATAATGATATTACCAACCAGATGTTTGATTTTATGATTTGTGATTTTGCAAAATTTGCCTTGCAGATTTACGGTATGCACAGTACCAAAGATGAGCAGCGCGAGTATTGTACAAAGATCATGCATATCAGATCTCAGGGTGATGCTGATCAATATAACCGTGTATGGGAAACATATGTGGCTTCGCTGGATGGCGAATATGCCATGAATGAATAAAATATTATAAGAAGGAGTTTAACCAATGGCAGGATTAGATGCACTTTTATCTCCAATCACTATTCGTAATACTGTGTTCCCCAATCGAGCAGTTATGCCGCCTATGGGAACGTCCCTATCCAATCGGGATGGAACCATAAGTGAAGCTCTGATGGGTTATATGCAGCGCCAGGCCAGTAGCGGGGCAGGTTTGCTGATATCTGAGATTGCAGCGGTGCATCCTACAGCAACGGTGACACCGTCTCAGCTGGGCGCCTGGGATGACTCTTTTATTCCCGGTTTAACCCAATTGGCAAAAGTGATGCACAGTGGCGGCAGCAAAGCAGCTATGCAGTTACACCATGCTGGGCGTGAAAGCTTTCATCTACTTAAAAAAGGTAAAGCAATCGGCCCTTCTGCATCTCCAAGTCTGGTTTATGGTATGGCTGCTAAAGAAATGTCTATTGAAGATATTCAAGAGATCATCGCTTCATTTGGGTCAGCAGCAGCAAGGGCCCAAAAAGCGGGTTTTGATGCGGTTGAAATCCATGGCGCTCACGGTTATCTGCTTACGCAATTCCTTTCAGCGATTTCCAACCAGCGTACCGACGCGTATGGCGGCAGTTTTGCCAATCGGGCCCGGTTTATTATTGAGGTGGTTGAAGATGTGCGCCGAAGTGTGGGGCCTGATTTTCCGATATTGCTTCGTATCTCAGCAGAGGAATATATACGTGGCGGATATACGGTGGAAGATATGCTTACGGTTCTTCCGCAGTTTAAAACAGCCGGTGTGGATATGATTCATGCGTCTTTGGGGACACATGGAAGCCCGGCAGGCATTACCAGTGCTCCACCCCAGTTTGAAACCGGTTTCAATGTATGGCGGGGTGAAAAAATCAAGGAAGCTGCAGATATTCCTGTTATTACCGTGGGCCGTTTTAATGACCCGCGTGCAGCAGATACTGTTATCGCCGAAGGGCGGGCGGACATGGTTTCATTTGGTCGTCAGCATCTATGTGATCCTGATTACTTGAATAAGGCCAAGGCCAATCGTTTTGACGATATTCGTATCTGTATTGCCTGCAACCAGGGGTGTATTGAACGCGAGATGTATGAGGGAAAATCTGTACGCTGTGCGATTAATCCAGAGACGGGTCAGGAAGTGATTTACCCAAAAGACAACTCTGCCACTCCCAAAAAGGTTTGGATTGTGGGTGCCGGTCCTGCCGGCTTGATTGCAGCCTATGAAGCCCAGCGTGTGGGGCATCAAGTGAGTCTTTTTGAAAAAGAAGTCAAACCCGGAGGTAATATCCTTTATGCCTGTAAAGCACCCCATAAAGAAATTTATCTGGATTGGATTGAATGGCAGATTCGACAGGTGGAGAAAGCAGGCGTGAATATCCAGACAGGTATTACGGTGACCGCTGAGATGATTGAACAAAGCCAACCTGAAGCGGTTATCCTGGCGGCTGGAGGAGAAAAGATTATTCCGCCGATTGATGGTGTGGATGGTCCCCATGTTTATGATGCCTGGCAGATACTGGGTGAAGAAATTCCAGTAGAGAAGAAAGCACTGGTTGTCGGTGGTGGACTGATCGGCATGGAAACGGCTTGTTTTATGGCGCAAAAGGGCTGTGATGTGACGCTTATCGAACAATTGCCATCATCTCCTGTACTCAAAGCTACCTCACATGGATACAGTGTGCACAAATATCTGCAAGAAAAAAAGAGCCTTCTGAGATTTGGCTGTACGCTTAAAAATATCCAATCCGATGGGGTCACAGTGACCAGCAATGACCAGGAAGAACAGCTAACCGGTTTTGATCAGGTGATCATTGCAGTGGGTATGCGTCCCCGAAGTGATTTGAAAAGTTTTCTTGAGCAAAGCGGTATCCAATATGCTATTGTAGGCGATGCTCTAAAGGTGCGCCGTATAATGGAGGCCACCGAAGAAGGCGCCCAGGCAGCATGGAACCTTTAATCGGGCTAAAACTAATAAAAAAATTGAGATAAAAACACTAAGGAGAGATTAAAAATGACGTTTGAGTATGAAAAACTGAATGTGGAACAAGACGGCATGGTGGTTGTGGCAGCAATTAATCACCCACCTGCAAACTCTATGGGACAAGGCGTTTTAAGAGATTTAAACGACCTGTTGGATAAATGTGAAAATGACGATAATGTGCGCGTGATTGTTATTACGGGTACGGGTGCTCATCTGTTTTCAGCCGGGGCTGATATCACTGAATTTGCAGGCTATCAGGCGGGGAAAGTGCCTGAATATAATGGCAATGAGATCTATTTTAAAATTGAAAATTATCCTAAGGTTGTGATTGCAGCCATGCAGGGCAGTGCTTATGGTGGTGGTCTGGAATTGGCCTGTGTTTGTCATTTGAGAATCATGGCCGAAGAAGCGACCCTGGGACTTCCCGAAGTCAAACTGGGCTTGAATCCAGGTTGGGGTGGCACCCAGCGTTTACCTCGTTTTATCGGTAAAACCAAGGCGCTTGAACTGATGTTGACCGGTGATTTTATTCCAGCCAATGAAGCTTTGGCTCTGGGGCTGTTAAACAAAGTGGTTCCCGCAGCAGATGTTATAGAAACGGCTAAGAAAATGGCTAAAAAACTGGCCAATGGTGCGCCGGTTGCCCAGCGCGAAATAATGAAAGCGGTTCGCTTGGGTCTTGAAACAGATGTTCAGGAAGGTGTCACTAAAATTGAGGCTGCAGCCAGTAAAACATTGATGTTTACTGAAGATTTTAAGGAAGGTGCTAAATCATTTCTTGAAAAACGAGCGCCAAATTTTCAAGGCAAATAATTATTGTTTTTAGATAAACAGCGGCGGTTTCCTTGTCGCTGTTTATCTAAAACTTTTTGTAAGAAAGTTGTTAAAAAGATCATATAAAGAGAGTGCCACATGATTTATATGAGAAAGAGTTATCCAATTTAGATGCATAGTGATTGGCGCAGAGGTGATATGAAAAAAGGAGAAAAAACAAAAGAAAAAATCAAGCAGGTTTCTTTGGGTCTAATCCATAAGAACGGTTATAAAAATACGAGTATCAATAATGTTCTTGATTCTTCAGGAGTAAAGAAAGGTACTTTTTATTTCCATTATGAGTCCAAAGAAAAACTGGTCGTTGAAGTCCTGAATGAAGGGCTTTTACAGTATGACGATAAAATAAAATCAAAAATTGAGCATGAAGCAGCATCGGATCAGCTTATCGATATGATTGAAGCCATTGCAGAATATCACCTTAGAGATGAGACGTTAAACGGATGTATATTTGGTAATATGGGTCGTGAGATAGGGCAGGACGGCTCAAAAGTGTCCATGCTTGTTGAAAATGTGTTTGAAAAATGGGAAGCCCGATTTGAAAGGTTACTGATTAAGGCTGTTGATAATAAAGAACTTGAGCTCAAAGAGTCTGCTATGGTTTTGGCACGGGTCATATTGGCTTTAATTCAAGGTGGCCTCGTTCTTTCTAAAATTTCAGGTAACATCGATTCTTTTAAGGATTGTAAGGGCTTTATCATCTCTCTTATTGAAGAAAGAAAAATTTAGTAACAACTTATGTGTTTTAAATCATTCGACTATTTTCTTGACTTGTCTTGCAAAAAAATGTACCAACCGGTAGGTTTTATAATTTTTTGAGGTAATTTAGATGACAGATAATGAGGATATCCGGGAATCAGAATCCGGAGAAAATGATAGCACTGACCAAACCGCTCAGGCCGCCCAGACCGCTCAAGCTGCAGGTGAAAAAAAATACAGCTGTATGTGCGTTGGTAATTGCCAGAGCCGTTGCAGACTCTTTGTCCATGTGAAAGATGGTAAAGCGGTCAAAACATCCATGGCACCTTTTTCAGACCCACGGTACAACCGGGTATGCCTGAGAGGATTAAGTCATGTACAGCGTATTTATGATCCCAAGCGCCTAAAATATCCCATGAAGCGAGTTGGCGAGCGTGGTGAGGGAAAATTTGAGCGTATTTCATGGGAAGAAGCAATTGATATCATTGTTACAAAGTTTAAAGGATATCAGGAAGAATTTGGAAAACAATCGGTCGCATTTTCCACTGTCAGTGGAAATATGGCCCTGCTAAATGGTATGCACAGCAGTTATCGCTTAGCAAACCTGATGCATGCAAGTCAGACAGATTATTCTCTTGATATGGCAGACACCTTTGGGCTTGGAAGAGTCATTGGCAGTGGTGGCGTTTTCAATCAAAGCAATGACCCCGCTGACCTTGCCAATGCAAAAACAATTATTGTCTGGGCCGCTAATATTACCGATTCCCATCCGCATGCCTGGCGTTCTGTTGCAGATGCTCAAGAGGCTGGGGCCAAAGTAGTGGTTATTGACCCTCGTTTTACGACAGCAGCTTCAAAAGCAGACCAGTGGATATCCATTCGTCCCGGATCGGATCCGGCACTGGCCATGTCAATGGCCCAGGTGATTATTTCAGAAAAATTGTATGATACGTCTTATATGTTGGATCATACAGTGGCTCCGTTTCTTGTCCGAGAAGATACCAAACGTTTTTTACGGCTCAGTGATATCACCGGGGAAAAGCCCCAGAAAAAGCCTGGTAAAAAGTTAAAAGATCCATATGTCGTATGGGATACAGAAAACAACGAGGGCAAGGTATTGGATCAGGTCAAAAGACCCGCCCTTGAAGGGACATTTACAGTCTCAGGATTCAAGGTGACCACGGCCTTTAGCCTGCTCAAAGAGCAAATGTCAGCCTATCCGCCAAAAGCCGCAGCAAAGATGTGCGATATTAAACCCGAAGAGATCGAAAAGCTTGCTCGGTTATATGCAACGAACAAGCCTTCAAGTATTTATCCGGGATTTATTCAATATAACAATGGCCTTCAGACAGGGCATGCATGGGGCATCCTTGCATCACTTACCGGAAATATTGCAAAACCAGGCGCTTCGGTGGGGCATTGCGGTTTATCTTTATATAATCTGAATGTACTCCCGCTTTTATTTCCAAAAGGTAAAACATCTCCTATAATTCCATGGGTAATTCTTAAAGATGTACTTCGGTCAGGTGAGTTCCACGGAAAACCACATCCGATCAAAGCCATGTATTTCCACGGCAGTAATGTGGTGTGTAATGCTGCAAACCAAAACCAAATTATTAATACCATTTTGCCAGCCCTTGATTTTATTGTGGTGACGGACATGGTTGAAACCGATACCACAAATTATGCGGATATCGTGCTTCCTGCTTCCCATTGGTTCGAGAGGCTTGAATTTGTTCAGGGCCCGGATCAGCCCTATTCAACCCTTTCTGAAAAAGCAATAGAACCTGCCTTTGAATCAAAATCAGATATGGATATTTATCGCCTGATTGGCAAGGGAATGGGGTTTGGTGAGTTTTTTGAGCCCACAGATGAAGATTTTATAAAAATGGTGATCGATACGGATGCCGCCCGTGCAGCAGGTTTGACCTGGGAAAGACTAAAAAAAGAAAAAGCGATTCAAACATTGCCAAGCTGTTGGGTGAACTGGAAGGGAAACAAGTTTCCATCTCCTTCCGGCCGGCTGGAGTTTTACCTTGAAAATCCCAAACCAAGACTTGACTGCGGGATTGAGATTGATCAAAGTCGTGAACACCTTCCCCATTTTGAACCCCCCTTTGAAGCTTGGCCGGATAACCCGTTGGCCAAAAAATATCCGTTGGTTTACCACACCGTGCGACATCGATGGCGGCTTCACAGCCAGTGGTACGGCACGCCATGGCTGAGGGAGCTGGATCCAGAACCCGCCGTAAGAATCAATCCTGTTGATGCCAAAGCCCGAGGTATCAAAGAAGGAGATATAGTCGAGGTTTTTAATGACCGGGGTCATGTGGTAATCAAAGCAATCTTTAGTGAAGCCCAGAGACCTGGAATAGTGACCGTTCCCAAGGGATGGCAAAAAGAACAGTTTATTGCAGGTTCATACCAGGAACTGACCCATGACCATGTGAATACTTCGGATTATAATCAATCTTTTTACGATGTACTCTGTCAGGTTCGCAAAGTCCAAGACAATGAGTGAATGAGGTGAAATAAATGGCCAACAATAGATATGTGATGCTGATCGATATGAAACGTTGTATAGGGTGTCACACCTGTGCGATTGCATGCAAGCAGGGGAATAACCTGCCAAATCAGATTTGGTGGAACCGGGTGCTGACCTTTGGCGGCCCGACAATGGATACACCACATGGTGCATTCCCAAATCTTGAAATGAATTTTCTGACACTCAATTGTCAACACTGCGAAGATCCGGCCTGCGTAAAGGCATGCCCTGCAGAAGCCACTTACAAACGCGAAGATGGTGTGGTCATGCAGGACTATGAGCTATGTCTGGGGTGCCGTATGTGTATTATGGCATGTCCGTATAGTAATGTTCGCAGTTACAACGAGGATCGTCCGGAATATTATCTGGATTTTCAGGTGGGCGACGAGTTGGTTGAAGAACAGGAAAAGGGAACAGTGTCAAAATGCACGTTTTGCCATCATCGTATAGATGAAGGACTCGAACCCAATTGTGTAGAGGTCTGTCCTGCCAATGCCCGTTTTTTTGGGAATATTGAGGATAAAAACAGTACGGTTTCACAATTGCTTGAGACCCGGAAATACACACAATTGCTGGTTGATAAAGGCACCGGACCATCGGTCTATTATTTAATATAGGCCCTTTGGTCATTGAAGCGTTTAAGTTTGGAGGAAAGACAAGATATGTTATTTAAAGAATGGTCCTTGATTGTGAATAGTCTCATGCTACAGTTGGCCGCAGGAATGTTTGCATTTCTTGCCCTTTACCGGCTGATCCTGACAGGGGATATGGGCAGTGAAAATGTGATCACCATGACGTCCCCGGGTATTGTGCTTACCGGGCCTGTGGTCTTAGCTGGAATGATTGCATCCATATTCCATCTGGGAAGTCCTATCCGGGCATACCGGTCAATTGTTAATGTCGGGACATCATGGCTTAGTCGTGAAATTTTATTTACCGGTGCTTTTTTTGCATTCTGGCTGGCCTGTTATTGGATGGAAAGAAATGGAAACTTAAACCCTGTGTTAATGTGGATTACAGTCATTGCAAGTCTTCTGGCCGTAGTCAGTATGGCTTATATTTATTATTCCACCGAAAAACCCGGATGGTTCAGTTTTAATACGTTTACAGGATTTATCGGTACGGCTGTGATTTTTGGAAGTGTCAGCTCAACCATTATTATTTTCAATAGTATTGGTTCCCCCGATTATATAAAATTGGAGTATATAAAACCGGACTATATAAAATCAGTATTGATTATATCGAGCCTTGTTTCACTGCTGATTCTTATCATCAGACTTATAGGACAATTCAAATTGTTTCCAACGTTAAACATAAATAAAGATGAATTCAGTATGGACAGACTGGTTGCAGCAGCACCATTAACATCAGAACAAATTTCACTGTTTAAATTATTAACCCTATGGGGTTTGGGATCTTCTATATTGGGAATGGCGTTGATTCTTCTAATTCTATTTTTTGGTACCATAAAGCAAGGATGTACTGTCATTATAGTTGCTGCTATACTAATAGCACTGGGTGAACTGCTTGGACGGTCCGGTTTTTACAGCCTGGGACCCGATGAATAAAAATGCATTTTAATATTTCTTTAGAGGATGCGCATAACATCCTGACAAGAGCCAGCGCTCCTGTTGAAGGAAAGACACTGCTTATCAGTGACGCTTTAGGCAGGATTCTCAGCCGGGATATAACCACCCCTGTCAATCTTCCATTATTTGATAAATCCGCAATGGATGGATATGCCCTACAAAGCTGTGATATCGCAAAAGCATCCCATAAAAATCCGGTTCTCCTGTCTATTATTGATGAAACAAGAGCCGGGATTATTCCTCAAAAAGAAGTCGTTTCCGGAACGGCGATCAAAATTATGACCGGCGCAGCAATCCCAAAAGGAGCGGATGTGGTTGTCAAATCCGAAGATGTGTTGCGTTGCGCAGATAAAATAAAGATCAATAAACCGTTCCACGCAGGAACCAATCAAGTCATGGCTGGAGAAGACATCCAGGTTGGAGAATTGATTGCCCCAAAAGGGACTGCGGTCTCTCCTCCACTGATCGGGCTTTTGGCGGGACTTGGTATCATTGGGGTACCCGTTTACAAAAAAATTACGGTGGCTGTTATGAGTACCGGAGATGAACTCATTCATCCGTCAGAAAATAGTGGCCCTGGGAAAACATTTAATAGCAGTCTTTATGGGATAATGGCACAGTGTTGTTCAGCCGGAGCGTCTCCTATAAGCTTAGGTATTGTTCCGGATGATGCAAAAGCTGTGGCCCGAAAGATGTCCATCGGATTAGATCAAGCGGACATTGTCATTACAACCGGTGGTACATCTGATGGAGATTATGATGTTATTGAGGAAGCAATGATGCTGACGGGTGCAAAAATAATGTTTAACGGTGTGGCCATCAAATCCGGTTCTCCGATTCTTGCGGGAGAAAAAAATGGTAAGTTTATCATTTCTCTTTCCGGCAATCCATCCGGTGCCATGGCAACATTTGATTTGATTGTTACCGTATTGTTAAATAAATTAATGGGATATCCAAGGCCACTTCCTTTTCGTATTGAAGTGGTAATGGCCCAGGGATATTTAAGAAGAAGTCCTGTTCGAAGGCTTTTACACGCAAGACTTTTCAGCCAGGCTGGTGTGAACTATGCTGAACTGACGGATCACCATTCCCGGGGAATGGTGGAATCTGCAATGGAATCTAATTTTTTTATAGATATACCGGCAGGCAGCGGCTATATTAATTCTGGTGAGTTAGTGTGGGGATTCCCTGTCGGTAATTTGAATCAGAAATATTCTCAAACGGCAGAACAGGTATCTGCAGAAGATCATCGTCAGGGCCAATATCATCAAGATTTTGGTTTTCCCCGCACCGCATAAATCCTTAACCTTTTTATACCGATTTATATATGAAAGTGAGGAAACATGACACGTGAATTTATTGGATATTCTCAGGCTCTTGCTCTTACGCTTAATAATATCACACGCCTTAAAACCCAGGTCGTAAATCTTGCGCAATGCCAGGACCAAGTGGCCGCCAGGGATCTTAATGCTCTTGTGGATTCTCCTTCAGTAGACGCGTCCTTAAAAGACGGCTATGCTGTTCACTCAAAAGATATTGAACAGGCCACTACGGCACATCCTGTATCGCTTGATCTTCTGGGGTCCGCTGCCGCCAGTATTCCCTTTGAAGGAAAAGTAAATAGTGGAAGTGCTGTAAGAATTCTGACCGGTGGCAAAATCCCTGAAGGGGCGGATGCTGTGGTGGCTGAAGAGTTTACCTCACTGGCTGGCAACCAAGTTGTTGTGAAGAACCATTCTGAACAGGGACGCAATATTTTTTTAAAAGGTCAGGATGTGGCTATGGGCGAATGCATTGTCAAAAGAGGGACTCGGCTTTCTCCAGGCCTTGTTGGCCTCCTTGCCGCGGCAGGCTACAGTGATGCCCCTGTATTTTGTCGTCCAAAGGTGGCCATGATTGCAACAGGAGATGAGGTGATAATGCCAGGAGAAGCTCTTTTAGAAGGCAAACTTTATGCCAGCAATCTGGCCACATTAAATGCCTGGTGCAATAGATATAACATGACCGTAACCATGGACAAGGTTTCAGATAATCCAGATCTAATTAAAAAAAAGATTCTGACGGCCATTGACCAAAATGATGCCCTGATCACCAGCGGCGGTGCCTGGAAAGGAGATCGGGATCTTGTCGCAGCAATGTTAGAGCAACTGGGCTGGACTCAGTATTATCACCGAATCCGGATAGGCCCTGGTAAAGCTGTAGGCTTTGGTCTTTTAAAAGAAAAACCGGTGTTTATCCTTCCGGGAGGACCACCATCAAATTTTCTGGCATTTTTGACGATCGCGCTGCCAGGTCTTTTGAAACTGGGAGGTGATTTGGGCCCGACAGTTCCGCAGATAAAAGTACAGATCGGAAAAGATATTCACACCCGGGATAAAGACTGGACACAATTTGTTTTTGGAACAATAACAACCGAAAATGATTTGCCACTGTTCATGCCTCTTGGTATCAAAAGTCGTCTACAGTCAATGGCCTTGGCCCAGGCAGTGATAGCGGTTCCTGAAGGAAAAGATGAGCTGAAACAAGGAGAGGTTATTACGGGTTGGAATATATTGTAGCTTAAGCGGTTGTTTTCGCAATATAGTCGAATGATTAAGTTATACCGGATAGAATAGAGTTAAAACTTTTAAACAAGGAAAATGATATGGAAACCCTTCACCCGACAAAAGAACAGATAAAAACATTCATCAAAGAAATTCCAGAAAATACTCCGTTTGTCATGTTGAACTTGCTCAAATTCAGGGATAAAGCTCAGTATCCAGATGGTAAAAAAGAGATCACCGGTATTCAGGCCTATGAAGAATATGGCAAACAGACCTATCATCATTTACAAAAGGTTGGCGGCAAAGCGATCTGGATGGGGGATGCCCAGATCCCCGTTATTGCGCCCACTGGAAAACACTGGGATAAGGTTTTACTGGTTCAATACCCGTCGGTTGAAAAATTCATGGAAATGACTCAGAACCCAGATTATATTAAATCGGCTGTTCACAGGACGGCGGCACTCAAAGATTCCAGGTTGATTCCTATGTTGGAAACCATGTCACAAAAATAAGTTTAGCCTATTACCTTTAAAAGGCAGGGTATCGTTTGGGATGGAAAATGGCAGGTTTACAATTAGATTGATTGTTGTGGAAACCTATTGAACTTTTGTTGAAAACCTGATTAGTATAAATCGTCGAAATCGTATTTTATGAAATAGTGGTTAAAATTTCAGATTTTTCTTAGCGTGTGAAATATGATGCAGGAGTTTGGCGAAAATGAATCAAGTTAAAACTTATAGGGCAGGGTTAGATATCGGTTCTACCACTGCGAAAATTGTTCTGTTGGATCAAGATGGTGATCTTGTTTTTTCAGATTACCAAAGACATCATGCCCAGATTTACAAGACAGCGCTTGAATTTTTTCATCAAATGGTATTACAGCACAAAGATTGTCTGCTGGATTTAAAACTTACTGGTTCCGCGGCCCTCGGAACTTCTAAAAAAACGGGTCTCCCTTTTGTTCAAGAAGTGATCGCTACCCATCAAATTGTTAAGAATAAGTACCCAGATGTTAAGACTGCCATGGATATCGGTGGTGAAGATTCAAAGATTATCTTTTTTGAAGAGGGCAAACCACCGGATATCCGTATGAATGGAAGTTGTGCCGGTGGAACGGGATCTTTTATTGATCAGATGGCGACTTTGCTGGATATAACCCCATTTCAACTGAATGATTTGGCAAAAGATTATGATCATATTTACCCGGTGGCCTCTCGGTGTGGTGTCTTTGCTAAAACGGATGTTCAGAACATGTTCAGCCGGAATATCCCCCATAAGGATATTGCTGCATCTATATTTCATGCGGTGGCTGTTCAGTGTATCAATTCTCTGGCAAGGGGCATGGAGATTCATCCAAGAATATTGCTGTGCGGCGGGGTGTTTACTTTCTTACCTGAACTGGTGAACATGTTTTTAAAAGTGTTGAAGATTCCTAAAACACAGATGGTTATGCCGGAACGTTCAGAGTTGATACCTGCGATGGGAGCAGCCATATTTGATAAACATCCTTCAAAACCCTCGTCGGTCACCTCATTGATTGAATTGTTTGAAACTAATCAGGGACAAACAGCCCAGATAAAAGACCGTATAGATCCTTTATTTAAAAGTAAGCAACATTTTATAAATTGGAAAAAAACATCTGGAATTGTAAAGGTGAAAACCTGTGATATTTCAGATTATCAAGGGAATACTTGTTTTCTGGGGATCGAT
Organism: Desulfobacula sp.; assembly: GCA_033852015.1. GTDB lineage: Bacteria > Desulfobacterota > Desulfobacteria > Desulfobacterales > Desulfobacteraceae > Desulfobacula. The sequence continues at coordinate 14,585 of JAWSVH010000175.1, forward strand.
TCTGGATCGACTACCACCAAGATTGTCGTGATTGGGGAACACAGTGAAA
>JAWSVH010000027.1:0-7380 GCA_033852015.1 Desulfobacula sp.
TTAATATGACCCGTAATGGCGGCTTTGCCTGCAATGATAACATTTTCACCAATATGGGTGCTGCCGGCAATGCCAACTTGAGCGACGATAAGTGTATGGTCACCAACTTTTACATTGTGAGCAATATGAACCTGATTGTCAGTTTTAACACCACAACCAATTTGTGTGACACCCAGTGTGCCACGATCAATGGTATTACATGCACCAATTTCAGTATCATCTCCAATACTGACATATCCGATATGAATTAATTTATGGTGTTTCTTTCCATTTTGGGCAAAGCCGAAACCATCTGAACCAATGACAGAACCTGAATGGATAATAACATTTTTACCAATTAAAGTTTTCTCCATGATGGTAACATTTGGTTTTATAACGGTGCCATCGCCAATAGAAACGTTATCGCCGATATAAACCCCAGGCATTAATCGAACGTTATTTCCTATGGTAACCTGATCTCCGATAAAGGTATTGGCCCCTATTATCGGATGATTCCCAATTTTGACATCTTTTCCGATACAAGACCGTGGGTTAATAGAGGAAGACATTTTTTTTACCGGATGGAACAAGTCCACAAGTTTAAAAAAAGAAATTCTTGGGGTTTTTGACTTGAGGAGGATTTTATTTTCAATATTACCTTCTTTGAAGGCAAAACTATCAGGAACAATGATTGCTTTTGCTTTTGTCAAAGACAATTTTTTTAAAAAATTAGGTTCAATAGCAAAGGTTATTTGCTCATATGTTGCATCGTCAAAAGATGACACGCCGCAAACAAAAAAGGAACCGTCTCCTGCAACTTTTGCCTGAATAATCCTGGCTACATCATTAATTGAAAGTTTCATAAAAAGGCTATTGTTTTATTTTTGCCATATCAATGTTATAGGTTTTGATTACTTTGTCTGTAATATCAATATGATCAGGATGATAAATAACACCCGATGTGTTTTTTTCAAGAATAAGAAGAAAACCTTGAGATTTTCCTATTTTTTGAGCAATTATAAACACCTTTTTTTGGACCTTTGAGATCAAATCAAATTCTAATTTTTTTAATTCTTTTGAAGAATCTTCCTGCATTTTTTTAAGATCATTTATTTTTATACGCTTGGTTCTTTCTTTTGCTGACAGCTGTTCCTGATTCAGGACCAGTTTTTCTCTTTCCAAGCTTTTAAAAAAGTCATTTAATTGTGTGCGTTGAGAATTTATTTTATCTATTAACGTCTTTTTTTTGTCACTGAGTTGTTTTTGAACCATTTTTCCAGCACTGGACTGGGCCATGATTTTTTGAAAATTAATAACACCAATTTTTGCAACATCCGCAGCAAATGATTGACTTACAAGCACAGAAAACAGAATAATACCACTTAAAACACCAATTGTCTTTTTCATTAAATCCTCCAAAAAATAAAATTAAAAAGAGGCACCAACAGAAAATTCAACTTTTCCATCGCCGCGTTCTTTAAGATCTTTACCATCAATTACCCAGGCATATTCAATCCGTAACGGTCCTACCGGTGAGGCCCACCTTACACCAATCCCGGCACTTGAAAATTGATCTCCAATATCTATATCGTCACTTGTTCGATAAACATCGCCTCTGTCATAAAACATTACACCAGCTACTCGATATTCGGTTAACAAAGGAAAGGTAACCTCGGCATTAAACTGTAGGTATTTTTCACCCCCGATATCTTTTGTATCACCAGGACGATTTCCATTGATGTCAGAATTATCAAACCCTCTGATTGAACCCATACCACCCATATAAAATTTTGTATAATCTATATCTATGGTGTTATCAGTTCTGTCATCAAGATATCCACCTTCCATATGTAATAGTCCAGTAAATTTCCAGAAAAGCGGAAAATAAATTCCTGTTTCTAAAAGATATTTGGTAAAATCGATATCCCCACCCAAAAATTTACCGGCATATTGAATGGAAAACTTATGTTTCTGGCCTTCTTTGGGCATAAATGCATCATCTCTGGAGTCATATTTTATAAATGGTGTTATAGAACTGGTTAAAAATGCACCAGGAGTAACATTTGTAGAGGCTTCTTCAATATTGGTAATTTCATAATCTTCAACGGAATAGAAAGTACCAATGGTCGTGTAGTCAAAAAGCCGATACCCTATATTTGCAGACAGACCTAAGGCATCTTTGTCATAATGCTCATATTCTTTTTCTTCTTTATATATTCTTAGACCACCTGAAACACGCGTATCCATAATATAGGGTTCAAAAAAACTGATGTTATAAAGCACAGACTCTTGTGCAAGTTTCGCCTCAAATTTTAATGTCTGCCCCTTACCCAAGAAGTTTCTTTCTTCAATGGAGCCTGTAACAAATCCACCATCATAACTACTGAATCCACCACCGATTGCAAAACTGCCGGTTTGTTTTTCAACTATTTTAATATCAAGATTCACTTTGGTATTGTCAGAAGTTTTAACCGGTTGGATATCAATTTTTTCAAAAAAATCTAATCGGTTCAATCGCTTAAAACTAGTTTGGATATTTTTTTGACTATAAAGATCTTGCTCAGCTATTTTCACTTCACGTCGGATAACTTTGTCTCTAGTTTTTGAATTTCCAGTAATGTTGATTCTATCAAAATAAACTGGATTTCCCTTTGTAATAGCGAATTTTATACTCATGGTGTGATCAGAGTTATTTTTCGATATTAATGGGGATATCTGGACATTTGAATATCCAAGATTTGCATAGGCATCTGTAATAGAAAGAAGATCTTTTCTAATATCTTCTCTATTGTAGAGTTCATTCTCTTTGGAAAGGAGATCTTCAAAAAGATCTTCTTTGGAAGCAATTAAATCGCCTTCAAAGGAAAGAGTTTTAATTGTATACTGAAATCCCTCTTCAATTATAAAATGAATTACAATTTTATCTTTGTCTATTTCGATAGAAGGATCAGATACTTTTGTATCAATAAAGCCATTGTTTTTATAAAGAGATTCAATTCTAATGACATCATTTTTGATTTCACCTTCATTTAACACTCCTGAGCCTGTCAAAAAAGAGAAAAAACCTCGTTCAGAAGTTTCAATAACTTTTTTAATTTTTTTGTCGGAGAAAAATTGGTTCCCTTCAAAACTAATTTTTTCAACTTTTACTCGTGATTGCTCTTGAATATTGAACACAATATCTGATTGGGAATTTTTCAAGGGTATTATTTCATAAGTCACTGAGCAATTATGATAGTTTTTTTCAGTATACAATAACCTAATTCTCTCCATATCCGAGTTCAGTTTATGGATATTTTGGATCGAGCCCGTACGGGTTGTAATAACATCAGACAATTCCTGGTCTTCATAAACAATGTTGTTTTTGAATTTAATTAAGCGGACTGTGGATTTTTCTTTGACTTTGAAGATGAGTTTAATGCCTTGATCAAGATCTTCTTTTGAAACGATAATATCATCAAAATAGCCCATTGCATAGATTGCTTTAAGATCTTTAGAAATTTTTTCAGGTTGGATAATATCTCCTGTTTGTGTTCCTAAAAGTCTTAAAATTGCATCTTTTTCGACACGCTTGTTCCCATTTATAGCGATATCAAGAACCACTTTTTTCTGATAAATTTGTCCAACAATTTCATGGCCAAGTTTAAAAACTGAAGATGAAAGATTTTCAATTTTATTGGCATCCGCAAAAAAATGTGCGGTCTTATCTTCGTCAAAGACATTTATTAAAGTTGAGTCGATGCTGATGCCCTGGCCTGCAACAAAGATCGAACCACTTAAGACATAATCAGCCCCCGATTGAATCCCTATTTTTTGAATTGCAGAGAATGTTACTGATTGAGGATCGATTGGGTTTTCTAAAAAAATTACCTGGGCGCCTTCTTCTTCAATTTTTTTAGCAATTATGGATGAAATTTTGCCAGCCATCTGAGGGTCTGGATTTTGAGCTACAATATTAAAAGGAGTTATAGCAACTTTAATATTTGAAGCAGCAGACAGATCAATTTGAAAGCAAGAGCAAATTAAAAAAATGAGTGTAAAGATGATTCCATAGGTAGATCTTTTCATAGTTATATTCCTAATAATCAAGATTAATTAAACAGAAACTATTTTCCCGTCCATTAATGTAACCTTTTTATTCATCATATGAGCCAAGTTATTGTTATGGGTGACCACAATAATGGTCATGCCCAAGTCTTTGTTTAAATCGTTCATTAGCTGGTGGATACTTTGACTGTTCTTAAGGTCAAGGTTCCCCGTGGGTTCATCCGCTAAAAGTAACTCCGGTTCCATGACTAATGCACGCGCTAGCGCAACCCGCTGTTGCTCTCCACCCGATAAATCCTCTACTCTGTGTAGAGTTCTTGATGAGAGCCCTACTCTTTCAAGCATATTTAAGGCACTTTTTTCAATAGTTTTTTTATTTTTAGAAGCAATTAATCCTGGCATCATAACATTTTCTATAGCTGAAAATCCTTGTAGAAGATAATGAAATTGGAAAACAAACCCTATTTTTGAGTTCCTGAAATGTGCAAGCTTTTCGTCATTATAAGAAAAGACATTATCTCCATAAAAGCTTATCGTGCCGGCATCTGGCTTATCAAGTGTGCCAATTATATTAAGTAATGTAGATTTGCCGATACCAGAGGCCCCCACAACTGCAATTGTTTCACCTTTGTTGATGGTTAATTCAGCCTGGTCTAAAATTTGAATTTTAGAGGTTTTAGTCGCAAAACTTTTAGATAATCCTTGAATAGACATCATGTGGTTAGATAAGTTTTTATCCATATCTTAATGCCTCTACAGGATCCATTTTAGATGCTTTATATGCTGGGTACAACGTAGAAAAAAAGCAAATGACAATGGCACTGATAGAAATTAGAAAGACATCAAAGAATTCTAATTGTACCGGTAACGTCGAAAATGGATATGCATCCGGTAATTGAATGAAGTCATATTTTTTTAATAAAAAACAGATCAAAACCCCCAAGAAGGTTCCAATAAGGGTTCCAATAAATCCTATAACCATCCCTTTTATCATAAATATTTTTTGAATGGTTTTATTTGTAGCTCCCATGGCTTTGAGCACTGCAATGTCTTTTGTTTTTTCCATGACCATCATAATTAGAGCACTGGCAATATTAAATGCTGCGACAAGAATGATAAGTGTCAAAATAATGAACATAGCTGTTTTTTCAAGCTTCAATGCAGAAAAAAGACTTTTGTTGGTTTGCATCCAGTCTCTGAAATAAAAAGGATAGCTTAAAATTGATTTTAAACTGTCTTTTGCCGGAATCACATTAAAGACGTCTTCAACCCATACACCGACGGCTGAGATTTTATCTTTTGCGCCAGCAAGTGATTGGGCTTCATTTAAATGAACATAGGCCAGAGAACTATCATATTCATACATTCCAGAATCAAATGTCTGAGTGACGACAAAGCGTTTCATTGAAGGAATATGTCCCATGGGTGAAATAAAACCATTTGGAGACATTAAAATAACCTTGTCTCCTTTAATAACTCCAACAGTATTTGCCAGTTCTTTTCCTAAAACAATTCCGGGCAAATTACCCGTTTGTGCATTTGGGCTTAAAGCCTTATTGAGTTGATCCGGGCTAAATCCTTTTACCAGACTAAACCCTTTTTCAGGATCAATCCCTCTAACCATTACCCCTGAAAATGCATTACTTGACCGAATCATCGCTTGGGTAAATAAAATAGGCGCGGCCCCTTTAATATCTTTTTTTTGATTTAGCTTTGATATGATTTGAGAATAGTTGGTAAATTTGCCTGAATAATTCATAACAAGAATATGGGGTTCAAGTCCCAGTATTCGTTTCCTAAAATCTGTTTCAGCGCCACTCATCACTGCAATTACAATGACAAGAGCCATAACGCCAACGGCAACACCTGCAACAGATAAGAAGGTGATAAGAGAAATAAATCCTTCTTTCCTTTTGGCTTTTAGATACTTGCTTGCTATAAAAAATTCAAAGGTCATTAAATTAATTATTCTTTTTCATGTGAGGAAATAGGATGACTTCTCTTATAGAAGCAGAATCAGTTAAAAGCATAACCAGTCTGTCAATACCAATCCCTTCTCCTGCAGTGGGTGGCATACCGTATTCTAATGCTTCAACATACTCTGAGTCCATAATATGGGCCTCGGAATTTCCCTCATCCTTTTGGCGAACCTGCATCAAAAAGCGATCATGTTGATCTTGAGGGTCGTTAATTTCAGAAAAACCATTGGCAATTTCTCGCCCTGCAATAAACAATTCAAATCGATCAGTCAGCTCAGGATCCAAATCACTTTTTCTGGACAATGGGGAAACTTCAACAGGATAGCCTGTGATAAATGTGGGTTGAATAAGCTTGGGTTCAACCAGAACATCAAAAAGTTTGGTAATAATCTTACCATGCCGATCTTTTTTGGTTATCTTGATATTATTGTCTTCAGCAAATTTAAGTAGTGCTTGGGTGTCATTAATAATAGCTGGATCTATGCCGCCAATTTTGATTAAAGAATCGATCATTGGAATGCGTTGCCATCCTTTTTTAAAATCGATCTTTTCACCCTGATATTCAACTATGGTAGATCCAGTAACTTTTTGGGCAATAGATTCTAACATGGCTTCGGTTAAATTCATCAAATCTTCATAGTCTGCATATGCTTGATAGAACTCAACCATGGTAAATTCAGGATTATGTCGGGTGGAAACCCCTTCATTTCGAAAATTACGATTAATTTCAAATACTTTTTCAAAACCGCCAACCACCAATCTTTTTAAATATAACTCAGGGGCAATTCTTAAAAACAGCTCCATGCCCAGTGCATTATGCCACGTCTTAAAAGGCGTTGCCTCAGCACCTCCTGCTAAGGGTTGCATCATGGGAGTTTCGACCTCCATGAACCCTTTTTCTTCAAAAAAAGTTCTCATCTGTGAAACAATCTGACTTCGTTTAACAAATTTTTGTCGGGTTTGCTCATTCATTACAAGATCTAAATATCTTTGCCGATATCTTTTTTCAGGATCCTTAATGCCATGAAACTTTTCAGGAAGTGGCCGAACTGCTTTGGAAAGTAGCCGAAATTTCTGGGCCAAAAGAGTTAATTCGCCAGTACGAGTCTGAAACATAGGACCTGTGACTCCGATAAAGTCACCAATGTCTAATTTTTTAAACAAGGCATAGGTTTCGTCACCAATTTTATTTTTTTGAATATATACTTGTAGATGGTCTGTTCCATCTTTAAAACGAATGAATGAAGATTTCCCCATCTTATTAATGGCCATCATTCGCCCTGCTACCTGAAATTGTTCTCCTTCTTCACCAATTTTCTCTGGATGTTGTTCTATATTCTTTTTTAATGAACGGATAGTACAAGATGGTTTGAAG
>JAWSVH010000176.1:0-30301 GCA_033852015.1 Desulfobacula sp.
GAACTCCAACGTTATAACTCATACCCAAAAAGGAACATATGAATTGTAAAAAATGTTCGGCTCCTATATCTTCTGGTGCTAAATATTGCAGTGTTTGTGAAGATGGAAAAGATAAATTTAAACCCATCTGCCCTTATTGTGGTTCTGAAATGTCAAAAGGTAAGGCTCAAATCAAAGGGACTTTTTCAAGCTTTTTAATATTCGGATTTAGCTATCAACATCTATTTTTCAAAGACAAACAAGGCAATAAAAGTAAGGTTATGAAATCCAGAGGTGAAAAAGAAGCATATTCATGTTCGAATTGTGAAGGCCTTTTCATTCCGTCATGATTACCCAACACTTGAGTTATAACACGTCGTTGCAGCGGACTGCTGGGGGCGGCTTTTCGGAAATATGTGGCAACTTTGAAACTATTTTACCCTCAACTAAGTTTAGTGGAACCCAGTCCCCTCCCTACGGTCGGCAGCCCCTGAACTCCAACGTTATGCTTAATAGCAGAGGCAATGTAAAATAATGAACTTTAATATCAAATGCTCTATTTTGATTTTAACTATCACTATAATTATATTAATTCCCTTACAATGTACTGGGTCTGAAATAGTTTTAAAACAAATGTCACTCAGAGATGGTATTGAGAGCCAGATATCTCTAAATTGGCCTCTTGAAGATGATACGAGAATATATTCAAACAAACATTTTATCGATGTCCAGCAAGTTGCAAAAAAATCAGGTGTCGACCTTTTAAAGCATTTAGACGACGTTGCCGTTTCCGGATACAATTCTTCAACAAAAAAATTCTTTATGTTATTCTACAACTTAGCTGAACAACAAGAATGCGATAAAGAATACCTTATTCAAAGAGTGAAAATCCGAAAAGTGTCCTACAACAAAAAAGGAAAAAAAATAAGTGACACAAAAACGTACCTTGTAGAAGCTATGAAAACTTCTCGCAAAGCCATCAAAAGAGCAGATCGTCATATTAAAAGTTACAGCCTTAAAAAAGCCTACAGAAGGAGCATATTTGTAGATATTGAAATTGGATGCGGAACAATGACAAACATAGCATCTACCAAATCTTGGCCTTTTGCTAAAAACAAACTCTACAAACTCTTACAAGATTACTCTTCTAAAGTGGGAATTTACAATCAAATAGATTTTGATTTTTCCAAGAACTATAATTTCAATTTTAATTTCGATAGAAACGGTTATAGTTCGGTTGAATGGCCAGACTTTATAAATAATTAAAAAAAGCATAACCGGTCGTTGCAGCGGACCGCAAGTGGCGAGCCACTTATCCCCTCGGCTTCGCTCGGCGGCCCCTGAACTCCAACGTTCTGTATCAAAAAACTCTGCACAATCAGCTTGACATATAATTATAATATATTTACAGTGTAAGTATGAAAAAGTTAATCTTCGAATGGGATGACACCAAAGATGGAACCAATCAAACAAAACATGGCGTCTCCTTTGAAGAAGCACAAACTGTATTCTTTGATGAAAGTGCAATTCAATTCGACGATCTTGATCATTCCATTGATGAAGAGAGATTTTTACTTTTAGGTTTCAGCCAGAAGCTCAAAGTCCTGGTTGTGTGCCATTGTTATCGCAGTGATGAATCAATAATTCGTATCATTTCTGCAAGGAAAGCAACCCAAAAGGAACAAAAGGTATATTTTAGGAGGCCATGATGAGAAAAGAATATGATTTTGAAAATATGAAAGGCCGTAAAAATCCTTATGCTAAAAACCTGAAAAAACAGGTTACCATCCGTATTGGTGTCGATATAATAGAGTACTTTAAAAATCAAGCAGAGGAAACCGGTGTCCCATATCAAAATTTGATCAACCTCTACTTGCGAGACTGTGTTCAATCCAACAAAAAACTCTCTTTAAACTGGACCCAGTAAGATACTTAGGTTCAAGTTTGAAGTGCGATAAAATCTCACATAACCCGGCGCTGCACCGGACCGCTTGGGGCTCCGCTTCGCTCTGCCACCAGTTCCCTCTCTTTGGTCGGCGGCTCCTGAACTCCAACGTTAGCTTTACTAAAACATACAATTTGTTGCATTATGCTATGTTATGTATTATTATTGCAATAAATAGTTTAGAGGTGTAATCATGGCAACAGCAGTAAGAGTATCAGACGATCTTGTCAAAGAGGCCAAGATTTATAGTAAAATCGACAAAAGATCTATTACTGGGCAAATCGAACATTGGGCTATAATTGGCAAATGTGCTGAAGAAAATCCTGATTTAACGTATAGCGCAATTAAAGAAATCATGGTTGGTATTGCCGAATTTGAACAAGGTGAATTTTCAGAATATCAATTCGGATAAAGCTGTATGAGAATTCTTCAATCAAGATCTTTTGCAAAGAAAATCAGGAAATTTTCAAAATCTGAAAAATCACAGTTGGATGACCATATCAGATTAATTATTGAAAATCCTAATATCGGCACAGAAAAGAAAGGCGATTTAAGAGGAATTTATGTGCATAAATTCAAAATCAAAACTATCCAATATCTTCTATCCTATAGATACACAAAAAAAACTCTTGAATTAATCATGATTGGCCCCCATGAAAATTATTACAGAGATCTAAAAAAATCAATCAAAGCTTTTTAAGCCAACAAGTCGTGCAGCGGACCGCAAGTGGCGAACCTCTTATTCCCTCGGCTTCGCTCGGTGTCCCCTGAACTCCAACGTTATATATAGGGCAGCAAAATGACAGACAAAAATTTCACTGCGTATTGTGGTCTTTATTGTGACGATTGCGTTCGTTACAATAGTAAAGCATCATATTTGGCCGATGAGTTGCTGAAGGAAATTGAAAAAACGCATCTTACGGAATATGCCAATGTGAAAAAACTTCATACCAAAGAATTTTCATATTTTGACTCTATGATTTCTCTATTAAAAACACTTAAGAATATCAAATGTGAGACACCATGTCGTTTGGGTGGTGACGGCTGTGGAGGAAATTGCGAGATTATTGCTTGCATAAAAAATAAGGCGATAGAAGGTTGTTGGGAATGTGGCAATTTTAAAAGCTGTGAAAAACTGGATTTTCTTAAGCCTTTTCATGGAGATAGCATCATAAATAATTTAGAAATGATCAAAACTTATGGGATAGAGGCCTGGGCAAAATATAGAGAAAAGTGCTACCCATGGATATAGTTTACAATTTGCCCATATAATCGATCGTGCACCAGACCGCAAGGAGCGAGCTCATTATCCCCTCGGCTGTGCTCGGTGGCTCCTGAACTCCAACGTTATACTTCAAAGTAGGTTCAAATGAAAACTGAAGAATTAGGAAATTCAAAACTTATAAATTTAATTTTTAAGCCTGCCGGAATGCTCATGGGAAGCAATCTCAGAAAATGGCTTATGAATCCTGTCAAAACGCTTCAGCTAATGAACATACAGCCATCGCAGATTGTCTTAGAAGTAGGATGTGGAACCGGCTTTTTTACAATACCAGCTGCACAATTGATTGGAAATCAGGGTAGACTTATTGCAATGGATGCTTCTTCTGGATTCCTTAAAGAAGTCTCTCAAAAGGTTCAAAAGGCAAGATTGGATAATATCACGATTTTACAACGAGATGCTTTAAATACCGAGTTAGAATCATCAAGCATCGATAAAATCTTATTACTTGGTGTAATACCTTTCCCATTGCTCCCTTTGGACAAACTTTTACCTGAAATGCATCGAGTTTTAAAACCAAACGGAACTATGGCAGTATGGTTATTTCCACCGTTGGTGCATTCCTGGGTCCCTAAGACAATTGTTCAATCAAATCTGTTTACCGCCATTAGCAAACAATATAATGTTTATAATTATAGCCGTACAAAAAAAGAATTATAACCCCTCGGTTGCGCTGGGCTGCTTCTGAACTCTAACGTTATAATTCCCAATAGAATCAGCAAACTTAAAATAATCAAACAATTTGAAAGGTGAATTTATGAACTTCATGAAGTATGTTTTGTTATCTGTGGTGATGTCCTGTCTAATATTCAATTTTGGATGTAGCAATAATTCTGAAAAGGCAATTGATTTTGGAAAATTTGAAGAAAGCATCTATTCAAATGATTTTTTTAACCTAAATGTGTCTATTCCTGAATCTTGGTTTGTGATGGATGATGAATCTCGAATTGCAATGATGCAAAGAAGTCAAAAACTTGTTGCTGGTGATAATAAAAACCTTAATGCTCTTATTAATGCTGCAGATTTACAAAATTTAAACCTGATGACCGCATCCGAAAATCCCCCAGGCACACCAGTTTCTTCAAATCCATCATTTATTATTATTGCAGAGAGTATAAAACATGCACCAGGTATTAAAAGAGGAAGTGATTACCATTTTCATACAAAAAAACTCATGGAGTCTAGTCAAGTGAGTGTTTCTTTTCCGGAAGAAATTTATGAAACAACGATTGGCAATAAAACATTTGATACGATGGTCATAGAAATTGAAATGGGAGGTGTGAAAAATTTCCAGAAACAATACGCGACTATTGTTAATGAATATGCATTATTATTTGCTATTACTTACCAAGATGATGCCGGACTTTCAAAACTTGAACAAATACTACAAACAATTAAAATAAATTAGCCCCTCAGAATTATAACTCGTCGTTGAAGCAAACCGCGAGTGGCGAGCCACTTATTTTATCCTTTCTCAAAACCCATTCCCACAATCAGAATTAATCCACATCCAAGCCTTTAGAAAAACATAACAGGAAGGAGTATTTCCTCGATATGACATCATAACCTTTTGGGTCCGGGAGAAGGCCCTATGGGTATGGGACTTCTGCGTATTCATTATATACAGGAATCACATAGAAAACAGTATACAGATCTCTCCATATATTTTTTATAGAAATTTTGTTAAAGTCTATTTATCTTATTGTTATAACAAATCTGATGAAGAGGGAATTATAATGAAACAATCTCTGGTATTATTAGCAGTTATCCTGTTAATTGTGATCTCGTTCTCAGGTTGTGGAATCCCTGACCTTCCAGGGCCTTTAGGAATTCCTGGACTATAGTATTCGTCACAGTTGTTATCAGTTCAGCATTTCCATTTCCTGATGACTCAGATCGGTATTCTCTCCTCCCAGATGCCAATTCTCTTTGAATAGTTTTCAGGTGTATGGCAGATAAAGAATCGAAATAATAAGGTGTCCAAAAACAAAAAAAGCCACTGAAAAACAGTGACTTAAAATTGTCTTGGTGGAGCTGAGGGGGATCGACATTAGCGAACCCATGTCTCCTTTAAGTCACTGAATTTTCACAGTTAATTTTTTCTATCAACTATTATCCACGCCAAAAGTGGACAAGTGTGGTGGACAGGTTTCTTCTGAAAAATAGCCCTCCCACATTTTCTTTTTATAATATTATACTCCTGCAAATCAAGCCCTTATTTTCGTAACGACAACAACGAACCAGTAACAACCAGTTGCCATGTAGCGATACATTTTGAGAAACAGCATAAAGATGTATTGAGAGCTATTAATAACATCATCAAAACTTTTGATGAACAGGGGCTTGAAGGACAGCGCAATTTTGCGCCCACCTCTTACACCACCATCCAGAATAAAGAAATGCCTTCATTTGAAATGACCAGAAAAGGATTCATGTTACTTGTCATGGGCTTTACTGGTGAAAAAGCCCTGAAATTTAAGAATGATTTTGTGGATGCTTTTGATGCAATGGAAGAACATATCAAACGGCAGCAGCAACCCAAACAGATACCACATGAAGATATTATACGTTTGGCTGAAAAAGTTCTCAGTCAGATTAAACAGATTGAAGTTATGGGGTTCTCGTTTTAGCTCAGAGGATAGTTGATCAAGGCAAGTACAACGGGATATCAATTGATATTCTGGACGAAGACAACATAAATTTAACTCGTATGTGGAAAGCTGTTGACGGTAGAGCATCACAGAAACCTTATTTCTGGTTGAGACTTCCAGAGACAGAGAAGTTTCTGAAATCATTACAGAAAAAGTTTAAAGGTGTGTCAGAAACACCTTTAAAAACAATCAAAGGCAGATTCGGTGGAACATATGCACATTGGCAAATTGCTATGGAATATGCCCGGTATCTGGATAAAGATTTTGCCATCTGGTGCAATGATGAAATTAAACAGGTTTTTGAATTTAAGAAAGATCCTGAGAAGGTATGATGATGTAGTAAGAGATATCAGACCTCTAATTGATATTTCAAATAGGATCATTAATCATTCCCCCCCTCTCAGCATGAGTGAAGAGGGAGGGGAATGATTAATTTATTCAACCCTTCCTGAAAATCCCCCAATTATATTTTGTTTTAATCACATCGCCATAGCTGCGCTTGTGATTCTTTATCCACATTTTACATGGAGAAAAATCTATGGAATTAATTAATTTATCAGAATTTAAAGCAAAACCAAACCCACTTAAAGCAGAACTAAAAAAACATGGAGTTGCACCTGTAACATTGGCTAATTATCTGGGATTATCTTACCCACATATCATCAACATTCTTAACGGAATATTCCCGCTTCACTCCAAATATGAAGAGAAGATAAACAACCTTCTCTTTTCGCTTGAATCCCAACCACAACAATAAACGTTAAACCACCCAAAAAATAAAATTTAAATATGAGGGATTCGGGGGAGTCCCTCTATTTAAAGGATTGCTTTTTAAGGCTTTAAAATCACTATCACAAGCCACTCTATAGGTGTGTATCAGACCAACCTGAATCAAAATTTAAAGAGGTAAAATCAACGTTAAAAACGGATAGAATTCATAATTTGAATAGACTCATTGAGCACAGAAAAAACTACAGCAGGGTGAAACCAAACGGCTTGATCCGATTGAAAAATCATATATCAATCTCAGCTATCCCTAAATACAGCCCTTCTGTATAATAATGGACTGCTTGCATCGTTCTTTTGTCATTATTTACCCAAGAATGTAAAACCTCTTCGTCATCTATAAAATTTTCAATCCTCTTAAAAAAGAAATTCTTTTCACCGTGCATGTAAAGATCATTTCCGATGTCCTTTATTAATATTTGCCTTTCCTCTTCCAATTTTAGTAAAGGATATTGAACCATACCTTCACAGATTATGTGGACGGTCTGGTTTGGCAATTTTTCCCAATTTCTTTTACCATCTTCAATACCGGCATCTCTATATTTTGAATAGGCTTCAATTTCCTCAAGGGCCTTGTTCAAAGCTTCTTGACAAATCTTTGAACTTTGAATTTTACCTGGAAAAAGTTTCCTTGCTACCTCAAGTTTGTTATGCAATTCATCTGAGATGCTCACACTTATTCTTTTTGCCATAATATCTCCAAAACATTAATATTTTTCATTTTGCCATAACAAGGAATCATGTATGCATCTATCAAATAATTATATAAAAATTTCTGTATTATGGAGATGATACGTATTGCCTATAAAACTTTTCTTTGTGTGTTTATGCTGAAGCTCAATTACTACATAAAAACGCTAAAGCCGTTGTATAGCAACCATGTTAGCCTCCCGAGTAATGTCGTATAATAATCTTAATAACTGTCTTAATATATCTTCTATCTTTACTGGGAGTGATGATTGAAAATCACTCCTCCCATGTAATGTATTCTTATCTTAGAATTAGATATTACATTAATATGTTTCCTTTATTATACTTCTTAAACTGCTCAAGCAGTTTGTAATAAATACTATGAGTCTTTCTATCTTCAAATATCTCAGTTAATCTCATCTTACATGGACCAGTATTCTCTGGTCCTATCTTCTGTCGTTCAGTAATGGAATTGTATTTTAAGTCTACTTTGATATCAGTATTGAACATATCTCTGAAAGCTTCATTCATACAGTCTTTGAGCTCTTGCTCAAGACCATGATGTATTATGAAGCTGTCATGCATAACAAGTATGGCATAGTTCCACTTGGCAAAGTGAAGCATAACCTGTTCAGCAATCTGAGCATCCTTGTTCTGAAGATCTATACCGGCACCGGTGCAGAAGTATTTGCTGATATGTTTATGTTTCTCTGAGAAGGCATCAATCAGAGAGAATATGTGTTTACCTTCTGTGGAAGGTATGATTTCCTTTGGTAATTTTAATCTCTTCTTGTGGTACACCGTATCCTGTATTGCTTCTCTTGCCTTTATTCTGTTGTCTGCATTTACAAGGATTAACAGAAGCTGTTTTACAAAGGTTCTGAAGTTATCACTGTTAGGATATCCGGGGATATCTCTGTAAACATCACCATTAGGCATCGGAAGACCTTCCATTGCATACAGCATATTGATATGGAGTCCTGAATAATCACATTCAACAACATCCTTATCATTGATCCGTATATACTGCCTGTACTCCTTGGGGATGTTCTGCCACCATCCCTCATAAAACCTCCCACCCTGTTTCCAGGAGCTATTATTATAGATCCTCCTGACATATTTTCTGGTAAAATCAGTTGCTGCATTGTTTGAATGCTTTTGCATCCGTTTAAATAAATCTCTGTATTCTGTATCCTTGATGTACAAAAAAACAGCATTCCGTTCCAAGGCTCTGTTTATAACCTTTAGGTTTCCCTTTAACTGAAGGGTGTCTTTTGTATCCTCATAATTTATCTTTTCCTTATTTGCATCTCTCAGTTTAACCGTGTTTGAATTTGCATCCCTTTCCCAGCAGTATTGACCAATTTCAACCTTGTATTCTTCAGACAGAACCCTAATGAGCTTTTCAGTTGCCCGGATACGGGATCTTTTTCCTTCTTTGGTTATTTTATCGTACACACCTTTGTGATGTTCAATATATTCATACCTGATCAGGTAATCTATTACCTTCTTGGTCACCTCACAACTGAGGTGTAGCTTGCCAAAGCGTCCAGTCTTCTTGTAATCATCTCTGCTTCTGGAGTATGCAAGATACCTCTCAGGATCAATCTGATATTCAAAAAACAGATCAAGGATGAAGATCCTAACTGCATTTCTATATTTGGACTTGTATCGTCTAACCATATATTCTTTGACCAGTTCAGATTGAAAAAACTCCAGTGCAGATTTTACTGCTGGATGATCACCTTCTCTCCTTGCATAAAGAACCCTTGAATATTTTAATGCTTCAGCCAGTTCTTTTATCTGTTTTTTTGTAAGCCTCTTTTTTGATTTTCTCATCACCGCATCCAGCTAAAAATGTTTGCAGATTTAGTATCAAATTTGCATCTATCCCCAAAACTACAAAAGGCCAAAGAAGAAACACAGTTCTTCTTTTAGCCCCTTTAAAAATTTATTTGAAGATACTACAAAAACCAAAGGTACACAAGCTGGAATAACTCTGCTATGCTTTTGTCCGTTCTGGGAATAAAAGCCATATGTTTTAGCTCTCAGAATAAGACTTTTGCCATTGGAAAAAGATTATGACTGAAAATATTCCTGAAGACATCCTGCAAGACATAAAAAGATCATGTATCCTGCATGAACGTGCTACTTCTGACTATACCCAGTGTATGGAATTCAGCAAATTAATGTCTGATATATTGGCAAGATTAGAAGATGTCCGATGCTTTGATGCAGCGGACAAAGTGATGTCTATTCTTCTTGATTGTAATCCTAAAATAGGTGCCCATTGTGATAAAGCTACTGTCATTGCGCAAGCAATGAAAAAGCTTGGGTGATTAAATTTTACAGAATAACGGGGACACCTATTAATCTGGGTGTTTCAAGCTTGCAAATATCTGAGACCGAGAATTGCTGACAATTGCCTCAATAGGTTGACTTTAGTACTAATTGTGATAGGTGATTATGTAAATAAATTCTAATATAATTTTATTTGAATTCGGAGATTATATAATGGGTAAATTCGATTGGTTGGAAAAAAGAGCATTAAGAGCTGTTGATCAATTAAGATTATGGTCTGAGAATCCTCGTTTAGATCCTGATGATGCACATGTCAGTTTGGCCGATTATGCATCTGACCTGATAGTAGAAAATGGAGAAAAAGACTCATTTCTTGATTTGATAAACTCAATTGCCATTGATGGTTTTATTCCAGCTGATCCTATTGTCGTTTGGAAGAATTGTGATAATAAAAAATACTATGTTGCAGAAGGTAATCGAAGAACCTTAGCGTTAAAGTTATTAAGAACTCCCTCCAAAGCTCCCAAATCAATTAGAAGTTATGTTAGAAAATATTCAGAAAAAATTAAGCGCGAAGATCTTGATAAAATAAGAGTTTGTATCGCCCCATCATTTGAAGAAACAGAGTGGTATATTAATCAGAGGCATGCAAGAAGTTCTATTCAAAGACCTTGGTCAAGACTCCAGCAACAAAGGTGGATTGCTCGTATATATGATAAATATAATGGTGATATAGAAAAGGTTAAATCTGTAACTCGTATTAATAAAAGTGAGCTGGAATTTACATTACGGATTTTACATATTCGGGATTATGCATTAGCTCCAAGAGTGTTGAAAAAATTAAGTAAAGATGAAAAGGAAAAAGTTAAATCACATAGAATTCCAATGACAATTCTTGAACGTTGGTTTACGAATGCAGTCGTTAAAGAGGAATGGGGGATTGAATTTGATAATGATGATGTAAATATTATCTCTAACAGAACAAGTTTTTTAAATGCATATGTTGAATGGATAAAACTTGTTCTTCACAGAGATGATCCAGATGTTACACTATGTATAAATACACGTACTATAACAACCGATCTCAGAAACATCTTAGATCATTTGCCAAAAGTTAAATTTGGAACTGATGATGATATCTCGAAATCAAATGAACAGGATACATCGTCTGACAATGATTCTGTTAATGGTGACGAATCAACATCTGAAAATGCTGACCAAAATAATGAAAAAGCGTCTGAGGGTGAAAAAAAAAATGATAAACCGAAAAAGCCTCTTAGTAAAAATCCTGATCGAAACCAGATGGTAGTACCGTGGTGTCAATTACAGACTTCAAATTTTAAACTTGATGCATTGTTTAGGGAATTTAAAAAAATCCCAGTCTTGAGTTATAGAAACTGCGTAGCAGCCTCACTGAGAGTTTTTTTAGATATTGCAGTTTATGAATTTTTGGTATGTGAAAATTGTGTAGAAGAAATTCAGGAAAGGTATAACGATAAGAAATTACCCAAAATTACACTTAAACAAAGACTTGAATTTCTAAAACAAAAGAAATTAACAAGTAGAACTCCTTCCTTTAAAGTTGTTGATCAGTTATTAAATAATAATAATCAATTTAGTTTAGATACTTTGAATTCTTATATTCATGGGAATGCTATACATCATACTGGGAGAAGGTTTATAAATAAATTTTGGGATTTTCTGTTTCCTCTGTTTGAAAAAATTATGGAAATAAAGGAAGATTATTGATGTTTTATTCTCCGTTACGATACCCAGGAGGTAAGTCTAAGTTGACAGCTTATGTTGTTGAAACATTAAAGTTGAATCAACTTCAAGGCGGTACATATGTTGAACCATTTGCTGGCGGGGCAGCGATTGCATGGTATCTATTAATAGAACGTCATGTAAAAACAATTTATATAAATGATCTGGATACATCTATTTTTGCCTTTTGGTATAGTGTATTAAATCACACCAATGAGTTGTGCAATCGTATTGAAAGCACCTCTATAACTATAGAAGAATGGTATAAACAAAAAGACATTTACAATTCAAATAATGCATCTTTAATTGACAGAGGTTTTTCAACTTTTTTCCTGAATCGAACGAATCGTTCGGGTATTATTGAAGCCGGTCCTATTGGTGGATATAAACAAACTGGGAACTATAAGGTCGATTGCAGATTTAAGAAAAATGATCTTATATGTAAAATACTGGGCATTGCGAAATTAAAAAAACATATCCATTTATTCAATCTTGATGCTGTTGATTTTATTAATATTGTATTGCCCGAAGTTGAAGATAAATGCCTGGTCAATATAGACCCGCCTTATTATGTAAAAGGGAAAGGATTATATCAGAATTTCCTGGAACATGATGACCATTACAGACTTTATGAATGTGTGAAAGGAATCACTAAACCCTGGATTGTGACCTATGACGATACACCTGAAATAAATGAAATATACAGCGAATTTAATCCTCGCTCTTTTGGTTTGACATATACCGTCCAGGTGAAACGGAAAGGATCAGAGGTTATTATTCATAATCCTGAATTTGAAACTTGTAATTTAAAACCAGATGTAACATTTACCGAGTTAAAAAAAATTAATCGTAACAAAAATAGTTCATCAACTAAATCAGAAATATAATCTCGATTATCTGAATGAATAAACGTATAAAAAATTTAAAATAATTCAAGCACTAACCTATATTCATCACGGACCAATCCCAAAAGAATATTCACGAAACCAATATAACTACATGATATTATTAAGAATACAACTCAAATGATAATTTTAACATATAAATTCAAGTAATTATCTACCAACACCAGTAAAATCAATGTTATCGGGAATAAAGAACTCTGTGTTAGGCAGGGCTAACTTAAACAAGAAATCAAGAGATACCCATATATGGCAATAGCCATAGGCATTTTAACGGTAAAATTTTTAATTAATCAAAATAATTCATGTAAGGAATTCTTGACGAATACTATCTTAGCCTTTATTATAGACGATAAAGACGGACTAAAGGCGTTATCAGACGTATGGTTTGGGGATACTTTTTTAAGTAGGGCATCTGCCCCTTTAGATGGTCTTTTTTCTTGGATATAGGCGTACTGTATGCAGTTTCGGACGTATGGCGGGGGACATTCTTTTTTGAATGGGCATCTACCCTTACAGATGACCTTATCCAAAGGGTCTTTGATTTCAAAGGCCCTTTTTATATTCTTTACTTCAATTAATATCTCTGAGAATAAGTGGTGGGTGGTTTACAACTCATTCAAGTAAACACTTCTGATCTCTTCAGGCTGGCATATTAAAATATCAGTCACACTCATAAATCCCATTTGCCCAATTAAAAAACCTCTCTCTGCCTTTGCCCTTTTTCCCAAATATAGGGTTGTCAAAAACGTTGACTATGCCAATTGAAATTTTAGCATGATTGGAATCAATTTCTTTTATATTAATCACACCTAATGCACCGGGAGCTTTGCCGCCCATAAGAGTTGCAAGGTAAAGGTCAAAATGTCCTTCTTGAATGTCAGTATATAAATTTCCCTCTGCGATTAAACCAGAGCCACATCTCCTAAAACCTTCATTTACATTTCGGTATACAGCTTGATAATTCATGGGCATTTCTGCCCTTGTCCAGCCCATATCATTTTCTGTCAATTGCCCTATGGGTTTCGAACAGGAAGGGAGAATTGAAAATAATATCAAAATCATAATTATTCTTATTTTACTCATTATGGTTCCTTTTGCATAGTGGATTAAAGAATCAGTTCAATACTGATATCCCAACTATATGTCACAGTTTGTTTTTCATTACGAACAAAATAATTTAATTGCCATCAAAGCTCATTCAAATATACACTCTTAATCTCTTCTGGTTGAATGCAAAGGTAATCCAAGGCCTGCCTCTGTGTACTATGATTAAAACAGACCATTAATTCTGGTATCCCTACATTAAACGAAACCCTTTGATGATATCCCCAGGTCTTGCGTAAAGTATGGCTTGCATAATTGCCTTTAAGATTGATTGTCTTGCACCATGTCTTCACCAATCTGGACAATGAAGGAACGGTCAATACAGATCCTCTTTGTGACCTGAACAAGAAATGTTCAGGCTTATAATCATCAGCCATTAATAGCCCTCTAAGGGCCTCAAAAACAGTCTTATTAATGGTTATGCGTCTTGCCTTCCCGGTCTTCTTTTCCTTTAGAATAAGGTCATCCTCAGCCTTTAAATGAGCAACCTGATTTACTTTTATACTGAGTAGGTCAGATGCTCTCAGGTTTGTATTAATGCCAAGGGTAAATAAACAGAGATCCCTTGGCTTGTCTGCCAGGATCTTCTTTATTGATTTAATATCTTTGGTAGATCTAATCGGTTCAACGGATATCTGAGATCCCTTGGATGGGTGATTTGTGTTCTGTCCCTTCTGCATTGTTTCTCCTCTCTCTTAAGGACGTTAAGTTTAATAGTTTTATTGAGTATTAGTTAACAAGATAAAATCATGAAGTCAAGCATAAATTTAGATAAATCAATGAAGACCGTTGGTACACTGTGCATTGGATCAATATTATACTTGCCAACTTTTACAGTAAAGTTAACAAGATTCAGAGAGGGAGCTTACACCACAAAAAGTAGCTGAGCCGCCAAAAGGCGGCCCAGTGTGAGAGGAATAAAAAGATGATTCAATTGGACTCTCTGGCAAATGGGTAATTAAAGGAGTGTCCTGTTTGTATAGATAGCAAACTATCCTTACCAGAACATGACACCAGTATTACCAAATGGTTATATTGGTAATATTTGCCACTATTTTATGGTATGGGGGGGGGGCTTCAGAAGGCCCCACCCAGGCTCTCAATCCAACACATACCTATGGTATAGATAGTGTTGCACACAGAAATTTTTTGAAACTATATTATTAGCAACGTGATGTTATAATGTTAAGATAAAAAAATGATGCTTGGCGATAGGGGATAATTACTCACAACTCTGGGAAAAATGTTATTCAGGATTCTATATTAAAATCTTGAACGGCAGGAATCTCTATTTTGTCAAAGACTACGATGTATTATGTCGAATCACAAATAGTACAGATAATTATACTTGAATTTGGTCTGTCTAAAATAATCGAGCAATTCTCCTATCAGTCATCTTTAAGAAATGGAAAGGTAAGTATGAGCGTATATATCATAAATTTCCAGTATATTTTTTCAATTATTATTATTGGGCAACAAAAAAAATGGCAGAGCTATTTTTGACTCTGTCTTAAGTATAACTAAGAAATACAATATTGATTATTTTCTTCTGCTTATTCTGGCAAGACCTAATAAGCCGATACCCAATAGTATTATAGTCGCTGGTTCAGGAACTGGTTCATTATAATATGATGGAGATTGGTAGGACTGAATGTTAAAAGATTCTTTTGATAATATGATTGGGTCTCCTCCTTCCATTTCATTTCCAGTCATTCCTATGTGCTTTTCAAACCATTCACCACTACCCATGTGATTAACTAAATCATCAAATGAAAAACCATTCCCGTTTTGGGCTCTAAAAAAAGCCTCGAGTTCTTGGCTAAAGAACGGTAATCCAGTTCCGTTTTCATAAAATGACTTAGTCGTCGCACTTGCTGATGTTAATATTGATATATTTTCAAGCTCACTTAATTCATCAATAAAACCACCTGACCAACAGGAATCAATAAATATCAGCTTATTCATTTCAGAAGGAAGGTAGCCCAAATAAGTTTTCAATTCTTTTGCAGTAATAAAATTTTGATCATTTTCACCACCATAGTGAATTCTAACCCTATAAGGGTCTGAAGCCGCGTGACCATTAATGTATAATATATAATTCTCAGAATTTGTATATTGAGCTTGCCACTCTATAACTTCGCCAATAGCAGAAGTAGTTATATCTCTTCCGGCAGCTGCATAAGTTTCTGTAGTTCCCAAAAAGCTTGTATTAGAAAAAGGCAAGAAACTTGAGACCATTGTATTAGCTGCTTCGTCTCCATGAAGGTCATCCCAATCAGTCCCATGAGTGTCTCTTATCCCTATAAAAAAGCCATCGCTACTTGATGGTTCAATAACAACTGATGATTCACAAACTACTGGCACGAGAAGTAAATAAATCACCGATATCCAAATAAGTTTTTTTGTAAGTTTCATAAATTAGACCCTTTTAGTTTCCACCAACTTTGAATTATCAATTGTAACTTCTATTAGCTTTTCATATTGTTATTCTTGAAAACAATGCAATATCGGTACCTTGCGAATCAAGTTCATTGTTTGAATCTAAAACTATTCGTGTGTAAACAGAGGCTCTGGATATTAATGATAAAATATTGTCATTGATACTTTGTAGCTAAAATGTGCTACGTCTATAAAATTAAGTAATAAATGTTATGATTTGTGAAATATTTTACCTAAGAGGTTTCCATAACTTTGATTGTTATTTAAATTTATAATACAAAATATTGGTACAACGAATTGAACCTGGATTAAACACTCTACATACTTAATTTGAGTAGCAGAATAATGATAATTGAAGTAGTCTCTGCTTATACATTACCAAACCTGACTATAAAACTAAGGGTTTCTACCGATTGAAATCTTTGGCTACATATCGTATGGAATCATAAACCTATTTCTAAAAGGAGATATCTATGACTTCACCCGATCCCAAAAAAGAAATCAGAAGTCGCATCGTAAGGATAAAAATGAATGACGGTTCTCGTGTTAATGGACAGGTCAACATCAAAAGAGACCCTGGCCATGACCGTTTAAGCGACCTTTTAGAAAATAACAATGAACCATTTGTTGTTGTATTTGATGCAACTTTAGATGAGGTGGGCGTTGAGAAGCCTGTAAAATATAAAACGATTTTTATAAATAAAAACCAAATAACATTTGCAACACCTGATGAGGCACAGAAGTAAAAACCAAATGAAGACCTACGGAAAAGCTAAGCTCACAATAGACCAAATGTTCCCGGAGAGAAAGCAAGCGAAGGCGATAGGACATACGCATTATTTTACAGGTGTTTTGTGCAAGAATGGTCATTTAGCTCCCCGGCGTGTTAAAACTTCTCTGTGTATGGAGTGCGAAAAGATGTTTCGGCGTAGGTATTATGTTCCGAAGCCCAGGTCACCAAAATTATCAGAAGAAGAGCGTGAAGAAAGGCGCAAGTCATACGCACTGAAGTATTGGAAAAAAAATAAAGAGCTTATAAAAAAGCGAAGTTCTGAATGGCGAAAAAACCATAAAGAACAAGAAAGACAGAGGAATAAAAGGCGGTATGCAGAAAACTCAAAGGGTTTTATTGAAAAGGCTAAGACGTACTACCAGGAAAACAGGGAGATAATGCTTGAAAAGAAACAGGAATATAGGGCTAACAATAAAGATAAGATACGGGAACAAAATAGACGGTATTACTTGAAGAAGAAAAAAGAAAAGGAAGAATCCTGAAACGCATTATCACTACCACAATCTTCATAATCTGTATTTTAGGATCATCGGCAAAGCCAGAATTTAAGCTTGTATGATTGGCCTGTGAGTGCGGAACAGACCAAAGTTATTTAGTCCCCACATTGCATACTTTTACTTTTACAAGGGTATTATCCATAAGTTTTAAAGGAGAAAGGGCAATTCTGATTAACTTTTCTGGTGATCATTAAAAATGTAAGGTACCGGGGGGCCGTAGGCCCAGGGGGTACAGGGTTCTTTGTGACCAGCTATATGCTGGTACATATAATAAGGTACACACAGACTTTCCCCATATATTTTTTTAAAAAATTGAGGCAATCCCTTTGCCTTACCTTAAATACCCCATACCTTATTTGATAACGTACTTGCTGTTTTTCAGGTGTGATAGATCCAGGTCATATTTTAGGTGGTTTACCAAAGAAGAGTAAAGCTTTGTCGGTGTGCCCCTTTTTACATATGTTCCAAATGTTATGGAATCCTCTGAATGCCCCATAAGTGCCTTTAAGTTATGATCGTTGATATTATTGTGGGCTAAATTGCTACCAAAAGTATGTCGGAACGAATGGAAAGTTTTTCGATGTTTGACGTAGACTCCAATGGGCTTTAGGTAATCACTGAACCACCGGCTAACAGCTCTGCCATAACCATCTCTGTTAAGTGTCAATTCCGGGAACAACCTCTTCTCTCCTCTTTCTTTCAGCCAATTTACTCTTGCAATTATTTTAAGATCCTCAACTAAAAAGGGATGTAGGGGAATAAGCCTTTTGCTGACATTGTTTTTTAGCTTTTTATCTTCTGTATCTCCTATCAGTTTTATGCACCAGATGCCCTCATGTTGCTCAAAATCTGATAAATGAAGCTGTGCCATTTCATTTTGCCTGGCTCCCGTGAAAATAGCTAATAAAGGAGTCCAGAAACGATAAGATTTGGTAAAGGTATCTTCCTGATATTGGTCTGAATTAAAAATTTTTCCAAGGTCTTCTGATGTAAATGAATCTCTGTTTTCATCTGTACGTTTTTTCTTTTTTATAGTCATGCCTTCAGCCGGGTTCGTTGGTATATCACCATTTAATCTGGCATGGTCTAATAAGCTTATGGCTCTGCTTAGGTAATCGCTGACGGTGTTTTCAGCGATACATTGTTTTGGTGGAAGGTTCAGGGCAATTTGTTTCCTGAGGGTCAAGTCGCGGTACGCCTTGACCTTATTCCTATTAGGCGGGATTTTCCAAAGGTCTCTTTTAAATTGGGCCATCATTTGTCTGTCAACCGTATTGATGGGAATATCACCAAAGTATTCCACCAGCAATTTCATTCCTGTTTTGGCTTTGTCTTGAGATTTTTCTGTGGCCCATTGCTTTTCCCTGGCCTTTTCTTCTACATATTCATCAATAACCTGGCTGATAGTTTTTGAAGAGGATAGGGAGGGAGGGTTATGGAGGATGGGATCTATTTTTTTCTCTTCTTCTCTTGATTCTTCAGAAGTTTCATCTGACAGAAAGCCATCCAGTACCCCCTCAAGTTCATCAGAATATTTTCCTGTCAGCTTCTGCTGCCAGTAGTCAAGGCTTTTAATCCAAGCCCTATATATTCCAGAGCAGAGTTCCACATATGAAGGGGAAGTCCTATCAATATCAGATTCCATGAATCCCTCTTTAGCTAATAGACGGTCTGCTCTTTTTCCGGCCATACGGTAGCGGCCATTTTGTAGCTTGGTGTTCAGATCTGCCTTTATCTCATCTATGAAGTTAATTGTCTCTTCCAGGCCTTCCTGATTATTGAAAAGTGTGGATGAATGTTTGGGGTGTTCATCTTCTAAACTCCAGTTAGGGTTCCATTCGTCATCATCTGACCATTCATCAACATAGCCTGTATATGCCACCGGCTTATTGTATTTTTCAATACGTTCTTTTAGGAACTTTTTAACCAGGTCTTGGATCTGTGCTTTTGATAGCTTCATGTTCTTCAGGCATCCATTTTGTATATTTCTAAAAAGTTGTTGAGTCTGTCCTGCCATATATCTTGCTTTGTTTTTAGCATCGGATAAATTACCAGTTTTTAAGGAATACCTCAACTCTTTAAGAACGATGATCGACTGAATATTCTTTGGGACTTTCATTCTGAAACAATAGGAATAAGGATTACGGCTGAGATAATTTGGTGAACGAGTTGCTGCCTGCATTTGTTCCTCCATCTGTAAAAGTGGACAACAAAAGTGGACAACAGATGAAAGAATAGGGTGTCAGGCTTTAAAAACACAAAAGTCACTGTAAAAACAGTGACCTAAGATTTAATGGTGGAGCTGAGGGGGATCGAACCCCTGACCTCACGGCTGCCAGCCGTGCGCTCTCCCAGCTGAGCTACAGCCCCACGGAAAACGCTGTACTTAGATAATAGATTGAGCCAGATGTGTCAACAATAAAGTCGGACTAAATTCTTAAACTTATTTTTAGCATAATAAAATATTGACACAGGGTTTTGTGAAAAGCTACTATGCAGCCTTTGTGGAATGATATTAGATTTATATTTTTACAGGATAGTTAAGGAGAGTGTGATGCTGCGTTACTTGCGTGAAAATACAGGCAATTGGATCATTAAAATATTTCTTGGGATCATTGTCATTGTTTTTGTTTTTCTGGGAGTTGGATCGTTGGGCTCAAAGAGAAATGATTCAGTTGCAACTATTAACGATGAGCCAATCACTATAAAAGAATATCAGCAGGCGTATAAAGCCCTCGTCAATCAATACCGAAACAAGTATAAAGATAGTTTTAATGATGATCTTCTTAAACTATTAAACGCAAAAAAACAGGCTTTGGATACTTTAATTGATAGAAAAATTATTATGAACCAGGCTGATAAACTCAATATCACAGTATCCGATAAAGAACTCCGGGCAAATTTGCTTGCTCAAAAGGCCTTTCAGAAGGATGGAAAATTTAATATTGATCAATATAAGAAGGTATTAAATCTGAATTCTTTAAATCCTGAAATATATGAACAGCAACAATCCAATGCGTTACGCCTTGAAAAATTAAGGAATATGGTACTGAGTGCAGTAAATGTATCAGACCTTGAAGCAAAAGATTGGTATCGTTTTCAGAATTCTAAAATGGCCGTTGACTATCTGCATTTATATCCCGAAAAATATACCGATATTCATCCAGATGAGTCGCAATTGGGAAAATATTATTCTGAAAATCAGGATAAATATAAATCAGCACCTAAGCTTAAAGCTGCTTATATTAAATTTGCACCGAAGGACTATAAAGAAAGCGTAAATGTTACTAAAGATCAGATCCAAGTTCAGTATGAACAACAGATTAAAAAGTATCAAATTCCTGAAAAAATAGAAGCCAGTCATATATTAATACGTGTGGGTGAAAATGCTGCAGAAACTCAAGTAAATGATGCGCTGAAAAAAGCACTGGATATTTATAAGAAAGTTATGGAAGGCCAGGATTTTAAAACTTTGGCGAAACAATATTCAGAAGATTCGTCTAAAAACAGTGGGGGATATCTGGGTAAGTTCGATAGAAAAACTATGGTCAAACCTTTTGGTGATAAAGCTTTTTCATTGAAGCCTGGTGAAGTTGGAGAGCCTGTAAGAACTCCATTTGGCTGGCATATTATTAAAGTGACTGCAAAATTTGATGCCACCACAAAGACTGTTGAACAAGTGTCATCTGCGATCAAAAAGGAATTGGAGCAAAAAGAAATACAGAATATAGCCTATGATAAAGCAGGTGAAGCCTTTGATGCAGTAATTGATGGAGATGATTTTGAACAGGTGGCTTTGATTGCCGAAAAAAAGATAAAGAATACAAATACATTTGATATAAGTGGGCAGGGGCTCGCGATTGTTGATAACAGAGGGTTTGCTAAAACAGCATTTGATCTGCCCATGGATACCATAAGTGATGTAAAACAATTGGGTGAGGATTATTACCTGATAAAAGTGGTTGAAAAGATAGCACCTGTTATTCAGGAGTTAGAACCTGTTAAAGCGCAAGTTACAAAAGATCTTATTTCGAAACTTCAAGTTGAGCAGGCTCAAAAGGATGTGAAAGCAGTTTTAAAAAAGGCTTTAGAGGCAAAAGATCTACGTCAGGCAGCGGCTGAATATAAATTGGAAGTTAAGTCTACAAAATTATTTTCCAGAGGCGTGGGACCTGAAAGTATAAATAATTCTCCTGAATTTATTGAGGCAAGTTTTTCTATGACCCAGGAAAAACAGATTTATCCTGAAGTGATAAAAGCTCCTAATGGATATTATGTCATAGGGTTCAAAGAAAAAAAGATGCCTGTTGAGTCTGAAATTCTTGAAAATCTTAAATCAGTAAAAGATCAAATAATCTGGTCAAAAAATGTTTTATCCTTTCAAGCTTGGGTAAAGGAAGTGAAAAAAGATTATAAAATTGATTATGATCCAAATATTTTGAATTAAGGCGTTATATGATTTTTCGCACCGTGTTTGGCAAAGCAGTTATTTTAGGGCTTTTAGTTTTGTTTTCGTGTGCGCCTAAGTTGCCGCTTCACCCGGTGCTTACCCCTGATAGTAAGGACGTTATTGATCCTGAAATTGTTTATGGGGTGCTTCCCAATGGATTCCAATATATATTAAAACGCAATACCACACCAATAGATAAGGTCTCCATTCACCTAAATATCTTTGCAGGCTCGATGCATGAGACCCAGCAACAACAGGGGGTGGCTCACTTTCTTGAGCATATGTTGTTTAATGGATCGGAGCATTTTGCCCCAGGAGAATTGGCTCAGTATTTTCCTTCCATTGGAATGGATTTTGGTGGTGATGCCAATGCTCATACTTCATTTTTTAATACCGTCTATGATTTGGACCTTCCTATAGGAAAAAAAAAACAGATAGATGATGCTTTTGTGATTATTCAGGACTATGCAAAAGGTGCATGGCTTTTAGAAAGTGAAATTGATCGTGAGCGTGGAATTATTCTGGCTGAAAAAAGAGAACGGGATTCTGTCTCATATCGAACCTTTAAAGAAACTTTGGAATTCAGGCTACCCGGTTCTCATTTTACCCAGCGATTTCCCATTGGATTGGATAGGGTCATTAAACAAGCGGATCAGAAGGTGCTTAAACGTTTTTATGATCAGTGGTATCGGCCTGAAAACATGGTCCTGATAATGGTGGGTGATTTTGATATTGCAACGGTAGAGGCGATGATTGAGAAGCGATTTTCAATGCTTCGCCCTCGATCCTCGTTTGTTGAGTCACCATTGGAAATCAAATGGGTTGAGCATCAGGAACTGGAGGCATTTTACCATTATGAACCCGAAGCCGGCACCACTGATATCTCAATTGAGACGCTGGCTTGGAAGCCTTTTAAAACCCAAACGGTTGATGATCTTAAAAAACAGACGTTGGTATATCTTGCAAATTTGATGTTACAAAATCGATTTTCCAGGATGGTGAGCAAGCAAACGGTTGATTTTTCAGGGGCTTCTGTTTATTCAGGGGCATTTTTACATCATGTTTCTTTATCTACAATCCGGGCAAGTTGTGATCATGATAAATGGGAAAAAAGTCTGGAACAAATTGAGCATACTTTTAGACAAAGTCTTGTATATGGATTTGAAAAAAAAGAATTAGACCGAGTAAAGGCCGATTATATAAGCTCGCTGGAAAGCTATCTGGATCAGTCCAAAACTTTAAAATCTAAAACAATGTCTAAAACAATTTTAGGCGCGATTAATCGAAGAAAACTTTTATTGTCTGCTCGTCAAACAAAAAAAATATTAACGCCGTATATCGATTCTGTTACTTTGGAAGATATTAGTGGTATATTAACGGAATTATGGGCAAATAAAAACAGACTTATCATTGTTACAGGGAATGCTAAAATTGATTCAGCTATGCCTGCTGAACATATCCTTAATGTATATCGAAAAAGTCTTTCAAAATCAGTTCCTGAATACAAAGGATTTGAATCACATATTTTCCCATACCTACCGATGCCCCTCCAAAAAGTTGCCGTTAAATCAAGGCAAATTAATGATCTTGGCATTACTACCATTGAATTTGAGAATAATGTTCGGTTAAATCTCAAATCCACCGATTTTAAACAAAGCGAGTTTTTGTATAACGTCTCTTTTGGCTCTGGTTATAAATCAGAACCCACATCAAAACCAGGTCTTGCTTTAGTCGCAAAAGATGTGCTGAATTTTAGTGGATTTTCAAAAATGGATGCTGACCAGTTAGAGGATGCTTTGGCAGGAAAAAAAGTGGGAATTTCCTTTAAAGTTAAGCAGGATCATTTTTCTTTGGGTGGAACTGCAGATCCAAAGGATGCTAAAGTTGTTTTTGATTTGATACATCATTATTTTAATGATCCTGGATACAGAAAGGAAACTTTAAATCTTTCAAAAACGAAATATAAGCAAGGATATGATTCTTTATTGAGAACACCTCGTGGAATTATGCAGATCAAAGGGAAAGCATTTCTTGCTAAGAATGATCCTCGTTTTGGTTTGCCGCACTCGGATGTTATTAATCGTTATACTTTAGATGATATTCAAACTTGGTTGATACCGCAGTTCGAAGAATCTCCTGTTGAAATTTCTATCGTTGGTGATTTTAACATTGAAACTATGATTGAGCTTGCATCAAAGTACATGGGTTCTTTTAAAAACAGGAAAAAATTTCCACTTAAGACACCTAATTTGGGAAAAATTAAATTTCCTGAAGGCGAGAGACTAAATCTTAAATTAGACACGAAAATCGATACTGGTGTTGTGCGGGTCGCATTTTTAACAGATGACTTTTGGGATATTAAGCAAACCCGACGGTTGGCTATCTTATGCCGGGTCTTTTCAGAACGGTTAAGTTATCTTATCAGAGAAGAATTGGGAGAGACATATTCTCCTTATGTCTATAACGAACCTTCGGTCATATTTGAAGATTATGGAGTTATGCATGTGGTTGTGAATGTTATGCCAGAAAATCATGAGTTTATTTATGATAAGATCAAATCCATTGTTACGTCAATGATGGACGAAGGTATCTCCGAGAAAGCGACACTGATGGCTTTAAAACCAGTTTTGAATCATATTAAAGCATTTAGAAAGACAAATGAATACTGGTTGAATTCTGTAATGGTAAATTTATCTCAATATCCTGAAAAAATTGGCTGGGCAAAAACAATGATGTCGGACTATTCTAGCATTACTAATAAGGATTTAGAAGCCCTTGTGAAACGATATTTACATATGGAAAAAAGTGCGAGAATAGTAATAACTAAGGATGACTCCGATAAGAACCATGTCTCGCCATAAAAAGCATGAAGATTAAAGCCGACTATTCTTAATGATTAAGGTTCGATGATTAAGAGTTGTATTGTTGTGGTAGTTTGTCTAATTGTTCTGATACATTATTTCTTAGATAATAATCAAGATCAAAGAGTTGTTTGAAACTCAAATCCTTAAATTGAACATGGCGCTTCCTTACTTTCATGGAGCTGAATGATGGGGCATTTGTAACTTCATAATCAGATATTGTTTCAAAGGGAAGGTCTCCAACATAATATCCCATGCTGCTTAAAAATATACTTTCGTCAGGGAGCATATCATGATTCATGTCTTCACTGCTTGTATCAATATATTTAAAAGCAAGTCCACCCATGCTGATATCAATAATTTGTCCTAGCCTATGCGAGTTTGGACTTACAGCAGCATATGCGCCTTCGGTAGCTTTATATCTTTTATTTCTACGTCTCTCAACGGTTCTTTTTCTACCCACCATGAGTGTTTATCCTTATATTCAAAGTCATAACATCCAACAATAGTTCGATAATCTAAGATGCATAAACTATGCCATTAAAAAATATTTTGTTTTGGGTTGGAGTAAAAGACCCTGAAACCCTGTTTATTAGCATAGAATTTAAGAAAGTTGTATAATCTATAGTTAGAATTTTTTAAAGAAGCTGTCAAGTGTTTGGCGAAAGCCGTTGAATTTTTGTATTAATAATCATATTGTGGAAAAATTGGTTATGAAATTGGGTATTTAATTACCTAAAAGATTACTTTTTTTCCTCAAGGCGTTGGAAAACTGTGTTATGATTTTTTTAAATTTTCTTAATCTGGTCTTTTAATCTTGAAAAATGATCCAGTGTTGACATGCAGACGTCAAAATCAAATCCCCTGTATTTCAAATAATTCATGACTTTTTTTTTAAATTTATCATTATCAAAGGCTTTCCATCTAGTAAATTTGGGTTCGATCGATTTTTTTGCAAGATCTTCATCTTCATAGTCTTCAAGAACTGAATCTATAATAGAAGAGTCAACGCCTTTTTTCTTTAGTGCATAGCCAAGAGCAAATTTTGATTTTGGTCTATATTTTACTTTGCTTTTTACGAAGAGGAGAGCAAAGTCATGGTCATTTAAATAATTTAGTTCAAGTAGTTTTTGAATAATCTGCTGAATAATTTGTGTATCAAACTCTTTTTTCCTTAGGTGGGTTGTTACTTCATATATTGTCCTTGGCTGATAGGATAAATATCTGAAGGCCTTATTCATACCTTGTTCGAGTTGTTTTTTATTTTCCAGTGGAAGGGTCATTTTCTTCGGACATTTTTTCCCATAATATAACAGGTGACTTCAAAATAGTGGACATCATATTGATAATCCCTGTACCAACGGCTGAAGGATGTAATGGGATAACGGATGGGTCTGATAATTTACCTTCAGCTTTTACAGGGACGGATACCAGTCGGCCGCCAAGAAGTGTGTTAATAATAGGAATTTTTTCAATGATTAGATCGACTGTTTTAAACGGTGCAACAAGACAGACAATATCGATTTTGTCATTTAATGGGTCAATGGTTCCTGAGAAAATCATTGTCATATCCTTTCCATCAATGACAGCATGTTTTAAGTGGATTACACTGTCTATAATTTGAGCCTGCACAGTTAAATCTTTATAGGCAAAGCCTTCTTGAGTGACGTTGGGAACTTTTCCTTTGAAAACGGTTGAGACGTTTAGAACGGATAATATCCGTGATAAAAGTGTTAGTTTGTGAATGCGACCATCTTTGGAATTCAAGGTTAATGTCCCATTTAATTTGCTTGAGATTTCTTTTACAGCGACACCATCTGCTGTAAGATTGCAAGCAAAAGAATATGGTCCATCCATAAATTCATTCTTTTGAAAAAGACATGTTAAAAGGGATTGAATATTTTTTTTGTTGTTTGCTTCAAATGGGAAATTCGCATATATTTTTTTATTTTTTATATTAAGGTACCCTTTGGTTTTTAAATCACATAAATTTGCTTTTTCTAATCGAACATACGAGTGGGTTTTATTAGAAGAAATTTTGGCTTGAACATCTGTGAAGGTAAGGTTTTTTACTTTCAGTTGTTCCGCTTTGAATTTAATTAGATCTTTTGTCAGTATACGTGTGTCTATAAAGGAATCATTCGATTTAGTAGAAGATAGAAAAGAGTTCAGGTTTAATTTTTTAGTAATAATATTTAACGTGTCATTTTTGTCTATATATAACCGAACAGGTTGACCCTCAGTGATTTCTTTAAGTTTTTTGCCAAAAAAGCTACGAGGTTTAATCAGTTTGTTTAATGATGTGGTGTTCAGGCTGCCATTAAAATGAAACATGGGTCTGTTTTTATTATAATTGAAAGATACTTGAGCATTGGAAATATCTGCGTCAGTCAGGCTGATATTGTTAAACCTGAGGGAGTCAAGTTTCTTCCCCTTTAGATCAAGTTGCAGTTGGGGACCACTTGAAAAATTAAGATTCCCTGTTAAGGACGAGGACTTTTTCCTTATTTTTAGATGTGCATTATTTATCTTAAATGGGGTCTGGATGCTATTAAGATATTTTTTGGGTAAAACAGCGGATAGCAGATCTAAGTTATGAAAGGAAGTTTGTATATTTTCAAAAAGTTTTTTATTGTCTGATATTTTGTAGTTACAAGATAAGTGTTCTAATTGTTTTTTCTTTTTCGAAGAACTTAAATTGATATCATCGATTCTTCCAGAGAGATCGTATTTCCATTCATCCGGTATCTGAATAGGTCCGGACAGTGCGATTGAAGAGACAAAGACTTTTCCTTTACCATTTTTAATCGGTGAGATGATTTTTTGAGTTTCTGGATAGGACATCAACCACGGAATGATCGATGAAAGTTCTACGATGCCTGAACCTTTATGAATTTGAATATATGGGGCAGCTTTAAGTTGAATCGTGGTGTCCAATTCATTAAAGATGGCATCATTGATCATCCCACGGCAATTGCTTAAAGTTATCTGATCTGGTTTATATTCAACATTGATATTATTTAATTGAATCTCACCTGGGATTCGGTCGTATTGGCCTGTGGTTGAAAAATCCTCTGTCTGGACATGAACAAACAGATCCTCTGAATCATTTTCATAGGCCAGGTTCAATGTTGATTTGCACCGCCCTTTGACATTGTGAACCTGGGAAAGCTCTTCGGCCAGAACAGAATCAGGCAAAAGAGATATCAGTGTTTTTGGAAGCATGGCCAGATCAAGGTCAAGAGAAAATTCTCCATTGAAGATGACATCTTTATGGTTTAATAAATCCACAGCCAGTGTTCCAGTTTCAATCTTAGTGGTTTGGAGTGCTCCTTGGCTCGTTTTTATGTTTAAAATACCATTTTTAAGATCGGTGGTTGCAATTACCTTTGAGGCAATCAATGGGGTTTGGGGAATATGGGCTTTGCCATTTGTTATGTTGCCAGAAAGTAATAGTTTATGCTCATCTAATAAAGTATCTGGGCTGTTGCTTTGGAAGGATACTTCTATTTTGGGCACAATACCATCTAAAAGGATATCAAAAAGAGTTAGTGCGACATAAACATCTTTAAATAGAGTTAAGGATGTTTCTCGAGCCTGGCCCACCTGAATGTTTTTGCCAGAAAATATCAGGTTAGTTTTTTCTTCAGTCGGGTTGTTTGTGTATTTAATACCTAAAGAACCTGCCGGATAGTTCATTTGTATTGGAGCTAAATGAATGCGTTGAAATTTGTCTGATAATGTAAATGATACATCCATCTTATCAGAATTAAACAAGATATTTTTATTTTTGGCACTTAATTTTGATCCCTCAAAGTGGATATTTCCACGAATGGATGGTTTGTCGTCTATTGTTGCATTGATTTTTAGCTTCTCAATGGAGGCCAACTCAATATCAAGGTTTTTTTTTATATCTGGGTTGGCTAATGATAAAGGAGAGAACACTATCTTTTTAACGGTGGTGTTTAAACGCAGTTTGTTTCCATTTTTGAGCAGAACCAAGGAGGCATCTAAATTTTCAAAGTATTTACTGGCGGCATTTTTAACAATGACCTCTAATTCGCTTTGCGCTTTGGGTAATAAATCAAAGCTCTGATTTATTTTTTCCATATACGTAGAAAAAGAAAATTTATCCTGGGCATCAGCAGGCTGTTCTTTAATAGAAAAAGCTTGAATTTGTGGATGGTTGATAATGATTTTGCCCAAGCTGAAGTTTCCCTGAACCAGTGCTGGTAAATCAAGAGTTAATCTGATGGATTGAATATCAATTTGGGTTGTTGGATCAGGGTGAATATTGAGGTGATTTATTTTGATCCCGGGTTGAGGGAAAAGTGTTAACGAAAATTTTGATGAATGAATACGAACATCTGCTTTCTGATAAAGGTATAAAGATATTTTGTCTTTTATATAGGTCGTATTCACCGTCCAGATGATTACAAAAGGTGAAGATATTAATACGATTAAAAAGCAGGCAATGCAGTAGATAGCAAAGCGTTTTATTTTTATCTTCCAGGAAGGTTTCATTGAATTAAATAAGCGGCACAGAATTTAAACAACTTTGTACCGCTATAGTTGGTTGCGTTATATACAATTAGCTGCGTTGGGTAATTTCGACAATGTGAAATCCAAAATCTGTTTTCACAGGCCCATGAGGGATACCGACTTCTTCGTTAAATACAACGGTGTCAAATTCGGGGACCATCTGGCCTGGACCAAATTCTCCTAGATCTCCCCCATTTTTTCCAGAAGGACATTTTGAATGCTCTTTTGCCAATTGTTCAAAATCTTCACCATTATTGATCTTTTCGATTAATTCCTTACAAAACGCTTCGCTATCAACAAGTATGTGTCTGGCACATGCATTTGCCATTAATCTCTCCTTTGGTTCATTGTTATAAAAGATTTAAGTGTAATAAATCACATCATAATTATCAAGATTTAATCATCTACCATCGATAACCCAGATTACGGGAAAGGAGAATAAAGTCAGCCATGACAAGGTTTGTTTGATCCATAAGTATTTTTTTGTAATCAATGATTTCTTTATCTTCTTGATGGATGGTTGTTATTGTCTTTTTATTTATGGCTTTCAAATATCGGTTTTCAATATTAAGTTCTAATTGTTCATATTCTGTTTTTCTTAATTTTCGCGTGTTTAGATTGAGCGAAACAGATGTTTTTGAATTGCTTTTTGATGTCATTTGAATCTTGTCTTTAAGGTAGTTCAGACCAGGGTCAGTTAATAGTCTTTTTTGGTAGGTATTATCAAGTCGGCTGAGGATGGGTTGTAAAGAACGGTAGTCTTTATAATAGGTTCTTCTTATTGTATCCCAGGGGAGTGCTCCTTCAAGTGAGCTTTCACCCGTATCTTCAATCTTATAAAGCTGAGGATATTTTAGATCAGGAATAACCCCGATATTTTGAGTGCTTTTCCCTGATACGCGATAAAATTTTTGGCGGGTCAGTTTTAATTTCCCTTTGGAAAGCGGTCTTAATTCCTGGACTGTTGCTTTACCAAAGCTTGTTGATCCGACAATTACGCCGCGATGATAGTCTTTTATGGCACCGGCGAAAATTTCCGAAGCAGAGGCACTCATACGGTTGATCAAAACAATGAGTGGCCCAGAATACTCAATACGTGGATCATTATCTTTATATTGTGTGAGTTTGTTTCTTTTATGTTTAATTTGTACGGTAGGGCCGGATTTAAGAAAAAGACCGGTAAGCGAATTGGCCTCATCCAGAGAGCCACCACCATTATCACGTAGATCTATAATGAGTCCGTGAATTTGTTCTTTTTTGAGTTCATTTAAAAGTTTTTTTACGTCTCTAGTCGTACTTTTATAATTTTTAT
>JAWSVH010000177.1:0-18019 GCA_033852015.1 Desulfobacula sp.
TATTGGATTGAAAATATTTACAAATAATTTTTTAGGGGGGATGGGGAAAAAACCAATCCCCCGCTTAACCTTAAACACAACATCTTGTGGCAGGCATTAAAAATAAATATCATAAGACTTTGAATACAAGTGTTCTCCATCGAAGTTTATAAACAATTACTTAAAATTAGAAAATTCTACCAGTATGAAATGTCATAAATTGATAGGATGCAAAGGTTTCTGTCCATTCCACAATTAACAAGAGAGCTTAATGTCGCCCCAGGTTCTTTGAATAAATGGGAGCTTATGAAAGCTAAACCCTTCCAATATTCAAAAATCGAATTAAGGCTTAGATAAATCAAGGATAGGAAAGACCTTTGCCAATGCTTCCTCTTTGATGATAATAGAGAGTCCTACTGATGCCATAAGTCGATAGTTGGAACTGTTATAGCTTGTTTTTAAAAAAGCAGATTCGAATTAGTAGATACTATTTACTCAGATAAATTTCTTAGAATTGGGTATTCCTTTACAGAAAGTATAAACATTGATACGAAAACCATTAGTTAGAATATATATTTACACTTATGATTTTTTTAAGAAATAGGATACAAAGTCTTTTTGATTGTTGCATAGATGGAAAATGGAGACCAAAATGGATGCCGCACTAATTATTAAAAGTACAGCAAAACCAATTATTCAAGGTATATTTTCTTTATTAAAAGATTCACTAAATAAGGGACAGTCCCATAAAGAAATTGAATTTAATATTGAAAATCATATTACAGAAGTCATTAATTGGAGTATGAATGTACAATTTTATGGAATGCATCAGTCTAAGGATACTGATGAGTGTACAATAGACTTGAATTTTGGGATACCAAGAAAATTTAGAAGTGATACATACAATGAAATTAAAAAGGAAATTGAACTATTAAGTTTGCCTGAAAACCTACTCATCCTTGGAGATCCCGGAGCAGGAAAAACAACCACCCTAAAAAGGCTTTCAAGGTATTTATTCCTTACAGAGCCTGTAAGCAAAGAAGAGATTGTTAAATTCCCTATATTGATAAAATTACGTGATATTGAAACCTCAATCTGCAGACGAATAGCAAAGATAATGGGTATTCATCTCAGAGAAGAAAAAGTAGCAAAAATTAATGAGGTTACTGGAAAAAAACTTTATGTATATGAATATTTTATAGGAAAAGAACACGTAGAAATTGCTATCCCCAAAATGCTTAATAAATCGAACGCTTTATTGTTAGTTGATGGTTTGGATGAGTTATCATCAAAAGATAAAGAGATATATGAAAGTGAGATTTCGGCAATCAGCAATAAACTTACGACCAGTAAACTAATTCTTACATGTAGATCCGGCGGTTATCTTCAACAAATAAGTGGTTTTAGAGTGTTAGAAATATGTTCGCTTGATGATGATCAAATTAACAGGATAATTGAAATGTGGGCGGATGATCCTGTTAAATTTAAATCCACAGTAGTAAAATATCCATACCACGATACAATCAATAGACCACTTTTTCTAAATCAGTTAATTATGTCTTTTAATTATTATGGGGATCTACCGGAACAACCAGCTGATATTTATGAAAAAATTATAAACTTAATGCTTATTCAATGGGATTTACATCGAAAAGTAAAGAGAACCTCCACATACACAGGTTTTAATCCAGAAAAGAAAACAAGATTTTTATCCGCTTTTGCGTACGATATGACATACAGGATAAAATCAAAAATATTTACCAGAAATGATTTAGTAATGACATATAATTCAATTCATCGTAAATTTCGACTCCCATCAGGCGAGGCAGAATTGGTGGCTGAAGAGATAGAATCCTATACTGGTATAATTTCAAAAACTGTAAATAAAAAATATGAGTTTTCTCATCTTTCTCTTCAAGAATATTTATGTGCATCGTATATTGTGCGTGAACCGGTAGGTGATTTACTACCTATATATTTAGAAGAATATTCCCCACCAATTGCAATCGCCGTTGCAATTTCCTCAAGTCCAGAAAGACTATTTTCGAGTTTAATTTTACGAGAAAAGAACTTTTCAAAAATATCAGATGAATCTTTAATCACCTTACTAACCCGCTTATTAATTGAAGATCCTATTTTCACAGAATCACTTGAATTAGGAATGTCCTTCATAAAATTATTTTTTAGATTTGCTGAAAATAAAAGCACACTTAAACATATTGAAAAATATTTGGAGTGCGATGAAATAATGTTTTCAATAGGTAGTGTAATGATGAGGTTTTCTGTGAGTGTGGAAGAATCTAATTCAGAATTTTACCATTTCATTAAAAAAGCTGAGTTGGGTAGTACACTCCAAATTGAAACACCTAAAGGAGGGAAGATACCCAAAAGTATTGTACTAAGAATAGCAGAAGAATGCTGTTTAGATATGGTGGAAAATTTAGGTGGTTATATCTTTTCAAGGTTTTAGAGAATCAAAAGTTGACTATGTCTATTTATCTGCTGATTTGACCTGTGTTTTCTGGGTATTGACCGTTATTAAAGCTCCTGGGTTTTTATAATATTAGTCAAGCACCACATGTTGTGGTTGATGGAAATTTTATTCATCACACCAATAATCAACATTATAATACTGAGTGTTTAACCCAGGGTCAATTCGTTGAATCAATATTTTGTATTAGAATCTTTAATCAATGAATAAGCAGCAGGTTGCCATCCTGCTGTTGATTGCCTTGCGGAGCATATGTGACCAGTTGTTACAAGTTCTGCCGGGCTGAGCTGTATCGGCGGGAATTGTTTGAACGCAGTGAGTTTTTCTGCCGTAAGTGAAGTCCGACATAGAAACTGTCAACGTCACATCCAGTGACAAAAGGGAATCCATCAGGACGGTGCAATACCTAATTTTATATTGTTTACATGCGTTGGCCCTGCATCCCCTACAAGCAAATCTATCAATAATCAAAATATATGCGTCAAGATGCAGGTGACTTTAGATGACCGATATCCTGCCACCTTAAGCCAAGAATATCAGCTGCTTTTCTATCCAGCAAAACAGGATCAAAACTGGCCAGAATTTTATTAACAGGCGGCGTACACGGTGGCCCACCAAGATGGTATTCACATAATCCAATCGTCGCATCCATAATTGACAAATCCGGCGTACAGTATCGATTCAGATCGATAATAGACTGCTGCATATCTGCATGAAACACGGCTTTTTTCCAACTGCCAAATTGCCCGGAATAATATTGAGGCGGTGCAAATCCCATCATATTTTTAAGTGCCCCTGTAATCTGGGCCAAAGAATGAACTTTTAAAACAGGAACAGAAATAATAAAGTGCGAATATGCAATTTGGGGTAGATACATCTCTTTAAAAACAGACCTGGTCAGATCTTGTTTTCGTACCAAAGGCGCATGATTCAAATCCACCAACTCAACAGAATATTTTTGTGCCAATTCAACATACCCATGGATAGAAAAAATTTCATCTGTTTCGCTCATGCTGTCCCCACACCCTTCGCCAATAACAATCTGGGCAGATGAGCATGCCTGAATATATTGAATAATGGCTTCACAACACGCTTTGGGTGTCGTAACAGGATGCCTGGAACTATTAATTAAATTGGGCTTAATAAGAATCTGTTGTTCAGCTTTCAAGACCTCTGAAGCTTCAATACCATCTAACGCCTCTTTTACAGATTCAACATAATTTTTAAATTCAATCACTGCAACAGACATCTTTTAGTCCTTTATTATTTCCATTTATTGACATCACCCGTGCAGAGATTAACTTATAGGATAACGTCAAAGATGTCTATAATGATCAAATTCCATTTCCTCTCTAATCTCAGATCCTTTGGCATTTAACAATCAACAATGGAGATAAAAGATATGAAAAAAAACAGCCTACAATTTGACGATCATCATTGCAGCATAATTGAAAAAAAGCGAATGGAAGTTGAACTTGCCCAGTGCGATGTCACTTTCAATAGTAAAAGTGAGCGTCATCAATGCTATGAATCGATCAAAACAACCAGCCAGAAAAGAGAACAGGCATGTAAATATTCTTAAATAAGCCACCTATCTTTTTTAGGGGGAAACAAAATATGAAAGACACAAAAAATATACATCTAAAAGTACAGGAACTTTGCGATTGTTTTTCTACCACTGACCCACTAAAAGAAATGTCAGAGGTTAAAGACGATGAAAACAGTTTGGATGGAGCGCTTAAATGGCTTGCCCTGGCTGCACTCCATGGCATAAACAATAATGCAAAAAAAATATCTATCAAACAAGAGTCCAATGGAGCGGTCTCCGTAATCGCCGAATATAAAGAGACAATACTGCCTTCACCGGGGACACATATCGCAAGCACTGTTTTTGAAGTTATCAGAGAAATTACACATATTGAAGGAGACAAGGGAAAGAGCAAACTGGCTCTTGGCATAAGAGATTCAAGTGTTGATCTCGAAGTTAGTGTAAAAAATAAAGACCAATATAAAAAAATGTCCTTGAAATTTACTTAAAAACAGCCTTTAAAAAAACAAACCGGTACAGCTGCCAACTTTAGTGCAGCTGTACCGGATATTTATAGAATACTATTTTGCTTTACTAAAGAGCTTCTACAATAAACGCATGTCCAGGTCCACCGCTGGCACACAAAGAAGCACAACCAAATCTTTCTCCACGACGTTTAAGCTGGTTAATCATGGTAATGATCAAACGAGCACCGGTCGCACCAACTGGATGTCCAAGGCCGATTCCAGAACCCACCGCATTGATGTTTTCTATATCCAGTTTGAATTCACGATTACACCCAATAACCTGGGCTGCAAAGGCTTCATTAAATTCAAAATAATTAATATCATCCAATTTCATATCCGCAAATTTCAGCGCATTATAGACAGCAGGCACAACACCCATTCCCATAACATCGGGTTCACAAGAACCAGGAGCCGAAGAAACCACTCTTGCAATAGGGGTAAGTCCCAATTCCTTTGCTTTATCGGCACTCATCATGATCATACAAGAACCGGCATCATTCAGTCCGGAAGCATTACCCGCTGTAACAGTACCGTCCTTTTTAAAGACCGGACGAAGTTTACCTAAGATCTCCATAGAGGTATCACCTTTGGGATGTTCATCCGTATCAAACGTAACCATACCTTTTCGAGTTTTGATCTCAACCGGCACGATTTCATCTTTGAACCACCCTTGTTCAATAGCATGGGCCGCTCGCTGATTACTCATCAATGCCCACTGATCTTGCTCTTCACGGGAAATACCATATTTTGTAGCAATATTATCAGCTGTAACACCCATATGATAACCCAAGAGGGCATCGACCAATCCACCGACCATTAAACTGTCCTGAACATTTTCCCCATCACCCAGGCGATACCCTTTTCGGGCATTCATTAACAGATAAGGGGCATTACTCATACTTTCCACACCAACAATCGCACCTACATCAATTTTCCCCAGCATAATTTCCTGGGAAAGTAACTCAGCACCCCTCATTGATGAAGCACACTGCTGATGAACTGTAAAAGCAAATGCTTCAACAGGAATATTTGCACCCATAGAAATATGACGCGCAGTATTTCCAGGAGAGCCTGCCTGGTTACACTGACCACATACCACTTCTTCAATTATATTTT
Organism: Desulfobacula sp.; assembly: GCA_033852015.1. Lineage (GTDB taxonomy): Bacteria > Desulfobacterota > Desulfobacteria > Desulfobacterales > Desulfobacteraceae > Desulfobacula. Next base: position 5,642 of record JAWSVH010000177.1, read on the forward strand.
TATCAATTCCTGCTTTTTCGATAGCACCATTTAAAGCGGTCACACCCAGTTCAATTGCAGTTTTGCCTGCAAGTGAGCCCATATAACTTCCAATTGCTGTTCTTGCGCCACTTACGATAACAACTTCTCTCATAATATTACCTCTCTTATGTCTGATTTTTTTTGAGCTTTTTATATAAGCATCAACGATTTTTTTAAAGCATTGATTAAATGTACTAATCAATTCAAACGTTTCTTTTAAACTCTTGAATTTTTACCAATATTTGTATACCAAAGCAAGCGATAATTATAGGTTATTTAATTAAGCAGATTCAGCCAAAGACCAATTTCCCATTCGATTTTGACACCTCCTGAAAGGATTCTAACGAATCTAAAAGAAGAACTTTAATATTTAAATTGTGTCGCTGTGCCAAGAGTCTTCAATGGTAAAACACTTTTTTATAAAAAAGTGTTTTATGGCAGATATGTAGCACAGGCATCATCTGATTCCCATGCCATAACCCTTGATACTTTTATATCCTCGTCTAAAAGAGTCTGAACTCGCTTAGCGATATAAACTGCAATGCGCTCGGATGTCGGCTGAACACCTTTAAACATTTCAAGTTCATTTAAAAACTTATGGTCCAATTCACCTTTAACCACCTGCCTTACCGCTTTTTTTATATCACCGAAATCAGCCAGAACACCGGCTGAATTTAAATTTTCTCCTTGAACACAAACTTCTACATGCCAATTATGCCCATGCAGATTTTCACATTTTTGTCCCACCATGGTCAATTGATGGGCACCTGCAAAACGTGTTTTGACCTTTAGTTCAAACATATACTCTTATCCTTAATGTCATTAAAGGTTCCTAAATAAATTTTTCAGCTTATTTGATATTTTATTTGAATCAAGTTTATCAAACTCTTTTAACAATGCGATCTGTTTTTGATTCAGTTTAGTCGGTGTTTTTATAATCACTTTTATAATCTGGTCTCCTCTTCGTCCAGTTCTTAAAGAAGCAATACCCTCTCCTCTAAGTCTGAAAACATCCCCATACTGTGTACTTTTGGGGATCTTGAGCTTTTTGTCCTCCACAAGAGTCGGAATAGTGATTTCATCACCAAGAGAAGCCTGGATAAAGGATATATCAATGGCACAAATAACATCAACATTATCCCGCTGAAAGAACTTATGGGGCTTAACATTAATAACCACATACAAATCTCCTGAAGGGCCTTCAGAGGATGAAGATGCTTCGCCTTCCCCATTAAGCCGTAATTTTGAGCCCACATCCACACCCGCCGGAATTTTCACCTGAACTTTACGGGTGATTTCAACTCTGCCCCGGCCTCTGCATTTATGGCAAGGATCTGAAATAACACTCCCCTGGCCCTTACAATACGGACACGTCGTTTTAACCTTAAAAAAACCTTGATTTTGAATAAACTGCCCACTGCCCTGACATTGAGAACACGTCTGAGGACTTGCGCCTTCTGCACATCCGGAACCTTCACATTTATCACACCGATCCTGTTTTGGAATAGAAATCGTTTTCTCTGTTCCAAAAGCAGCTTCCATAAAATCAATGGTCATATCATACCGAAGATCACTACCCTTCCTTACCCGGCTGCCCCGTTCACCACCACCAAATCCAAAAAAGTCCTCGAAAATATCTCCAAAGCTTGAAAAAATATCTTCAAAGCCACTGGGACCAGAATGCCCGGAACCTTCTAAACCACGATGACCAAATTGATCATAAATCTGACGTTTGTTATCATCATTAAGCACTTCATAGGCTTCAGATGCTTCTTTAAACTTATCCTCTGCCTCTTTATTACCCGGATTCTTATCTGGATGAAATTTTATAGCCTGCTTTCGATACGCTTTTTTCAGCTCTGGCTTTTGAACATCCTTAGCAACACCAAGTATTTCATAATAATCTCTTTTATCTGTCATATAGTTCCCGACCGCCTTATTCTTTCATCAACGCTGTTTTAATTGTATTCTTCTGTGTATTATGATACTTTTTTAACCCATCTTGGAAAATAACTTAAACTAACTCAGAAATCCAGGTTGTCAATATTATAGGTATTTAGATGAATAAAGAACTTGATTTTGTCAAAGGCATGTTTGACAGCATTGCCCCTAAATATGATTTTTTAAACCGCCTTTTAAGCCTGCACCAGGATACCTTCTGGAGAACTCAGATGGTAAATGCTGCAGCCCTTGATAAAAACGATAAAGTGTTAGATGTGGCGTGCGGTACCTGTGATGTAGCATTGGAAGTCGATGCACATCTGTCTGGACAAACCCAGGTTGTCGGGCTTGATTTTTCCTATGGCATGCTGCACTTAGGCAAAAAAAAAATTAACAAAAAAGACAAAAAGAACATTTGTCTTTTAAATGCGGATGCTCTTTGTTTGCCGTTTAAACAAAACCATTTTGATGCAGTATTCATCGCTTTTGGTATCCGGAACATCATGGACCGCCAAAGAGCTCTCCAGGCTTTTTTTGATACTTTAAAGCCCGGTGGGCGTCTTGCCATCCTTGAACTGAGCACCCCTGAAGTAAAGTGGCTTAAATGGCTCTATCTCTTATATTTTCAAAAGATTCTACCCATTATCGGCTCTTTTTTCTCAAAAGACAAAAGCGCTTACAGTTATCTGCCGGATTCGGTGTTAAAGTTTCCTTCCTCGGTTGAATTCACAAGACTAATGCGGCAGGCTGGTTTCAAACAGATCAAATTCAAACAGATGACACTGGGAATTGTGACCTTATTTGTCGGAACCCGACCGCAACCCTAAAACTTTTTTTTCAAGATGGTTTGTTTCAACCAGACAGAGTCATCTTTTTGTGGGTATTCAATATTATAATGCAATCCACGGCTTTCTTTTCTAACCAGGGCGGATTGTATAATCAGTTCTGCCACTGTGGCCAGGTTTCTCAGTTCAATCAAATCAGAAGTTACCTTAAAGTCCCAATAGTACTCATTAATTTCCTCTTTAATATTCTGAATTCTTCTCAAAGCCCTTTGTAACCGTTTATCTGATCTTACAATACCCACATAATTCCACATTAATCGACGGATCTCATCCCAATTGTGAGAAACAACAATGGCCTCGTCACTGTTGCTTGTATTGGTCTCGTCCCATTGATCCAAGGGAACACTCAATGCATTTTCAATGGCACTAAACTCATTAATAGATGACTCAAATGCTCTGTGAGAATATACCAACGCTTCTAAAAGAGAATTGGATGCCAGACGATTTGCGCCGTGAAAACCGGTACAAGCAGTTTCTCCCACAGCATATAATCTTTGGACATCGGTTTTACCATTCAGATCCGTAGCCACCCCGCCGCACATATAGTGGGCTGCCGGAACCACCGGAATCAAGTCTTTGGTAATATCAATACCATAATTAAGACATTTTGCATGGATATTGGGAAATCGTTCCCTGACAAAATCAGGATCTTTATGGGTAATATCTAAAAACACAGAATCAGCTCCGGTTCGTTTTAATTCAGTATCAATGGCTCGGGCAACAACATCCCTGCAGGCAAGTTCCTTCTCTGGAGAATATTTTTCCATAAACCGCCGTCCCTTTTCATCCACAAGGAATGCTCCTTCACCACGAACCGCCTCTGAAATTAAGAAATTTTTTGCTTCCGGATGAAATAGGCAAGTGGGATGAAACTGAACAAATTCCAAATTAGCAACCGACGCACCGGCCCTGTAAGCCATGGCAATACCATCACCTGTGGCAATATCTGGATTCGACGTATATAAATAGACTTTACTGGCACCACCACAAGCAAGAAGCGTAATCCCGGCATAAAATGTTTCGATTTTTCCGGTTTTTTTATCTAAAACATATGCCCCACAACAAATATTTTCATGCTGAGTGACAAGAAGTCCACTTCGAATACTGCTGGAGAATGTTATAAGGTTGACGGCAATATGATCTTCTAAAATTGTAATATTCTCATTTTTCTTAACATTTTCAACCAGAGTATCCTCAATTTCCTTACCGGTCAAATCGTGGGCATATACAATTCTTTTAGCCGAGTGCCCGCCTTCTTTGCCCAGTGAAAAATCATACGCTCCTTTACCATCCTTATTAAAATTAGCCCCTTGATTTACAAGCTCTTTAATTCGTTCAGGCCCATCCTTTACCACCATAGCAGTGACTTCTTTATTGCACAGGCCATCTCCTGCATCCAAGGTATCTTTAATATGAAGATCAAAAGAATCCATTGAACCAAAGACCGCAGCCACACCACCTTGAGCCAGTGCAGTATTTGTCTTCTGAATCTGCTTTTTGGTAATAATGGTCACTTTCCCAAATTTTGCAGCTTTCAATGCATAACTTAGACCTGCGATCCCACTGCCGACCACCAAAAAATCTGTTTTCTTTATCATAACAAGCTATTTCTTTTTTTCTTTCGTGTACTTAAACCAAAAATCAATCCAATAATAAAAACACCCGGTCCCATAAGAAACCAAACATTAATTTCATCGTTCAAATCATTTTCCAACTTTTCAATTATTATTTTCTGGGCTTCATATTGCTCAATTTTCTCTTTATATTTCGCATCCAGTTTTAAAAAATCCGCAGACTCTTTTTTCAATTTATTATATCTTTCTTCAATCTGTACCAGTGTGGCATTTTTGACTGTGATGTTCTTGTTCTCTTCTTCCAAGGTTTCAAGCCGGCTTAGCAGTCTCTGATTTTCTTTTTCTAATTTATCCACCAACAAAGCATCCGGGACTTTCTGGGTCAAAAATCGAGACAGCACCCATCCGATTTTTCCCTGGCTGGTTTTAATATTGGTCCAATCTTTTTGGAATTCCACTATCTCAAGTTTCGTACCCGATTTTAACATAGCAACAATTTTATGTTCTACACCCGGACCCGTCCTCATCGTTATGTTTGTCACCCCAGTCACATAAATATCTTCGGCAAAACATAAACTTGCAAAAAGAATCAGGCCAACAACAATCGTTCCAAAAAATTGATATGTTTTTTTCATTTATTTTGTATCTCCTATCAAATTAAGCTGCTTTTTTAGTCTCATCCATTATCATTGCAAGGTTTGTTTATCAATACGAAAAATCATCTATACCTTTAATACAACATGAAATTTATTTTAACATCACCACTAACAACACGATTGTTTCTACCGTTCTCTTAACTTTTTTAAGGATATTTTAAACTACGTCAATATATCCGAACACCATACAGATAAACAGTTTATTATTTACATTCCAAATCAACAACCTAAATCTTTTTCTCGAAGGATATCCAATCGTTATTCATTAGAAAAATAAAATTAAAAAAACCTTTCCAATCCTACTAAGAGTTTTGTATAAGGTTGTAAACATGGTTTTTTTATGGATCTATTTAGGTAGTTAAAAATGTTTTAAACATTATAAGATATATATGGCTTATCCCATAAAATAATAACACTAAATAAGAGGAGTAATAAAATGACTGAATCTGGTTGGAAAACCCCCTATTGGCCGGAAGGCGTATCTCATACGTGTACAGATTACAACTTTCCCGTGTTTAAGTTTTTGGATGATTCTGCCCAAAATTATCCGAATCTACCATTTACATCTTTTAGTGGTGCCACAAGAACTTTTGCCCAGGTAAAAGATACCGCAGACAGGGTGGCTAACTTTCTTGCAGGCAAAGGAATTGGCAAAGGAGATAAAGTTGCTATATTTCTCCCCAATCTACCTCAATTTCCAGAAATTCTTTTTGGGATTCTTAAAGCCGGTGCAACTGCTGTAAATTGTAACCCATCCTACACTGCCCCGGAACTCAATCATCAGCTCAAAGACTCTGAGTCAAAAATGGTCTTTTGTATGGATCATCCTGAATTTTATCCCAATACCTTAAAAGCGATTGAAGGCACTGGCATAAAAACAGTTATCACGTGCAACATAAAAGCCTACCTGCCAAAGATCAAAGCTATTTTGGGTGGGCTCTTGGGAAAAATTCCTACGGCAGGTCAACTAGAACCTGGCCATATGAAATTTGATGATATCGTTGCTTCTTCTGAGCCAATTGCCCCTAAAGTAGAAATTAATCCATTAGAAGACACCGCGGTCATGCTATACACTGGTGGAACAACAGGATTACCCAAAGGTGCTGAGTTAACCCATTGCAATTTCACCTCAAATGTAGAATCCATCTTTCAATATTCAAGACTTGTCCATGAAGAGGGCGGAAAACCTGAACAAATGCGCGTGGGAGGCTACCACTGTTCTCTGGGCGTTTTACCCTGGTACCATAGTTTTGGTATTACCGTGGTTCTTTTTCTCTCTGCAAAAGTTGCTGGCAAATTGGTCTGTGTTCCTGACCCAAGAGCTGGAAACCCGCCATTTACAGAAGTACTCAAACTGGTTCAAAATGAAAAGCCCACATTCATGTCGGCTGTTCCCACAATCTTTGTCGCATTTACCAACCATCCTGATATTGATAAATATGACCTATCTTCTCTGATGGGATGTTTTTCCGGTGGCGCACCGCTTCCACCTGAGGTCTGCAAACGATTTGAAGAAAAATCAGGCTCCATCATTTTCGAAGGATTTGGTTTAACCGAAACGGCTCCAGTCCTCTGTTCAAACCCGTCATTCAGAGAAACCAGAAAAGTGGGTTCCGTTGGATTTCCCATACCGGGCACAGATGTTAAGATAGTAGACCTTGAAGATCCTACTAAAGTACTTCCCCAGGGCGAAGATGGTGAAATCGCAGGCTGTGGTCCCCAGATAATGAAAGGCTATTGGAAAAGAGACGATGCCAATGATGAAGTCTTTGTCACTCTGGATGGAAACCGATATTTTCTCACCGGTGACATCGGCCACATTGATGAAGATGGGTATGTTCTCATCACAGACCGTAAAAAAGATATGATCATCGTCGGTGGTTTTAATGTTTACCCAAGGGATGTTGAAGACATACTTTATACCAACCCTAAAGTTGAACTCGCAGCTGTTGTGGGTGTCCCGGATGAAAAAAGCGGTGAAAAAGTCAAAGCCTTTATCCAGCTAAAAGAAGGCCAGACTGCCACAATAGAAGAAATGCAGGAATTCTGTAATGACAATATGGCACCATATAAAAAACCAAAATTCATTGAGTTCAGAAATGAAATCCCTGTGTCCAACGTAGGTAAAGTTTTACGCCGCGTCCTCAGGGATGAAGAGAAATAAAAGAAGACACAAAGGGACCGTCCATGGAAATGAAAACAATTGCCGTGGACGGTTCTTTCTTCATTAAAATCTTAATGCGGGCACCAGTGTCTCAAGTACAGATTGAAGGAATTGGTCCACATCATCAAATAAAATACCGAGTTTCATCTGAGTTCCTATGACCTGGACACTCTTAATCTCAGCAGGAATAGATAACGTATCAAGGTTCACATAAGAAAGCAGTATCTCAATCGCTTTCCCATTAATATTTTCCCATGATTTAAAATGATCAACCATGCAAAGACAACCTTTTGCACTGATATTGATTATAACACCTGCATCTTGATGATCATCAGTCTTCACATGAACGGGCAAAAAACATTCAACCCGACTGTGAGTTCTAATATTACAGCTCTCAACCCTGGTGGGGTATTCTAAAAACACCAAATTATCCGGTTGATCCAATACCATGAGAATTCTACTTGAAAAATTGAAAATATCATCCTGACTCACATATTTCACATGAATCGGCTCTTCTGCAACTAAAGAAATAATATCTGACTTTATACCCGAAAAGTTTACAATAAGATAAGCACCGACTTTCATTCCAATTAATTTACCGGATAAGAATTCTGTTCTGCTGCAAGTCTCAATTTGCAGAGATGTTCCAAGCTCGATAAAAAGTCGCTGGCCAAGATCTATACCCTGTTTGTCTTGATTCTCCATGTTACCTACCTCCCCTCCTGAACATTATAACTTTAATAGTTTCAAAAACAATTAAGAGATCCAGAAACAATGAAAGATTATTTATATAATACAGATCATATCGAAGCTTTTCCACAGAATCACCAATCGTGGAGCTATAAGGACTCATGACTTGAGCCCATCCGGTAATGCCAGGTTTAACTGAATGACGTTCCATATAATATTGTGTTTCCTCACTGATTTGTTTTACAAACTCAGGACGTTCCGGCCGAGGTCCAATAAAACTCATATCTCCTTTTAAAACATTGACCAACTGGGGAAGCTCATCGATCCTGCTTTTCCTTAGCAAATGGCCAAAGTAGCTTATCCGTGGATCATTTTCCGATGCCCAGATAGCGCCACTCACATTCTCTGCATCCATTCCCATTGACCTGAATTTATAGATGGTAAAATCCTTTCCATACTCCCCCACTCGTTTTTGCAAATAAAAGAGCGTTCCTGGAGATTCATATTTAACCAGAAATATAGCAATAGGAATAAAAGGCAGAATGATCAGAAGACCAAGTGCCGATACTAAAACATCAAAAATTCTTTTCATCAACCTTACAAAAGGAGTAATTAAAAATCCATTGCTTTGCACTAGCCAACTTGGGTTAATATTTTCTACAGGGATTTTCCCCGTCATGGTTTCATAGAAATTAGGATAATCAATAATCCGTACGCCTATCAATTTACATGCCACCAACTTGTCAATCGCAAGATTCCCTCGCCGCTCAGTCAACGCAATAACAATTGAATGTACTTTATGTTGTTTGCATAATTCAACGATGTCATCAATTTTTCCAATAATTGTGTTTTTCTTAACCTCAACCGGATCAGTGGGAGTGGTGATATAACCGGACAGAGAATATTTACTAGGAAATGCCTTGAGCATAAGATCGACCTCCAATGCTGCGGCTCCTGTTCCGATAACCATAAGATTCTTTGTGAAAAATGAGGATTGAATAGTTGCCTGATAAAGGCTATGCCAGAAAATTTGAACAACGAAAAAAGCGACAAGCCCAATAATCATAAACCATAAAATTCCAAAAGAATTAAGAAAAAATATAAGAATTAAAAATGAGATCCCTGTGGAAATCATGGAACGAATAACGATTGTTTTAAACAACCATACTTTTATGTTGTATACTTCACAAAGAAATGAATTAAAAATAAGAACTGGAATAAATAAGAAAATCCAAGCCTCGGAAAACAAATTAACCAAATCTGCTTTCTGATTCATAGTATATATGAGAAACAAAATTGTCAGGCCCACAAGAATGTCGCCAGCCATGAGCACAATCTGCTTTCTTACAAGACTTCCTTTTTCCAAGACAGCCACGGTTGGTTTCCTAATTTAAAAGAATCATCAGTTACTGATATATATGGAGATTTGATATAATACAGATATAAGACTGTCAAGAAGAGTCTTAACTTTCATTCATCTTAAAAAAAAGGGATTACATTAAAGAGGGAATGCTATATTTGTTAAAGGCAAGACGATACATCCAACAAATATCTCTATTTAACTTTGAGAATTAAGCAGACAACGCCGGGACACAAACGCTGACCCATTGAGAGACTCTTGACCAGTCAGATCTTTTTTCAGAATTCGTTCTTCTTTCTAAATGGTAAGCACCCCTGCGATCGCGACTCAGCGTTTCAACAATATCAATGTTGTAGCGCTGACGACGATCTTGATCACCACGCCTATCTAAAAAGGAACGCTGATGCTTAACTGGTTGTAAATATATCATTTTTTTACTCCATTCCTTTGTTTCATAAAGGATAACGATTCTTGGATCAAAAAACAAGCGATTATGAATATAATTTTTCTTACGTCTCCATCAAATTCATTCCTACTTTCTAACACCTTCAAAAATCTGAGTTTTTATGACCAAAAACGATTCGAGTTCCGCATGGTTGAAACACGTCAAAAAGGTGGCTTCAGGCAATCTAATTTCAGTGGATACCCGTAATGACCGATAGAGCATTCTAAAGCTTTTTTCTTAACATCTTAACAGTTGACATCTTATATTTTTTATTATAGCCGTACTCTATATAATATATAAAGAAACGACTGATGAGACTATAGATATAGGGGTCATTTTGAGTGATTCAAAGGTACTGAACTCAACCGAAAGATTATTAGAGACTATACGGGTCAGTGACCCTATACCGATAGATAATATCGAGCCTGTAAATCTCACTGAACAATCCATCTCCATTGAGCATATGCAAAAAAAATCTTTGACTGCAGGTGTTCTGATTGATGATGGCTATATTGCACTTGTACTTTCCGGCACCAGTAAAACAACCCACACCCAAGAACTGCTTAAATGGTCTTATATCACGATACCGGATTCCATGGATCCAAGCCATATAAGGTTTACAGCATTCCTCAAAAATACTTTAGAAAATTTTATAGGTAAATTTAAGCAAACAAAAATCTGGACAGTGATTGACACAAAAAATTTCAAACTAAGGAACATCATCATACCAGATATACCTGTTTCAAAGATTGCCTCCGCAGCAATGTGGGAATTTAAAAAAGAATTTGAAATTCTGCCGGATCAAGAAATATTTGATTTTCAAATGACCGGGGATGTCCAGGTAGATGGTATAAAAAAGAAAAAAATCGTTGCTTTTTCAGCAGAAAAACAACAGATCAATATTCTAAAATCAGTTTTTTTAAAAGCAGGTTTTCCACTCACCGGCATTACAGCCTTACCTTTTGCTTTTTATAGTTTTGTTCAAAACGATATCCTTCCTGACAAAACACCCTTCATCCTTACAAATATTTCCAAAAATTATTCCAATATTCTCTGCTTGTCACCCGGGGGAGTTCTACTTGTCAGAAATATTAAAACCGGTGCCTGCAGCATCGCTGAAGAGTTGTTAAATACTAATAAAGACAACAAAGGTACAATTGACCTACCCGAACTATTAAATTTTGATACGCAAAGCCCATTATTTGATAAAATAAGCCATGCATCTGATCGTCTGATCAGCAAGATCGTCCGGACGGGAGATTATTGTTCAAATAATCTTACTGCAAATGATCCCATGGATGCATATCTGTTTTTTGGTGAAACTGATAATTGCAGCGCTTTTTTAACCTCTGCCAAAGAACAGATTCCAAGCAATGTTTCAATTTTCAACCCATTTGAAGGCGCAGATATCTCTTCAACATTAAAAATCAACCCCCCACTTAATCCTACACACAGAAACGGGGTTATCCCTGCATATGCCATTTCATTATCTGCAAATGAAAACACCCCCAATTTTCTACATACATATGTCCATAAAAAAACACAGACAAAACAAAAGAAAGTCAATCTGGGTATCATGGGGGCCTGTGCAGCATGTCTTTTAATCTGCCTTGTTCTTTGGTTCTGGCTTTCAGCATTAGAGAACAAACAGGTACAACATATTAAAGATCTCGACAGGCAACTTGCAAAATACTCGCCCAATGTAACCCAGGAAATAATAAACAACAAAATCATTGAAGCCCAAAAAAAAGCCGCAGCCATTGAACAATATACCAGTGATTTCATTTCACTGGCGGTGATCAAAGAAATTTGTTCAAAAACACCTGATAATATATTTATTATTTCTATGGATGCTGATTTTAAAGTACCGGCTGCTCCCCAAAAAAACAAAGGAAATGCCCCTAAAAGCAGATTAATGATTTTGAACGGAATGGTTAAAGCAGATTACACGGCCTTAGAATCCACTTTAACCGGATATATTCTCAAATTAGGTGATTCTCCCTTTTTCAAGAATATTATTCTTCAAGATAAGAAAATACATGCCAACGACGATAAAAACACCTTAATATTTACTGCCGCCATGGAGATTTTATAATGCCGGCAAATAGAGACACAAACTTTATTAAAAGGTCATCATCTCTTGCTTTGGTCTTTATTATATCTGGTTTTGCACTAATTGTTCTCATAAGCGTTGGTCTCCTTTTACCCCAATATATTGGAATCAAAAAGTTAGAAGAAACAAGCTTAAACAAGATGATTTCCCTTGAACATCAAAGGACCTTGTTCCCAATATATGCCAAAGCCGAGAACATTGTCAGACAAAATTTTGAAACCCATCTACCCTCTGTCGAACGCAAAACGCTTAAAAGAGATAAAATCACTTCTCTTACCAAAATCTTTAAACAAATGGCGATTAAACATCAATTGATTTTTTCTGGTAATAGTTTAGATATAGCCCGGTTAAATGAAGCAACAGATCAAATATCCATTGAATTATCTCTCACCGGTGATCTTTTAAATTTCAGGGGGTATCTTATTTCCCTTGTGGAACTTGAATTTTTCAATCGTATTGAACGAATAAAAATCTTTGCAGATCAAAACAACACCAAAAAATTTATTGCTAAAATAAATATAAATATAGACAAAAGATAACCCTATGAACAAACGTGAAATTATAATAGT
>JAWSVH010000178.1:0-15467 GCA_033852015.1 Desulfobacula sp.
GATACGATAAAATTCATGAAGATATTAATACAGATACCAAATTAATCCCACTGCAAATCGAACATTATTTAAAACTTAATCACCCCATTGAAGAGGCCTTCCGGCTGGCTGTAAACGATTTTGAAGGTTCCCATGCCATCAGTATGCAGACAGACCTTGCTGCAGACAAACTGTTTTTAGCCCAAAAAGGTAGTGGCCAGGCCATTTTTGTGGGGATTGCCAAGGACCATTATATTGCAGCTTCTGAACTTTACGGCATCGTCGAAGAAACCCAGGACTACATAAAACTAAATGGTGAAGATAAAGGCCAGATCGTCATTCTTGATCAAGAATCCACGGGTGGTGTTGATGGTCTCCGATCTTTTTACTATGACAATACCGCCATTAATATTACATCTGATCAAATTCTGAACAGCCAGATTACTTCACGGGATATAGACCGACAAAATTTCCCGCATTATTTTTTAAAAGAGATATCAGAGGCACCCGGGTCTGTAGAAAAAACCTTTGAGAATAAATTTAAACAATCCATCAAAACAGGCCTGTTTACGACCAGTCTCGACAAAACAGTCATTCCTGAATCGCTGGCAGATGACTTTAAAAAAGATCGCATCAAAAAAGTTTATTTTATCGGTCAGGGAACAGCTGGTATTGCTGCCCAGGGTTGTGCCGACCTGCTTAATTTTTACCTGGTAAATAAAGACATCGACATCCGTGCTTTAAAAGCTTCAGAACTGTCTGGATTCAGTATTATGGATGGCCATGGGGCCCAAACCTCCATGGAAAACATGCTGGTTATTGCAATCAGTCAGTCCGGGACCACCACAGATACGAACCGTACCGTTGATATGGTTAAAGCCTGTGGCGCTAAAACCCTTGCCATCGTTAATCGAAGAGATTCAGACCTGACGTTTAAGACCGACGGCGTATTATACACAAGTTCCGGTCGAGATATTGAAATGTCCGTCGCATCAACCAAGGCGTTTTATTCTCAGATTACAGCAGGAGCAATTTTAGGTCTTCATCTTGCCAGAATTGCAGGGACACGATCGGATGATTTCATCACCGAACAAGTTCACGAAATCATGGCCTTACCAGACAAAATGCGGACCATCCTTGATATGAAGGACCAGATCAACAAATCGGCTTCAAAACGTGCCATTTCCAAGCACTATTGGGCAACCGTAGGATCTGGGTCAAACAAAACATCTGCAGATGAAATCCGAATTAAACTCAGTGAACTTTGCTATAAAACTATTTCATCAGATTTCATTGAAGATAAAAAACATATAGATTTATCCAGTGAGCCTCTGATTATTATCTGCGCTGCAGGCACGCGGGAAAGCGTATTAGGCGACATTATAAAAGATACGGCCATCTTCCATGCCCATAAAGCCACCCCTATTGTTATCACCACTGTGGGTGAGGATCGGTTTGACTTGTATGCAAAGGATGTCTTTAAAATTCCTGAAGTGAAAGAACATTTTGCGCCTATACTGAACACACTTGTGGGGCATATCTGGGGATATTATGCAGCCCTTGCCATTAATGAAGGCTCACGATTCATGTATGAGGGCAGGCAGGAAATTCAAGATCTTTTAGATGAATACACCGATCTTGGCCATGATGTATATGAAGTTTTGTTAGAAAAAAAATTCAGAGAGACCATTGCCCAATTCTATAACCGATTCTCCAAAAGAAGAAGACAAGACGGATTCCCTGCAGCCATGGGCCTTGATAGTGTGGCAAACATCACCTTATTGTTAAAGTACCTATCGGGCAGACTGCCTGTGTCTGATTTTGAAATCGATTTTGATACAAAAGGCACCCCGTCCAACATGTTAAATACTTTTTTTAAAAACATGGGGCAAGTAATCAATACATTGGCCAGACCGGTAGATGCGATTAAGCATCAGGCCAAGACAGTCACCGTGGGTACCAGTAGACTTGTTGAAAAATTTGAGGGCCTTTTATTCAACGAGTTGTCTATCAATGATATCCAAATTTCCCAACTGACCAATAAAAATGTTCTGGTTCTTAAAAATCTACAAGAAGTCATTTCAAACATCCACGGAGGCTTTCTTTACCAAATCTCCGGCTTAAGCCTTTTGGGCGATGTTACCCGGGAAACAAAAATTAAAATGGCCAAAAAAACAGGCGCATTAAAAGATGAAGGTTCCAGGGTAGAAACTGATGACCGCCTTAAAGGAACCAAGAATATCATCGTCCGGGAAGGCAATGTCTATATTGGTAAAGGCCGAAAAGATAATAAGAACATACTGGTTATACCCGTAATTTCCTCCAATCCCGCCACACCAAACATCATTGAATATATTCTATCGTTGAACATCGTCTTTAAAACATCCAATGATGTACCCCTGCTCAAAAAGATAAAAGCCTTGGGCGGGAAATACAATCGACTCAAAGACTGGATTCTTGAAAATGACAATATCCAGTGGGATGATCGGTATCTGAACCTTGTAGAAGTTGAAACTCTGTTTGGAGAAACGGCCGAACAAGCCGTTGAAAAAATAATCAATAAGATTAATTAAAAAAGCGTCCACTTTATGACTGATTATAAAAAAGAGTTGATGTATTCTTATCTCATCATTCTGACCATATGCTCTACAGCAGGCCTGCAGTGCTGGAGAACACTCTTTGATAATTTCAGCGTAACGGTTGTGGGCCTGGATGGTCATCATATTGGTCTTTTGCAATCGGTCCGGGAAATCCCGGGGTTTCTTGCCTTGATCGTCACCTATGTTATTTTAATTATCAAAGAGCATAAATTGTCGGCATTGTCTGTTATTCTTCTTGGAAGCGGAGTCTTTTTAACGGGTTTTCTTCCCAGCTTTTCCGGCCTTATTTTTACCACTATCGTGATGAGTTTTGGATTCCACTATTATGAAACCACCAACCAATCTCTCACCCTTCAATATTTTGACAAACTTGCTTCTCCAGTGGTGTTCAGCACCCAGAGAAAATATGCAGCAGCCGCCAATGTCGTTGTCGGCATTCTTATCTTTATTATTGCCCCATATTTAAGCTATAAGACCATGTATATAATTTTCGGCTGTATCATTATTGCAGGTGGGACCTGGGCAATGACCAAAAATCCTGTAAAAAAAGATATTCCCCCTCAAAAAAAGAAGCTTATTTTAAAAAAAAGATACTGGCTGTACTATTTTTTAACCTTTATGTCCGGCGCTCGACGACAAATATTTATCGCTTTTGCTGTATTTTTGCTGGTCAAAAAATTTGACTTCTCTGTGCAGCAAATCACTCTACTTTTTATACTGAACAACGTCATTAATTTTTTCATCAACCCGCTTATCGGCAAATTCATCCTGAAATATGGAGAAAGAAAGCTTCTTTCCATCGAGTATTTTTCTCTTATTATTATTTTCATATCCTATGCCTTTGTGGAGTCAAAACTCATCGTCGCCAGTTTATATATTTTAGATCATATATTTTTTAATTTTGCCACGGGCATAAAAACCTATTTTCAAAAGATTGCCGACCCTGCTGATATCGCAGCGAGTGCGGCCGTTGGATTCACCATCAATCATATTGCGGCGGTGGTTCTTCCGGCTATCGGTGGGTTGTTATGGATGATTGACTATAGAATCCCTTTTTTAGCAGGAGCAGTTTTCAGTCTGATATCCTTGTCTCTTGTACAACTGATAAAACTTCCAAAACCATCACATCTGTAACACAAAAAGAAAAGAAAAAATTATCAATTTGCCTTGCTATAACGCTGACAATTGGATAGTCTTATTTCTAATAATACTTAGTAATTTCAAGTGTTTCAAGGAGTAATACACCGCAGCAATAGATAAAGGTGGGAAAATGAAAAAACTATTGGTCCCTGCAAGACGTTGGTATGAAAACAAAGACCTTGAATTAACCCTGTCTGATCACTGGGATATCGATAATTTAAATCCAGCAGGATTTGATAAACCAGGACTCACCCCTGAAAAAATCAACGAAAAATTAAATCATCCGATAAACGGACCAACACTTACACAACTGGCGTACAATAAAAAACAGGCCGTCATTGTCTTTGATGATATGACCCGGCCGACGCCGGTTAAGGATGTCGCTGTTCATGTACTGGATGCACTTCATAAGGCTGGCATGCAAAAAGATCAAATTCGCTTTATCTGGTCTCTGGGAGGACATGGTGCCTATGATATGATTTGTGCCCGAAAAAAACTAGGGGATGATATCGTAGAAAACTATGCCGTTTACAACCATGACCCATTTCAAAACACCGTCTCTGCAGGACGTACCCCCACCGGAGTCGAGCTTTGGTTCAACAAAGAATTTATGGCCTGTGATTTAAAAATCGGTATTGGATGTATTACACCCCACGTTCACCTGGGATTTGGAGGTGGAGCAAAAATTGTTTTCCCCGGAGTTGCCGGGATTGAAAGCATTAACCAGTTTCACAACCAGTATTACCGGGATCCAAGTCGCACTGGTCTTGGAAATTTTAAAAATAATATCATGCGTGAAGAGGTTGATGCTGCAGGCGATGCTGCCGGATTAGATTTTAAAGTAGACTGTATGATCAATCGAAAGGGACAAATCACCAATCTTCACTGCGGACCATTCAAAGAGACCCATGATGCCGGTGCCAAAGAAGGCATCGATCACTATGGCGTTTGCCCTTCACCTCCATATGATATCGCCATCTGTAATACCTATGCAAAAGCCAATGAATCTGCCATTGCGATTTTAATTGCTCTTTCTTTAGTTGCCATGCCAGAAGGTACCGCCGTGATTATTGCGGACGCTCCGGAAGGCCAGGTCCCCCATTACGTTATGGGGAGCTGGGGAAGCAGTTATGGCGGTCGTCATTTTACATCCAAACAAAAAGGCGTCATGCCGCAACTGATGAAAAAACTCATTGTCATGACCCCAAATCCTGACAGGACATGCATGGACTGGGCATGCCACATCGATGATGTTGTCATGGTAAAAACATGGTCCCAGGTAATGGACATACTTAAAAAAGATTATCCTGAAAAGGCAAAAGTGGCTGTGGTTCAGGATGCAACAATGCAGTATATAATCCCACCAAATAAATAGTTTATATCGAAAAACAAAAAGGGAGAGAAAATAAAAATGAACGGCGCTCAAATGGTGATTAAAACGGCTGTAGATGCAGGGATAAAAGTATGTTTTGCAAACCCTGGAACAACAGAGATGCCCTTGGTAGAAGCCCTGGATTCAGTTGAAGGAATTCAAGCCAAGCTGGGACTTTTTGAAGGGTGCTGTACCGGTGCCGCAGATGGCTATGGCAGGATGACAGGCACACCCGCTCTGACACTTCTACATTTGGGCCCGGGCCTGGCCAATGGCTTGGCCAACCTGCACAATGCCCATCGAGCCAAAACACCCATTGTTAATCTCATTGGAGACCATGCTTCCTGGCACCGTGATGCAGATGCCCCGCTGGCCATGGATATCGCCACCCTTGCCAGTGTCATCCCAGGATGGCAACGGACCAGCACGTCTGTGGACTCTCTTTCCCAGGATACTGCCGATGCCATATCGGCTGCAATGAAAGGTCAGGTTGCAACGTTGATAATCCCCCAGGATTTTCAGTGGGGAGAGTGTAAAGATGAAACCATCTGCAGTCCATCTTTTTCATATGATCCAATCGATCATGATTTAATTACTAAAGCTGAAACCCATCTGAAAAACAGTCAGAAAACGCTCATCATTTTAGGCGGACGTGCGCTGAAAAAAGAGGGGTTATTTAAGGCTGCACAAATTAAAGAGAAAACCCACTGTGATATCCTTTCTGATTCCTTTCCCGCACATGCAGATTTAGGTAACAATTTGCCTGCCCTAAAAAGAGTACCTTATTTTCCAGAGCATGCCATTAAAGTGTTGTCCCAATATCAAACGATTATCCTTGTGGGGACCAAACCCATTGTTTCCTTTTTTGGGTATAAAGATACCAATTGCCAAATCATTTCCCAAGATCAGACGGTTATCAAATTAAATCCAAAGAATCAGGATTTGCTGGAGATATTAGACACTTTAATTGAAAAGGTAGATGCGCCCCAAAAAGGTCAGCATGACCCTGCACAAAATGACCCTACACAAAACGACCCTACACAAAACGGAATGACAAATAATACAGCTCTTCCTCAAGAAAAACTCACCGGCAAAACCATATGTCAGATAATTAGTGCCCATACACCCAAAAACGCAATTGTTGTGGAAGAAGCCATTACGTCCGGGACTGCATACAGCGCAATTGCAGCAAATTCGCACTTCCACAGTCTGTTGACCATGACAGGAGGGTCCCTAGGCCAGGGGATGTCCTGTAGTACCGGAGCTGCACTTGCCTGCCCTTCCCGCCCTGTCATCAGTTTTCTTGGGGATGGTGCTGCCATGTATACTTTGCAATCATTATGGATGCAGGCAAGAGATAATCTGAACATAACCACTCTAATCTGTTCAAACAACAGCTATGATATCTTGAAACTCGAATACCATCGGGCCGGAAACAAATCCGTGCGACAAAATACAGCAGCGCTTATGAACCTTGATCATCCCTCTATAAACTGGGTGAAACTGAGCCAGGGGTTAGGGGTTCCTGCGGTATCTGTAGGTTCAGGCAAGCAGCTGATAGAAGAATTGAAAAAAGCACTGGATGCATCTGGACCCCATTTGATTGAGATGTTAATATAAACCTTACATACTCTTTTGTGAGGTTTACTTTGAATTTTAAAAACATCATACCCTTTTTATGTATTCCAATGATCTTCGGATGTGCAACCGTTCGTCTTGAAGAACCCGATGCCTATCTTCGCAGACATAAAATGGACAATTTTACCAGAACCAACTTTCAAATATGCTATTCACACGGATGCCGGACAAAAGCAGATGCACATTTTACAGTCCAAGACTGGATATCCATTCAGAACATATTCAAACCAGCTCCAAAAGATGCCTTATCAGAAAGAGCGCTCATAGCAATTGCGATCCAGACTATGGAAAATCTTTCCGGAGAAAAAACAAAAATTAACAAAGATATTGGCGGAACTTTTCCAGGGGTATTTAAACCAGATCAGATGGACTGTGAAGATGAAGCTATCAACACAAACATCTTCTTAATATTATTGCAACAGGACAATCTAATTGAATTTCATTCGTTTTATGGTATGGCAAAAAGAGGTCTTTTCATCAATGGATGGCCCCATGTGGCTTGTGCCATTATCGAAACGTCTACAAAAAAATTATTTGTGGTGGATTCCTGGTTTTTAGATCATGGAATGCCGATTCATGTTCTACCGGAAGCTGAGTGGAAAAGCGGGTGGAGGCCTGACAATCAATAAAAACACCTATTAAAACGAAAGAGAGATCGCAGCAATATCATCATGGGTTTTAAAACGCGGATATTTGCGGCAATCTGTATCTTTTTGTTCCAAAGATCGGATAACATCTCTGACATGCGAAAGACCGCCTTTTTGGAACAATTCTGAAAACTGCGCAAAATCTTCTCTTTTTTGAGGATCTTTTTTAGGAACAAACAGGCCATCGGTAAATATCAAAAAATGTTTCATCCCTTCTAATTTTTCCGTCCCGGACCGAATAAAGGACAACGCCTTTTTTTCACCATTTAAGACCCCATAGGTGACATTCATTTTTGAACGGACTTTTGAAATCTGACCTTTTAAGGCATGAGCAATTGGAGCCTGGGTTTGATGCCCAATTTTTTGCCACAACTCAAAGGTCTCAAGATCATGATTAAAGTTGTCCGTGAGGAGTCGATGGGTGCCATCTTCGTAAATCGCCAGAACAAGACAATCCCCGATTTGAACCCACTCAAGATGATCGCCCTTTAAACGAACAACTGCAGCGCTGGTACTCCACAGGTTCTTTTTATCACTTAAATTCACCCCGTTTTTTAACATGGCGTTGCAGATAGCATGATTTGCTTTGCCTGCAAGGTTCTTAAGCGTATCGTTGTTATTTTTGAACGTGTTACCCGCAATATTTGAGGCAAGGAATCCACCCGTTTGACCATCTTCATATACATCAGCAGTCAAACTTGTGGCACCATCAAATACGCCAAAAAAATCTTCATCAACAAAATGAAAATCTTCATTTATAATACCGGTTCCCTGCTCAAATATTGTATTTACCTGCATATATCCCATCACCTATAGTTTTATTTCAGACACAAAACTATGGCTTTTTTAATACACAGTCAAATTGTTAATACCTATCTAAACAAAGGTACGTATAGAAATGCTTTATAGTTCAAAATATAGAAGCGCTTTTTTTAAGGCGATCGACTATTTTGTCTTGGCCGATGCATAACAGACTTTTGATAAAATCAGGCCCCACCGCATGGCCTGTCAAAGCAACTCGGATCCCATTTATCAAGACACCGGGTTTCATACCATATTCTGCAATGACAGATCTTATTTCCTGCTCAATGGTCTTTGCTGTGAAAACATCCAGGATTTGAATTTTTTTCGCCAAATCCAAAAACCATATCTTAAAATCAGCAAATTTTTGGACATTTTTCTCTAAAGCCGCCGGGTCTATCGGATAATCATCAGAAAAATATGCCCGACCCTTTGATGTAAAATCCGTCAGTACATGAAATCGATCTCGAATGAGATCAATGGTATTTAAAAACCATTCTTTTTGGTCACTGCCATATGCATTCTGCCACAAGCCTTCATTTTCAAGCTGCTCTTTAACATAGCAAAACAACTCTTGGACCGGCATGGTTTTCATGTAGCTGGCATTTATATTTAATGCTTTAGGGTCAGTAAAAAACTTGGGATCATCCTGATTAATATTAAATACCGAATTATTCCGGCTGATCCCCTCTATAGAAAAGGCCTGAATTAACTCTTCTTGAGAAAATATTTCACGGGACTCTTTTGTCGCCCATCCTAAAAGCACCAAAAAGTTAACAAATGCCCAGGGCAAGAACCCATGTTGCCGATAAAAATGAACCGCCACAAGTTCACCATGCCTGCGCTTGGATATTTTTGCCTTTTTAGGGTCAAGAGTTAAGGACATATGGGCAAATACCGGCAACTTTGCCCCCAAAGCTGTGTACAAAAGGATCTGCTTTGGCGTATTTGCCAAACCGTCCTGACCACGGATAATATGGGTTACCTTATCTCTAATATCATCCACAGTATTGGAAAGCATATACAACGGCTTACCATTTGAACGGACAATAATGAAATCTTCAAGGTCGCTGTATTTTTTTTCTATCGTGCCATAGACAGCGTCATTTAATTTAACACCGCCATCTTCTTTGGGCACCTTCAACCGAACAGCATAGGGCAAACCCTGGGCTTGTTTTTGGGTCACCTGATCCAAGGTAAGATTTCTGCACGTCCCGTCATAAAGATAGGTCTCCTTATTTTTAACCGCATCTTCCCGCTTTTGTTGGGTCATCTCTTTGGTGCAAAAACATTTATAGGCATGCCCGTTTTCAACAAGCATCTTTGCAGCTTTAATATGCTCTTCAATATAATGGCTTTGAAAATTGGGACCTTCGTCCCAAGAAAGTCCCAGCCATTTAAGTCCTTGAACAATCCCTGCTATTGAGTCCTCAGTTGATCTTTGGGCGTCTGTATCCTCAATTCTCAGGATAAATTTTCCACCTGTTTTTTTTGCATACAGCCAGTTAAATATAGCAGTTCTTGCTCCGCCAATATGCAAATAACCCGTGGGACTTGGGGCAAACCGGACAACGACTTGATCTGTCATCATAAATTCCTTTACTGATTAAACACCTAACCCGCCGAGCACAGCTTTCACCTGATTTCCATCGGCAAGTTTTCCAAAATGTTTCATCACGGTTCCCATGGCCTGCATCGGACTTTTAAACTTGGATAGATCAATATTGTCTTTAATCCATTGTTCAATCTCCTGGGAACTTGCCATTTTAGGAAGATATAAGTTCAATAGCTCCAGATAATCTGAGGTTGTTTCTTTTTTTATATCAAGCATCGTCTTTTCAGATTTGACAAATTTACGGATGATATTTAGAAGATCGTCATCGGTAATCTCCTCTGGCTTTTTAACACGGGTGGTTTTTTTGCCGCTCTCTAAAGTGATCGCCATGGTCAGACCGGGGAATTCTCCCATGATCAAGCGCATGGTATCCCGGACAGCCGTGTCCTTTTTAATCATCGCATTTTTCATATCCTGGCGGATTTTATCATAGAGTGTGATCTCCATGGATGCATCCCAACCATATTCAGTTTTTAACTCACTCATTGGTGTTGTCTCTCCTCAAATAATCTGTGGTTTCAAAAAATTGTAAGATTTTGACACCATATCATATTTAAAAAAACACCACCACAGGGTTGTACACTAAATGAGATGGGTACTACCTTCTAAAAGGCTTATGATCTCTTCATATCCACCTTCTTTCGCCCATTGAAGCGTACTGATTCCCCACTGATTTTCAACATGCACATTTGCACCGGCTTCAATTAGCGTCTTTACTGTTTTAGCGTTCTCATAATCTACAGAAGATGAAAGTGCTGTTTTGCCAGAATCATCAACCTTATGAATATTAACATCGTGATCTATTAACATTTGAACAATCTGTGACATCTGTTCTTCATACCCGTCAAAAGATATTTTTGAAACTGCAATCATCAAAACTGTTCGCCCTTCACCATCCGTGACTTGAACATCGGCTCCTTTTTCAAGAAGCAGTCTAACCATATGGGCATTATCCCAATCTGCTGCGTGCATCAGGGCAGTCATATTATTTTTATCTTTTAGGTCAATATCAGCACCACTTTCCAGAATTAATTGGAACGCACTATAATTGCTTTCAATGGCGGCATTCATAAGAGGAGACCGACCCTGATCATCACAAATATCCGGGTCAGCGCCCATCTTTAGCACACCCTTCACAATCCCACTGCACAGTCCGGTGGTTTTATTTTGACTCCATGCGCCCATATATGTCTGAACCTTTGTCGCTGCGAGTAAAACTGTTAGATTCTTTTTGCCCTTAAAATCAGGATCTTTTATCTGGGGCAAGAGCTGCTCTGCTTTTAATAAGTAACCTTTATTAATCGTCTTGATTAAGTTTTTTTCCTTATCCCACTTACCAAATCCAAACATGACAATCTCCTTAATCCTTAAGCTTTAATCTTTAAGCTTTGAAAATTCTTGTTTCTCCAACCCCCAACTATAATTAACCATAGCCTCACGAGTAACGACGATTTTTTTATCACTCGCTTTATTGTCTGAAAAATAAGAATTAATGTGAAACGTATAATCCCCTTTTACCGGTAAAGCAAAAGAGGCACCAAACAAACCATCATTGGCTTTTCCGTCGCCATGTTTTCCATCATCAAACAAACTGATTTGACGCTTTTCTCTTAGGGTTTGGTCATCTATCAATGGCATACCGACACTTGCTTTTAAATGGATAGCGCCCTGATTACCGTTCACAACCGGTTTTGTACTTTTGAGCATCCGTGCTAATAGCAAAACAGTATTGGGCTTTTTACCCGGGATAATCTGGGCTTTAAAATCAAAATCTGTGTCTGCCAAAACCATCAGATCCACTTTCAAACTATTTTGGGATAGCAGCTTGTTTGCATGCATTGAAATATTCCAGAATCCTTTAGTTTTAAATGTGGACTTTTGTGTCGGGGAGACACAAATCACCGTATAACCAGGCGAGCTTTTAAATGTGACACCGGGAATACTCTTGGTTATCAAAGTCCCATCAGGGGCCATCAATGAAGGTTTCAAATCCCCTTTATCTTTAGAATTCCAGGTAAATATAAATTTAATATTTTTTGCAGATGAATCAATATAAAGCGTTTGTTCAATTTTACCATCTGGTTTTAATTCATACATAGGATCCAATATAGTATCCAGCGACATGGCATCCCTGGCAACTTGGGCAAATCTTTTTTTCAAACTTGCATCATCCAACTCCACCTGGGCATATGTTCCTCCGCTACTATTCGCCATCTGATTTAAAATATCTGTTCTGGCATCAATACCAAATCCAGTAGAATGGATTTCAACACCACGGTCACTGAGCTCAGAATAGACCGATGATGCGTACGGAGATCTATTTTCTCTACCATCTGTAAAAAGATGAACAATCTGCCTTTCATTGGGCTGGGTGATTCCGGTTAATTGGGCGGCAGCCTCAGCCAATGGTATACCATAGCTTGTGGCATTGCCGATCGGAGCATCTGCAACAATACTGGCAACCTGATCCTTGATTATAGCGCGTTTTTGCGATGAGAACGGCTCAAGTATTATCGGTGGGTCAAATAACTCAATTTCCTGTCCAAAACGGATAACGCTTACATTATGTTGACTATCATCCTCTATAATATCTAAAAAAAGATTAGCCGCAGATGTTGCCGCATCAATTTTAGGAGTCGTTCCATCAAGACACAAGCCATTCATTGAAGTACTTCGATCAATTATTAAAACGATATCCGTACGTTTATCAGGAGCAATACCTTTTTCTTGGAGCCTGCTCATTGCGTGTTGAAAATACTGATTGGCAATATATGGGTTTTCAATAATGAAAGTCTGTTCATCATTATAATGCATGGCACTTTGAGACCAGTTCATGGATCCGCAAAGTACCTTTCCATTTAACCGTATCCTTGAATCGTTTAAAACATTGCTCAATGCATATTTATTATGGATAGGAACAGGATCCTGGAAAGCTGAATAGGAAACATGGGCATTTTCATATGCCGTCCATGGATTTGTTACAAAATTATGACCACCGACAATGGCAAACAGATCAAAATCAGGATCCGAAAGAAGGCCGGGTATGGTTGTGTTTAATATGGAACCCGCACCCACAACCCCCCTGCCAGGAGTTGAGTTGGTAAACTGTTCCATGATCAGAACTAAATCTCCTTGAGCCCCCCCCACCATATCATTTACAACGGCTCCCATATCATAGGTTCCATCAATTGACGGAGAAAAACGAACGGTCCAGTCAAACCCGTCAATAATTAGATCCAGCCCCGGAGTAACCGATTTGTAGGTTCCGAAATTAGAATTATTTGAATCAGCTTCTCCACTGCTGCTGCCCCACATTTGATTAAACTGATCTAAAAACAGATTAGACAAATCAGAATCGGTGCTGATGATGGTATCTTCAGACATCCCATCCATGGCTCCCGTCAGATTGCCCGAACTTACCCAGAGTGTGGATTGAGGTGTCCCACCATCAACAATAATATACTTTGCATGATGGGTTTGACGATCCTGAACAGTATTGTCCATACCATCCTCATAATGATCATCACCCTGGACATCTCCATCCCCTTTGTATATTTCCAGATAACACAAAGATGACCAGCTGCTATCGTCACTTTTTCCGACAGTAACGGTTAATCGCCCATCTGTAACCAAAATTCTTCTAGCATTAGATACACCATTATCTGGATCAGATCCTCCATCCACAACACTTCCCTCAAACAAATCTTTACCATCTGGCTCGCTATTGGTCGCCAACCACCGGGTATAGCCTGAACCGTGCCTGAAGATTGTCTGCCCTTCCACTAGGATATTGTTTCTGGGGTGATATGAATTCTGAGGTTGCCCAACCATGGCATGCACATAATAATATCCCGATGGCACTTCAATCTCCCAGGTATGTGATCCATCTGAATTGGGCCGGGCAAAAAAATCATCAAGCAGTGGGCTTGCAAAGATATTACCACTTGCAACATAGGGTGTTTGAGAAACGGACCACCCGAAATTCACCTCACCATTATTAATCCCGGCATGGTTGCCAAAAATCTCTCCCCGGTCTGCAAACCATCCTGCGGGAGGGGCACCCACATCATTTTGAAAATTAATCTTGTATAAAAGTGCTGGCAGATTATTATCAATAATAGAAAGATTACCGGTCTGAGATTTCCAGAACCCAATTGAGGATCTTCTTGGACTGTCCCCGATAATACGGACCTGGACACCAGCATTTGCCTTATCTGCAAGTGCCTGGGCAATATTACCCTTGGTAAATGTCATGGTTGCGACATCAATGGTCGTTGTGGCCGAATTAATTAAATTGATAATTTCTTCTTCAAAATCCACTTGTTGTGCATCATTCCCCAACCAGGCATATCGCAAATCAACCGGCTGATTAAACACCACACGGGTATGAGGACCTGCCAGGTTTTTGAACATTGATTCATTAAATTCTATTGGCAAGACTTTTTTTGAATCAACGGTTTTTGATGCGTCACAAGCGAAAAAAGATACCATCATGACAACAATGATTAAATTCTGAACAACTCTCAATTAATACTCCTCCTGTTTCCTGGAAATATACTAAAAAACAAGGCGCAGCAAAAAAAATGCTGCGCCTTGTTTTTAAAACCATACTAAAACTTGCCTTTTTTATTCTTTCACAACATAGGTAAGGCTTCCCAAGTCTATGTCTTTATCCTCAACTTCCTGAAATATTTTAATGGTCCATTGACCCGGCTTATTTGTAGCAATTTTTTTCCAGGTTCTATATCTAAACGCACTTTTTAAAGTCGTTGCCTGGGTTTTTCTAATTCGATTATTACGGGTATACGTAATGAAAACATTGGCTGTATCATCAACTGGTATCATAAAATTCATCCACAGATAAACTTCTTGACCAAGAAGGATATCAACATCAGAAAGGGGTTGAATACAATTGTTCTTTGTTTCTTCTTCTTTTCCCATTTCTGTACACAAATTAAAATCAACTAGAACGGCGCCATTTCCAATACCTTCATTATAATAGTCCATTACTTTTTTGGTTTCTTGAGAACTGGGTTTGTCTAAAGCAAACCCCATAGTGGGGATCAACGCAACAATAATAGATATAGCAATAAGTTTTTTCATCTTTTCCTCCAAATAAAGTTAAAAGTAATTCTTTGATCTTAAACTTTATGAGCAAAGAGCGTGCCGAAAAGTATATTTGACAATAAAGGCATCACTGACTTCTCTAAATTTTTACTTGAATAACTCCCAATAATGGGCTCAGGCAAGGGAAAACAAAAGATCAAAAATTTTAAAGCAAAAGATAAAGGCAAATTATTAGATTCACGGTTAGTGTAGGAAATATTCGACACCTGACATTTGCAATAAAAACGGATAACAGGCTGTTTTTAATACATTAATACTGACCCTATTGTTTCTGACGATGGTGAAGGTTTTTTCATACAGGCGCATGAAAATTTAAAGGTGAGCAAGAAGATCTGATAAAACCAGATCCGGATTTTCCATTGTAAGAAAATGTCCCAGTTTTGCTATTTCAATGAACTTACAGCTTTTAATTTTTTGTTGAAGCCTGAACCCTGATTTTCTGGGGAACATCTCAGAGATCTGACCCCGGGCAACCAGAACGGGAATCTTAATTTTTTTTACATGCTGCCAGGTATTAAAAGGAACGGTGGTATACATCTGAGCTTCAA
>JAWSVH010000179.1:0-16876 GCA_033852015.1 Desulfobacula sp.
GATCAATTTATAAATGGTTGATTCCTTATGCGACATATGGGTGGCGATCACAACCGGTTATGGCCGCAGCTTTTTTTGGCTTTCATCTTGGCGCTGTGCTTGTTCCTCTTTTTCTGATTGGCCATAATGTTATTTTAAGAGAAAAACTTGGGTTTTCGTTTTTTACCCTTTCCACACCCGTAGCGGATATCCTTACATGGACTGCCGTGATCAGCCTTTGTTTGTTGGCTTTGAGACGACTGGTTCTTCCTGAAGTAAGAATTCTTACTGACAGAAAGGACTGGGGCATTTTGTTGATTTCCATGGCACCTTTTATTACAGGGCTTCTTGCCCGGTATCATGTGGGGGATTATTCATTCTGGTTAAGTGCACATATCTTAAGTGGTGAAATTGTGCTGCTGGCCATCCCTTTTACTAAATTGTCCCATGTGTTTTTATTCTTTGCTTCCAGAGCCCAGTTGGGAATGGATTTTGGAATAAAACGAGGTGGGCTTAAAGGAACAAAATTTTCCTGGTAGTTTAATTATTATCTATACCAGACTTTAAGGAGAAAATTCATGCCTGAAGGAACATTATGCAATAAGAAACCGGTTGATACAGCAGAAGGGATTACCACGCTTCTTGCAGATCAAAGCGGGAAAATATATTACGAAGAAATGACTAAACTGGAGATTGATTCAGATCTTTTATGGACGACCATCCAGAATACCTGCAAATCAAGAATTAGAACCTGGTTAGAAATTTGTGCGCATTGCGGTATGTGCGCTGACTCCTGTTTTTTGTATCTGGCAAATGATAAAAAACCAGAACAGGTGCCTGCGTATAAAATCCAATCGACTCTGGGTGAAATAATTAAGAAGAAAGGCAAGGTTGATAATGCCTTTATGCTCAGAGCAATGGAAATTGCCTGGTCCCAGTGTACTTGCTGTAACCGTTGTGGCAGCTATTGCCCCCATGGAATTGATACTGGCATCATGTTTGGATATCTTCGGGGCCTTTTGTATGCTCAAGGTTTTGTGCCCTGGGAAATGAAGATCGGTGCGGGTATGCACAGGGTCTATAATGCCCAGATGGATATTTCCAGTGAAGATTATATTGATACCTTTGAATGGATGATTGAAGAAAATGAAGATGAATATCCCGGTCTGAATGTTCCTGTGGATGACGAAGATGCTGATATTATGTATACGGTTAATGCCCGTGAGGCTAAACATTATCCAGAGGATTTAGCCGAGGCTGCTATTTTATTTCATATTGCCGGTGAAAAATGGACGGTACCTTCTAAGGGTTGGGAATTGACCAGTCTTGCTATGTTTGCCGGTGATTGGGCCGCATGTAAAATGCAGGTAGAAAGTGTTTATGATGCGATGAAACGCTTGAGACCCAAACGGATGATTGGTACAGAATGTGGGCATGCGCACAGGGCAACGGTCGTGGAAGGTCCTTATTGGGCTGGACTAAAAAGTGGTCGGCCGCCGGTTGAATCTATTCATTATATTGAATGGCTGGCAGAGGCATTGCGCGAAGGAAAATTAAAGATAGATCCTGCAAAAAGAATCAAAGAACCGGTGACCCTTCAGGATTCATGCAACTATGTTCGAAATCATGGTCTTCGAGAAACAGCGCGCGAAATTATTTCCTATATTGTAGAACCGGGTTATTTTGTTGATATGTCCCCGAACAAAGAAGATAACTTTTGTTGCGGCGGTGGCGGCGGTTTCAATGGTATCGGAAAATTCCGTAAACAAAGAAACGTTGGCCTTAAAGTTAAAAGAGACCAGATTCTTGCCACGGGTGTGAAACTGGTAATTGCACCTTGTCATAACTGCTGGGATGCTATTCGTGATCTTGAAGAAGAATTTGACATTGGTATCAGATGGTCGTTTTTGAAGCCTTTGATTATTGGAATGCTTCTAATTCCGGATCATTTAAAGCCAGTTGACGAGGAATAGCCTTTTTCGATTTTAAACAAATGGGGTAGGTGTAAAAATGATACTCCAGCAATAAGATCAGGCAAAGAGGTTATGATGCAAAAGAAAATTCTGGTTATTGATGATGATCTTAACGTTCGTGATTACCTTGTGTCGCTCTTTGAGGACAACGGGTATGATGTCTGCGTTGCGGGTAATGTCCAACAGGGATTGGAAGCAGTTAAAGCCAAAAAACCTGACCTTATTACCTTGGATATCGAAATGCCGGGGGAGTGGGGTCCACGATTTTATCATAAGCTATCTCAGGATCCTGAATTAAAGAATATCCCCGTTGTTGTTATTAGTGGGCTTGCAGGGTATGAATTTGCAGTTGTGAAAGCGGTGGCATCAATATCAAAACCCTTTGATCGTGATGAATTGTTGAAAATTGTAAAGGAAACGCTCAATTGATTTGGGCGTTTTTTATTTTTTATGACAAAACAGATATTATTGATCCATGGTGATACAGATAATTTAACGGTTCTGAAAAACCATTCCTGGCATCATAATTATGGTATTTGCTGCGCTGTCACTAAAAAAGAATCTGTTTTAAAATTTAAAGAAAACAATTGGGGTATCATTGTTGCGGATCCATTCATTGGTAATGGTGATATCGTTCAAGATCTTCTTAGAATTAAAAAACAAACGCCTCGAGTCCCTTTACTAATACTTGCTGCTCCAGAAAAGATGGATAAGGCCATGGATCTTTTTTCCTCTAAAGCCATCTCTTATCTTCAATTACCTGTAAATCCAAAAGCTTTGAATCTGGCGTTGATGGGTGCCAGTAAAAATATTGCGTTAGAACGAAAGATTGATCGATATTCAGAGAGAATTGCTGAACTCCATAATGCCCAGGATTTGTTGAACCAGTTATTTGAAGAAGTTCCCTGCTATATTTCAGTTCAAGACAAAAATTTAAGAATTACGGCGGCCAATAAAAGATTTAAATTGGATTTTGGTGGTCCCATCGGAGGTGTGTGCTACGAAGTATTCAAGCATAGAACAACTCCGTGTTCAGATTGTCCCGTTGTTGCAACGTTCCAGGATGGGAAATCCCATACCATTGAAGATATTGTAACATCAAAATCCGGTAGACAGTATAATGTACTCACCCAGACCGCACCGATCCGAAATGAGTTGGGGAAAATTACCCAGGTAATGGAAATGTCGACGGATATTACCCAGATTCGTCAGTTGCAGGACCATCTGGTTTCCCTTGGTCTTATGCTGGGGTCTATGTCCCATGGGGTGAAAGGAATGCTTACCGCACTGGATGGCGGCATTTATCAACTCGAAACCGGTATTGTTCAGGCAGATGAGAATAGAGTTACCAAGGCGTTCGGGCAGATTCAACAGATGGCAGATAAGATCAAGAAAATGGTGCTTGAAATATTGTATTATGCCAAATCAAGGGAATTGAGTTATGAACTATTGGATATTGCTGATTTTGCAAAGAATGTCATTGACAGCGTAACCCCCATAGCAAAAGAGAACGATATCCGGCTGGACATTTCTATCCCTGATAGCCTCGGACAAATCGAAGTCGATACAAACTGGATGGAAGCTGCCCTGGTTAATTTTTTAGAAAATGCTTTGGATGCATGCATATTAGATGCAAATAAAGCCCATCATTGGATAAGATTTTGTGTCAGTAAAAACAAAGAAGGGTTTATTAGCTTTAGTGTTGAGGATAATGGTACCGGCATGGATGCAGAAACACGCAATAAAATGTTCACCCTCTTTTTTTCATCCAAGGGGTCCCAGGGAACAGGCTTGGGAATGTTTATTGCCCATAGGGTGGTTCGCTATCATGGGGGTACCATTAAAGTAGAATCTAAAGCAGGCAAGGGAAGTAACTTTACGATTCTTTTGCCATTCCAAAAGCCGGATAACCTTGAAGATCATGAAATTTTCACAAGGGATATAGATGATAAGGAAAGAGAATGAAACTGACAACGAAAAGTAGATATGGCACAAGACTTGTTCTTGATATCGCTGTTTTTGGCGATGGGAAACCGGTCCCTTTAAGTGACATTTCAAAACGTCAGAATATTTCTCTGAAATATCTTGAGCAATTAACCGTTAAATTAAAAAAAGCGGGAATTATCAATAGTCAGAGAGGGCCTTTTGGAGGACATATGCTTGCAAAACTCCCGGAAAAAATTACCATTGGTGATATTGTAAGAGTCCTTGAAGAATTACCTGAAATTGTTGATTGTACCGAACAGGAAACACAGGTGTGTGGTATCTGTAACCAGGCCGGAGAGTGTATGTCCCGATGGGTGTGGGTTGAAGCCAGTCGTGCTATGTTTGAACGTCTGGATCAAATTTCCATTGCCAGTATTTTGGTGGTAGGGAATGAAAAGTTGCAGACAGCAACGTAGTTTTTATGCCTGGTTATTTGGTGATCATCAATTCAGGCAGCCATGTGGCAAGGCTGGGAAATAGCATTACCAATATCAGACACAGGGCCTGGAGAAAGACAAAGGGGATAATGGCCCGGTAAATGTTTGCCATACTGATTTGAGGGGGGACGATTCCTTTCATGATGAATAGATTAAATCCAAATGGTGGCGTGATATAAGCCATTTCCATGTTGATCACAAATAGTATGCCAAACCATAATGGATCAAACCCAAGTTCCACAATAATGGGAACAAAAATGGGGGTGGTGAGCATGATGATGCCGGCAGGGTCTAAAAACATACCGAGAACAAAAAAGATCAATTGCATGGCAATCAGGATAATCCATCGAGAATATTCTAAAGAAAGGATCGTATCTTTTATCAAATCCTGAATTTCAGAATAGGCCATAAAATTGGTGAAAGCCAGTGCGCCAATGATCAACCAGAATACCATGGCATTCACTTTTATCGTGGCCCAAAGAGAGTCTTTTAAATTTTTCCAGGAGAATTTTCCATAAAAGATTGCACAGCACATGGCACCAAATGCTCCTACAGCAGATGCCTCTGTGGGGGTGCAGACGCCGAAATAAATAACCCCTAAAACAAGAAAAACCAAGCATATGGGAAGGATTACTCCTTTTAGGACAATGAGCTTTTCTTTTAAAGTAAAGCTTTCTTCAATAGCGGGTGCAATCTCTTTGTTCAAATAAGAGCGAACCGCAATATAAATCATAAAGATAAGACACATGAGCATCCCTGGGATAACGCCAGCGATGAACATTTTCCCCACTGAAACTTCAGCCATAGCTCCGTAAAGGATCATGATAATGGATGGAGGGATTAAAATACCCAGCGCTCCACCTGCTGCAATGCTTCCAACGGCAAGATCTTGTTGGTATCCACGGGAGAGCATGGATGGCAATGCTATCAGGCCCATGCTGATGGTTGCAACAGAAGATATGCCAGCCATGGCTGCAAAGATGGCACAGATAATAACGGTGCCTAGAGCAAGTCCACCACGGACCCTGCCCATCCATCGATATACCATTTCATAAAGGTCATCACCCATGCCACTGAATTTGAGTTGATTGGCCATAAAGATAAATAATGGGATGGCGAGCAAAAGAAAACTTGTGGATTCTGCGTATGCAGCGTTAAACAGGAGAAGCAGACCTTTGGGCCCCCAGGTAAATAAAATACCGATGGTGGAAATACCGCACAGAGTGAAGGCAATCGGGACCCCAAGGCTGAGAAGAAGAATGAGAGACGTAAGAACAATAAGTGTAAGCAGCCAGGTTTCCATAGACTTAATTATCCTTTTGGGTGTCAGTGTGTGAGTCGGTCAGCTGGAGAAGGGCGCGCAAGGCTCCAGAGATACTCTGAAGCCCGATGAGAGCTGCCCCAATCGGTACCAGGACCATGGATGGAAAAAGAGGCATTTCCATAATTGTCATGGATCTTGTTCCATGGATAAAGGCATCATAACTTACGATGCTGCCTTTCCAGATAATTGCGCTGACAAATGTTAAAACCAGAAAACATGTAAAAACTTCCAAGGCAGCTTTCAGGCGCGGGCCAAAATTACGGTGAAAGATATCTACACGGACATGTTCATATTCAGCAAGACAGTATGCACCACCCAACATCACCACTCCGGTCAGAAGATATTCGCTTAATTCATTTGCCCATTGGGTGGGTGAATTAAACAGGTAACGACCCACCACTTCATACATGATAATTGCCACGAGGATCAAGATTAGAAAGCTTGCAATTTTTCCAATCCAAATATTCAATCCATCTATGAAATCACAAAAGCGTTTCACTCTGTTTCTCCTGTTGTCACTCTTTTCGAATTCCGGGAGCTTATTTTTTAGCCATATAGGCTTTTAAGCTTTCAACCAGGCGTTTGCTGATATCACTTTTAGCTGCCAGTTTATCCCATAGAGGGTTTATTTTAGTTCTGAACTCATTGAGAGCCTGGGGGGTCAGATCAATCATTTCAACATTTTTTTCTTTACAAGTGGCATAGGCTTCCTGGTCCCATTTTTCATTGAGTTCAACTGTGCGCATGAATGCTTCCCATCCGGCCTGGTCAATGGCTTTCTGGTTGGCTTTGGACAAAGAATTATAAACGTCATTATTGATCAGGATTTCAACCATACCCGGTGTATGCAGTGCCGGTCG
The DNA here is from genome assembly GCA_033852015.1 of Desulfobacula sp. GTDB lineage: Bacteria > Desulfobacterota > Desulfobacteria > Desulfobacterales > Desulfobacteraceae > Desulfobacula. Next base: position 6,560 of record JAWSVH010000179.1, read on the forward strand.
GGTTATATAGTTGCATACTTCATAGAATTTATATTTTCCAATCGTATAAAAAGGATAATCAGTTCCTTCTACAACCCCTTGTTTAAGCGCCATATATTGTTCCGCACCGGAGATGGAGACAGTTGAACCACCAAGGGCGGCGATAATCTTTGCTTCCATTCCTACCGCACGAATTTTACGGCCCTTTAAGTCTTCTACTTTTCTGACCGGGAATTTAGTAATTAACCCCATGGAGGCCGTTGCCATGGGTGCAATATAGCGGACACCGTGTTTGGCTGTGGCTTCTCGCATCAATTCAAGCCAGCCGTGATTTTTATAAATATCTGCGGCTTCTTTTGGGCTTGCCCATCCAAATGGTAACCATTCGCAATTGACCTCGGGTACAGAACCTGCAAAATAGAGCATGCTGCCGGAATACCCATCGATCATTCCTTGTTTCAATGAATCAAAAGCTTCTTTGGTTTTAACCAGTTGGCCTGGCCAGAAGACTTTTACTGTAACCTCTCCATTGGTAAGTGCCTTGACACGGTCTGCAAAAAAAACAGTGGTCTGTCCCATGTATGCCGTTGCAGGATAGGCGCATTGGACTTTTAATTTCTTGGTTTTGGCCAGTCCGGTCTGGGGTAGGATTAACATGGCACAAATTAAAATGCCAAGGGTGATTTGTGAAAATTTTTTCATGTGGATTCCTCCATTAATGGTTGAAAAACCTTCAGTGTTTCACTGTGCAAAACAGTATTTTGCAGTTTGTATAACCGTATCGTTCTGTAATTTTCTTGTCAACCTCTTTTTTTTAAATTGGAATCAGATATTATAATTGCTCATTCACAATATTAAATTCAGCAACAATGGGGAAGCCTGTTAATAACTTATCTACTTTATTTTTGTGGGCTTGTGATTGTATTTGGATGTGGATGACCTGGCCCTTTTTAGGGTTATTCTCTGCACTTAGTGATGCATTGATCCCGGCAATTTTTAATACATGCGCCACTGCATATTCAGTGGCCCTGTTTCGTAAATCTGGTTTTGAAATTTTCCCGACTGCCGTGAGAGGCATGACCTTAAGAATTTCTATCCGTTTGGGAATGGCAGATCGTTCTGATATGTGTTGATTGCAATAGTTTAGTAATTCATCTTCACTGATGGTGTGGTTGGTTTTCAGACAGGCGTAGACCACAGGAATTTCACCCGCATAAGCATCTGGCTGCCCAACGGCTACAGCTTGTGAAATTGCCGGGTGTTTTTCCAATGGAATTTCAATGATTTGTGGATCAATATTATGTCCACCTCGAATAATCAGGTCTTTGGCTCGGCCAGTGAGTTTTAAGTATTGGTCTTTATCAAGGATGCCAATATCTCCTGTGTTGAACCATTCATTATCTATCCATGCTCTGGCATTTTCTATTTTGTTCAGATACCCCTTAAATATGTTGGGGCCTTTTACTAAGATGACTCCCGGCTCTCCCGGCTTACAGATTTGTGCAATCGTATTATCTGCAAGTTTGGCTGTAATGACTTGTGTATATGGGATTCTGATACCCACGGTATCTTCTGGAGTATCATAATTATGAAGGCATCTTGCAATGAGACAACTGGATTCTGTCATACCATATCCGCTGACAACGGTGGCAGTAAATTGGTTTGCACAGGTATTTTTCAACTTGATTGATAGTGGCGCTGAGCCGCTGTTGACATATTTGAGACAAGCAATGTTATTGTCTGCAATGGGAATTTCAAGTAGGGCACTCAATATGGTGGGAACAGTGGCAAACCAGGCCACCTGGAATTGTTCGATAAAATGCCACCAGTTTTTAACAACATTGGGATTTCTAAATCCAGTGGGGGTCATCATGACAACACATCGGCCTTGTATGAAAATGGCTAAAGATGCCGCTATCGTTCCGAAAACATGGAATAAGGGTAGTGGGTTTAAAGAGGCGGATGGCCCATGATGGTGATTGAAATCTGCATACACTTGTGCGACAAATGAAACACTGGCATGGGAGAGCATCGCGATTTTTGGTTTGCCTGTCGTGCCGCCGGTATGAAAATAAATAGCAGTATCCGTTGCGCAGATTGTTTTTTTATTGATTAAATCATCGCCGGGTTGTTTTTCAAGGGCCATATTAAAATCAAGGATTTGAACATTTGGGGGTTGTATATCGGGTTTATTGAATATTTTAGTGGTGACCTCGCCGGATGCATTATCCGTTGTCAACAGGACATGAGTGAGAGTGGGAACCTGTTTTATAATGTCACAGGTTTTGGCGCTAAGACCCAAAGCATCGCCGGGTGAAAGGGTGATCAATACCTTGGATTTTACCTCGTTCATGATCTCTACAATAAGTCGGGTTTCAAGGAAGTGGTTGACAGGATTTACAATCCCTGTGGCCTGGGTTCCCCATAATGCAATCTGGTTTTCCATGAGGCTGGGCAGTAAGATGGTAACGGCATCGTTATGTCCTACTTCCAGGTGGTGCAAAAGATTGGCTATCTGCGTGATTTTTTTGGTCAGTTGGTTAAAGGTGAGGTGTTTTGCAATTTCATTTTTGTCTGCAGTATATAATTGAGAAAGGGCAATATTTTTCCCATAGCGAATTTTTGTCTGCTGAATTAATTCATAGGCATTGTCAATTGGAAATCTGTCTGCAAAGGGTTGTTTTTCATAGTCAATGATGGTGGTTAACGCCCGGTTTGTTGGATGTTTTTCTTGGCATGGAAAAGAAGTCACGGTATTTAGTCCTCGTTTGAGTGGAAGAAAAAATATATTTTGCTATGCAGAATTATATTTTGCATTTTTATACCATCCGTTTGCGCTTTGTCAAGGATATTTTGTCAGTCAACTCAATGTGCCGGGTCGTTTGCTAAACATGATTTATTTAATTCGTCTTATTTAATTTATACTTGATTGTTTAATAAACCTCGCTTATTTTAGATGGGTAAATTTTACTTACCCAAAGAATATTAAATAATCAGGGGGGACTATGGCTTTAAAACTTACCAGTCAAAGAGACATCGATTTTATACTTTATGAATTGCTTCAGGTTGAAACTTTTTTAAAGTTTGAACCGTTCAAATCATTGAATAAAAAAATGTTCGATATGGTAATTAGAGAGGCTAAAAATTTGGCGGTGAATGAAATTTTCCCTACCTATATAGATTGCGATAAAGTGGGGGCGCAATTTGAAGAAGGCCGTGTCCGTGTTCCCCCGTGTTTAAAACGTCCCCATGCTCTTTTAGTGGAAGGTGAATGGGGCGCATTAACCGAATCACCAGAGTACGGCGGCCAGGGACTTCCCCATACTATTTCTCAAGCTGCCATGGAATACCTTTTTGCAGCCAATTATGTTCTAATGACCTATCCTATTTTAAGTCATGGGGCTGGAAAAATGATTGATCTTTATGGGACCTTAGATCAAAAAGAACTTTTTGTAGAAAAATTATATTCCGGGACATGGGGTGGTTCAATGATGTTGACGGAACCTGATGCGGGTTCAGATGTCGGAGCTTTGACCACCATGGCAAAAAAAAACAAAGATGGCACTTACGATATCACTGGCAATAAAATTTTTATTACCAATGGTGATCAGGATATCAGCCCCAATATCATTCATCCGGTTTTGGCCAGAATTGAAGGTGCCCCAGAGGGAACTAAAGGGATCTCTATTTTTATTGTTCCAAAAATTTGGGTGAACTCAGATGGTAGCCTTGGTGAAGACAATGATGTGACAGTCATAGGAATTGAAAAAAAAATGGGGCTTCATGGCAGTCCCACCTGTTCTGTTGTTCTGGGCAGTCAGAATAGTTGTAAAGGACTTTTGCTCGGTCAGCCGGGGCAGGGTATGGAAATCATGTTTCATATGATGAATGAGGTCCGCCTGGAAGTGGGGACACAGGCCTTTACCAGTGCAAATCTGGCCTATCTGTATGCGTTGGATTATGCAAAACAACGGGTCCAGGGACGAAGCATTAAAGATCCTACAAGCCGTAAAAATGCTCCGGTTACAATCATACAACACCCGGATGTAAAGCGGATGCTGTTAAAGATGAAATCTCATCTTGAAGGGATGCGGTGTCTTACTTATTATATCGCGTTTTGTTTTGATATGGTTCAAACAAGTGCTGATAAGAAACAAATTCAACATTATTCTCATCTGGTGGACATTTTAACTCCGGTGGTCAAGGCATATTCCAGTGAAAAAGGATTTGATATTTGTGTAGATGCCATGCAGATATTTGGCGGGTATGGTTATACAAAAGAGTATCCTGTAGAACAGATTTTAAGGGATTGTAAAATTGCATCAATTTACGAGGGAAGCAATGGCATCCAGGCTATGGATTTTCTGGGCCGTAAGGTTTTTGGGAAAAAAGGGGCGATCAAAAAAGCATTGCTGGTAGAGATTCGAACCACGATCATAAAAGCCCAGAGTCATGATCACCTTGCCGTTCTTGGGCAGAAACTGGATGCGACTCTGATATTGTTTGAATCTACATGTGATCGTATCGTCCGGGCAATGTCTGGGCAGCATTTAGAGTCGGCATTTGCTTGTGCCCATCCATTGATGGACAGTTGTGGTGATATTGTCATGGCATGGTTGCTGCTGTGGGCAGCAACCATTGCAGATGAAAAACTCGACGGCAATGAACACGCTTTTTACTATGGCAAAATTAAGGCAGCACAATTTTTTATTACGACGTTAATTCCGGTGACTATGGGAAAATTGAATGCCATCGTATGTGAGCGTAATCCGGCAGTTGAGATGGAAGAATCTTTGTTTTAAAATTAAAAAACAGACAGGAGATAAAAATGGAAGATGTTGTAATTGTATCTGGCTGTAGGACAGCTATTGGCACTTTTGGAGGGACTCTTTTACCCATGAACGGGGCAAGCCTTGCGGCGATTACTATGCAAGAGGCGATTAAAAGAGCAAAAATTTTACCTGAAATGATAGATGATATTCGTTATGGGTGTTGTATGGAATCTTGTGACACACTTAATGTCGCACGTGTGGGGGCTTTGCTTGCTGGTATTCCTGAGACTGTCCCGGCCGCTACCATAAACCGGGTGTGCATTTCAGGAATGGAGGCCATGATTTCGGGCATGGCAATGATACAGGCGGGCATGGCTGATATTATTCTGGCAGGTGGGACAGAACATATGTCATCGGTGCCGTACAGTGTGCCCGGTGCACGGTGGGGATGCCGGCTGCAGGATCAGACGTTTGTCGACAATATGATTCATGCCCTGCATTGTGGATCTCATATTATGCCTCACCCGGAAGACGGTCCGGTGGATGAAACCCAGGCGCCATTGAGTATGTTTGTTGGAAAACCGTATATCATGGGGCATACGACAGAATTTATTGCTCAGCATTTGGATATTTCCAGGCAGGAAATGGACCAAGTGGCATTGAAAAGTCATAATCAGGCAGAACGAGCAACACAGGATGGATCTTTTAAGGATGAGATTGTAAAGGTTTTGGTGCCCCAAAAAAGAAAAGGTCCGATTGTTTTTGATAAAGACGAACATTTCAGGCCCCAAATGACGATGGAAAAGTTGGCTGCCATGCCCCCGGCTTTTGTTCCTAAAATCGGGAAAGTGACGGCGGGTAATTCTTCAGGAATAAATGATGGTTCCACCGGTATGATTATTATGTCTGCTTCAAAGGCAAAAGAATTAGAACTTGCACCCATTGCCAGAATTAAGGCAACCTCAAGAGGTGCTTGTCATCCATCTGTCATGGGGCTCTCTCCGGTTCCGGCAGTTCAGAACCTTTTAAAAAAGTCAGGGATGAAGATCTCAGATTTTGATCTGGTGGAAGTCAACGAAGCATTTGCCGGCCAATATATTGGTTGTGAAAGGCAGCTGGGTTTAGATCGGGATATTACCAATATAAATGGATCTGGTATCGGTCTTGGACACCCGGTGGGCTCCACAGGAGCCCGGGTTGTGGTTTCTTTAATGTACGCATTGAAACATCACAATAAACCATTGGGTCTTGCCACACTTTGTGGTGGTGGTGGCGTCTCAATGGCATGTGCCATAGAGATGCTTTAAAGTTTAAGCTGGTCCACAATTTTAGTTAAATCCACAGCAAGTTTAGAAAGTGCCTGGGCATTCTCTTTAATCTGTTTGCTGTCAGTATTTGTCTGGTCTGCAGCCTGATTAACTTCTGCGACATTCTGCGTGACTTCCATTGTTACAGCGGAAATTTGGTTAAAATTATCATTGACCTCTTCAAGACCGGTGGCTGCCTGGCCTACATTGTTGGATATTTCCTGGGTGGTAGCGGATTGTTCTTCAATGGCAGCGGCTACAGTGGCAACAATTTCATTGATTTCATTGATGACTTTTACAATGGAATCAATGGCTTTTACTGATTCTGCGGTGGTACCCTGGACGCCGGTGATTTTTGAATTAATTTCACTGGTGGCTTCTGCTGTCTGCTGGGCCAGTGCTTTTATTTCTGCTGCCACAACGGCAAATCCCTTTCCGGCTTCACCGGCTCGGGCAGCCTCAATGGTGGCATTTAGTGCTAAAAGATTGGTCTGTTCTGATATGTCTGCAATGGTTTCTGTGACTTTGCTTATTTCCCGGGCAGCTTTTCCCAGTTCATCTACTTTTGAAGAGACTTCTTGAGCATGTTGAACGGCATTCTGGGTGATTTGGCTGCCTTTTGCAGTATTGTTTGCTATCTCTTGAATGGTTGCCGTCATCTCTTCTGCAGCAGAGACCACAGTCTGGATATTGGCCGTGGTCTCTTCGGTTGCTGAAGCAACATTGTTCATATTTGTACTCATTTCTTCTGCCGCTGCTGCAACCGTATTAGATTTTTGGGCTGTTTCATCAGAATTGGCGCTGATCTGGTCTGAAATTCCAGATAGGGTGTCAGAAGAAGATACCAGAGTTTGAGAACTTGACAAAAGATTTTTAAATATATCTCGAAGGTGTTCAGACATGCTGTTTAATGCTTTGGCAAGCGTACCAATTTCATCTCTTCTGTTTAAGTCTATTTTATGAGTAAGGTCTCCCTTGGACATTTCACGTGCGAAATGAACCACCTGTTCGATGGGTCGGGTAACTATCTTGGTTAGAATAATTCCCATGATAATACTGGAAAAAATAGCAAACAATAAGGCTGCTCCAATGATGATTCTCCATCGATTTCTGGAAGAATGGATCGTGTCTGCCACTGAATCCAAAGTTTTTGAAGCATCTTGTATGAGCTTATCCACATCGGATTCAAAGTGCTCAATATTTGCTTTTAGTGGAGTCATCAGCGCATCGGCTTTTTGTGGCGTGATTGAGTCATCAGCGATCAGGGTTTGGGTTAATTTGACAAATCCCTCTTTATATTGAGTGTAAGAAGATTGAAGCGTTTTTTTAGCACTGGTTTCTAATGCATTGATCGCTTTTGTTGTTTGTTGAGAAACCTCGTTGAATTTATTTTTATACTTATTTTGTTTTTCTAAATTGCCAATATTAAGGAAAAAATCTTTTTCATATTTGCGAAGCTGAAGGAACGATATTTTCAGGTTTTGAGCTTTTTTTAATAGGGAGACATTTGTATCAACCATGGTTTGAACAGATGTGATATTGCTGGAAATTTTAGTAAAGCCCATTCCACCAACCATGACAGTAATTAAGGAAACAAAAAGGAATCCGCCAACTATTTTTTTACCAAGCGACATATCGTCCATCCATTGAATCTTCATACTCTCTTCTCCTTTGGTCGAAAAAAATGTAAGATAACTCGATTATTTAAATGCTCATTAAATTTTAAATATGCTATCATATTTTTTATATATAGGTGAGGAAAATATGACATGTAGTAATCTTTTTATATTTGCAGGGGGTTATTGCAAAGATAAAATCTTTTTGATAATCCTGAATTAAAGCAGGGATATCAGTCAAAATCATACGGTAAATATAAAGGAGAAGTATAATGCATAAACATCTGCGATGCTTTTTGTTTTTAATTTTTCTGGTTGTGATGCCAAGGAATACCGTGGCAGAGGATAAACCCCAGCCGGTTGAAAGAACTCAAAAAACTCAGCAATCAGAGTCGTCTATTGATAAGGCAAGTCAAGAAGAGCAAATTAGTTATGCCCTTGGATATGATATCTTTGATAAATTAAAAAGCACGATAGAACTTGACTCAAAATATTTTTTAATGGGAACAGAAGATAGCCTCGGTAATACACCAAAGCTAACCCAGGATCAATTAAAAAATCTTTTGATGTCTTATCAGAGGATCGCCCGACAAAAACAGATTGAGGCGATTAAAAGCGAATCTGAAAAAAATCGAGCAGAAGGCATGAAGTTTTTAGATGAAAATAAAAAACAAGAAGGGGTTATTAGTTTATCATCCGGGCTCCAGTATAAAGTTCTCACTCAAGGAACCGGTTCTTTGCCTAAGGAACTTGATATTATTGAATGTCATTATAAGGGAACTTTAATTGATGGTACGGTATTTGATTCTTCTTATCAGCGGGGCAAACCGGCTGTTTTTCAGTTAGGGGGAGTCATTAAGGGCTGGATAGAAGCTTTGCAGAAAATGAAAGTCGGATCAAAGTGGATGTTGTACATCCCGCCGGAATTGGCCTATGGCGATCAGGGCGCGGGACTGCTCATCAAACCGGGTGCAACTTTGATATTTGAGGTCGAGATTCTTTCAATTGTGGAGTAAAATATTATGCAGATATTAGGTATACATGGCAGCCCTCGTTCTAAAGGAAATTCTGATTTTCTAATGTCTCTTCTTATGGAAGAGATGAACGCTTTAGGTCATAAAACCCAAGTGCTACATGCCCCAAAACTTAAAATCAATCATTGTATTGGCTGTGGGAGTTGTGAATCAAAAGGAATATGTATTTTTGATGATGACTTTTCACAAATCTTTTTGCCCTTACTTTTAAAAGCAGATATTCTTGTTTTAAGTTCTCCGGTATATTTTTATGGGTTTCCATCAGCATTAAAAGCTTTAATTGACCGGATACAAGTGGTGTGGTCCAGAAAATATTGCTTAAAGACAGATGATTATAAAGGGCGAGTTCGAAAAGGGGTGCTTTTAGGCGTTGCAGCGACAAAGGGAAAGGATCTGTTTGAGGGACTTCAATTAACTGCCCGGTATTTTTTTGATGCGGCAAATGTTAAATATGAAACCGATCTTTTTTATAGGGGAATTGATGAAAAAGGCCAGATGGCAAAACATCCGTTGGTTCATGAAGAGATTAAAAAACTGTCCGGTCAGTTATGATGCATGATACGTTGATATAACGAGAAATCCCTCCTGGATAAACGGTTATCCAGGAGGGATGTTTGGATGATCTTACAAGGCGTTGCTGGTATTAGAATCTAAAAAAAATCCGGTGAAATAATGTTACCTTGTTCTTCTCTAAGAGTCACAAGCGCACTTTTTTGTTCAGCAAGGATATCAACAAGCATTTGAGGGATATCTTTTTCTTTTGAATATGCATCCTGCTGTAGTTCTACTCGTTTGATTATATTGTCCAGATACAGGGAAAACTGTCTGGTATAGAGCTCTTTTGTATAATCTTTACTAATGATATCTTTGAACAACGTTTTGAGATCTTCATATTTAGGAAGATTCCCAATTGGAGTTGATAGATACTCAACTTCATTATGTGCATATCTTTCAAGCCATGATAACCAAACCTTTACATCTCGTTTTTCACCGATGAGTTTGGTTGAGTCTCCGCCCCTTGCTTGATCAGTCAAAAAATAATTTAAGCCTGCCATTACAGGTTTGTAGTCTCCTTTGATTTTATCGTTGCCAAAGAATTTGAATTGAGCATCCATATAATCCCCTAATGCGCCGGGGATAAAAGGTGCGTTCGCCCAGGGTGCTCTTTTTACACCGCTTGCGCCAACTTCAGTCGCTGTAGCTGCTGAAACAATACAGGCACCGATAACAACACCCGCATCTGAATTTCGAGCAACCCATACCGGAGGCATGGTATCAGCATCTCTTCCAGAATAGGTGATTACGCGGGTTAAAGCGCCCTCGGGATTGTCAGCGTCTGAATAATAATTTTCAAGGGAAGTTGCCGCTACTGTACATCTTGAGTTTGGATGGGACATGGGAATGGCTTTGCCATTGGCATCAGTTTTACCCTTATGCCATTCTCCTTGAAAGTTGATCCCTTTGTCTGGATGGTTTTCATCGTTTCCCGACCAGTGGGGAACATCTTTGTCGTCAATAAGGACATTAGACCAGATGACTTCATGGCCGGGTTCTCTTAATATTTTCATCAGCAAGGGGTCACCATCAAGATTTACATCTTCAACGATTC
>JAWSVH010000004.1:0-35706 GCA_033852015.1 Desulfobacula sp.
GCATAAATTTTATGCAAATAAAATTGTTATAAGGTAAAAACCTTTACAAAAATTATTTAACAGAAACCTGTGCCCCAGCTCCTTCAAGCTGTTCTTTGATTTTGTCTGCTTCATCTTTAGCCACGCCTTCTTTGATTGCCTTAGGCGCTTCTTCGACAAGCGCTTTGGCTTCTTTTAAGCCCAGGCCTGTAATTGCTCTAACTTCTTTAATAACATTAATTTTCTTGTCACCAAAAGTTTCAAGAATAACATCAAATTCAGTCTGTTCTTCAGCTGCCGCAGCTTCTCCGCCAGCAGCTACCATACCAGCTACTGCAACAGGGGCTGCTGCACTTACACCAAATTTGTCTTCCATCTCTTTTACAAGTTCAGAAAGATCAAGTACACTCATGTTCGCTATAAACTCAATAACATCATCTTTTGTGATATCAGCCATTTTCTTCTCCTAAAATAAACAATAAAGGATTTAAAATCCTTTGTAATATATAAAAATTTGTTTTAAGCAGCTTCTTTTTGATCTTTAACTGCATTAAGCACATTAACAAACGCTCTTGGTACACCAGCAAGGACATTAACAAATGATGTCGGCACTGCGTTAAGTGTACAAACGAGTTTACCCAGAAGCTCGTCTTTAGAGGGCATCTTCGCCAGTTGAGTAATCTCCTCGACACTCAACAGTTTTCCGCCAAGAGCCGCAGCCTTAATCTCAAGCTTCTCATTGTCTTTTACAAAATCCACAAGGATTTTGGCAGGCGCGACAGGATCTTCTTTAGACAGGACTATAGCACTCGGACCTTTAAAAAAGTCTTTCATTAAGTCTGAATCTGTACCCTCTACTGCCCGAGTAAGTAGCGTATTTTTAACTACTTCCATCTGGACATTTGCAGCTCTAAATTTAGAGCGCAATTCAGTCATTTGCAATACATCAAGCCCTTTGTAATCGACCAGTATTGAAATCTCAGATTCAGAGAACTCTTTTGCGAGTCTTTTTACCTGTTCTTTTTTTTGTGAAATATTGAGCAATTTTCTTACACCTCCTTCCATGAATTAATTTTTCCGAAGGTGCCAACTAAACCAAAATAAGATCTATTTATCTTCTATCTCGGCAGGCCGGCAAATCCGATTATGTACTTTAAAAAAAAGCACACCTACTGTCTATGACAGGTTCTTATCACTATTAAACAAGCTTTAACTGACTATCTTATTTTACCAATAAAGGATCCACTTTTATACCAGGCCCCATTGTTGAGGATACTGTAATAGTTTTTAAGTATGCCCCTTTACTGGATGCAGGTTTTAATGCAATAAGTTTATCCAGAAAAGCTTGAAAATTTTCAGTTAATTTTTGCGCCCCAAAAGACACTTTACCCACCGGCACATGAATGATGCCTGCTTTTTCAACTCTGAATTCAATTTTACCAGCTTTTAGCTCGCTAATTGCTTTATCCAGTTCGAAAGTCACTGTTCCAGTTTTTGCATTCGGCATCAAACCTCTGGGGCCAAGTACTCTTCCAAGCTTCCCAACGGTTCCCATCATATCCGGAGTGGCAATGGCTTTATCAAACCCAAACCATCCATTTTTAATTTTCTCAATAGTCTCGTCGTCGGCAATAAAGTCAGCTCCAGCATCCAAGGCTTCTTTTTCTTTTTCACCTTTTGTGAACACTAAAACCTTGACCTCTTTTCCCAAACCGTTTGGCAAAACCACTGTACCACGGACCATTTGGTCGGCATGCCGCGGATCAACACCTAACCTTACGGCAATATCAACTGTTTCATCAAATTTTGCATAACTTGAAGCAACTGTTAGTTCCAAGGCATCCATTGGTTCGTATTGAACCGTGCTATCGACCTTTTTATGCGCTTCTGTCTGTTTTTTACTCCGCTTTGGCATTTTTTTCACTCTTTTACTTATAAAGTTAAACTACTTCTATCCCCATACTTCTCGCTGTACCTGCAATAATTTTTACAGCTGCGTCAATATCAGAGGCATTTAAATCTTCTTTTTTGGTTTCGGCAATTGCTACAAGTTGATCATGAGTAACTTTTCCAACCTTATCTCGGTTGGGTACACCAGATCCTTTTTTGAGCTTTGCCGCAGCCAGCAGTAATCTAGAAGCCGGGGGCGTTTTTGTGATAAAGCTAAATGATCTATCCTGGTAAACAGTGATGACCACTGGGATAATACTTCCTACATCATTTGCGGTTTTTGCATTAAAAGCCTTGCAAAAATCCATGATATTAACACCGTGCTGACCTAAAGCAGGTCCGATAGGTGGCGATGGATTGGCTTTCCCAGCTAGAACCTGAAGCTTTATTTGTGTCATTACTTTTTTTGCCATGTTTTTTTAACTCCTGAAACTCACTATATTAAATTTTGCTTACCTGTATAAAATTTAGCTCCACAGGGGTTGCGCGTCCAAAAATACTAACCAGGACCTTAATCTTTTCTTTATCCGGGGACACATCCTCCACCGTACCATTAAAATTGGAAAACGGTCCATCCACCACCCTGACTTCATCGCCTGGTTCAAAAAAGTACTTGGGTTGAGGCTTATTCTTGCCTTGCTGCATTTTATCCACAATGCTTTTGGCTTCTCTATCGCTAATCGGTGCCGGTTTATTTTTACCGCCCAAAAAGCCAGTAACCTTTGCTGTGGAATTTACAATATGCCATGTCTCATTATCCAAATGCATCCGCACCAAGATGTATCCTGGATAAAATTTTCTGGAAGACTCTTTTTTTTTCCCATTCACAAGCTCAATAATATTTTCGGTAGGGATGAGAATCTCTCCGAATTTTTCAGGATGCTTAGAGCCTTCTATTTTTTCTTCAAGAGCAACTTTTACTTTCTGTTCGTGCCCTGAATACACATGTACAACGTACCATTTTAGAGACATGTTACTTCCCTTGTTTTATGTCAGTACAACTTGAACAAGCTTTGATAGCCCAAGATCAAAAAGCCCGAGAAAACCTGAAACAACAAAAACGAAAATAATTACAACAATCGTTGTTCCAGTCGTCTGTTTACGGGTTGGCCAGGTCACTTTTTTAAGCTCAACCTTAACCTCTCGCAAAAACTCCATGGATTTTTGGAAAAAATTGGGTTCACTTAGCTTCGCTTCTGGCGCATTTTTATCCAACTTTGCCTTAAGTGCTCCCTTTATAGATGCCGGCTTAGAACTCAATTGTTTATCAGATTCCAAACCATTTTCTTCCTGTGAAGCTTTTTTCTTCAACTTTTCACTGACCGGTTTTTTCTTTTGTATTCGTGACATACAACTCCTGGCGTTTGTTTTTTTGCCTTAATTTTTATAAAAGCAACCTACAGGTTTCAAGGCAACCAACCGGTTAAAAGTATGTGGCAGGTCAGGAGGGAGTCGAACCCACAACCGCCGGATTTGGAGTCCGGAGCTCTGCCAATTGGAGCTACTGACCTTTATAAAGCCTAATTATTTAACCTTAGTTTCCTTGTGAACCAGATGTTTATTACAAAATTTGCAATATTTTTTGAACTCTATTTTATCTGGCGTACTCCGCTTATTCTTTGTCGTTGTATAATTTCTTCTTTTGCACTCTGTACAAGCAAGACCTATAATAATTCTGTCCATATATCAACTCCTAAGGACTTATTCTACAATTTCACCGATAACGCCCGCGCCTACAGTTCTACCACCTTCTCTGATGGCAAACCTGAGTTCTTTTTCCATAGCAATTGGGTTAATCAGCTCTACATTAATGGTGGCATTATCCCCGGGCATGATCATTTCCACACCTTCATCCAGAGTTAACACACCTGTGATATCTGTTGTTCTAAAAAAGAATTGAGGTCTATAACCACTAAAAAACGGCGTGTGACGACCACCTTCTTCTTTACTTAGGGCATACATTTCTGCTTTGAACTTCGTATGCGGATTTATGGTTCCGGGTTTTGATACAACCTGACCTCTTTCTACCTGGTCACGCTTGGTACCACGGAGCAAAAGACCCACATTATCACCAGCCTGACCTTCATCCAGAAGTTTTCTAAACATCTCAACTCCGGTACAAACTGTTTTCTGAGTATCTCTGATTCCAACAATCTCAATCTCTTCGCCAGTCTTAACAATACCACGGTCAATTCTTCCGGTAACAACGGTTCCACGACCAGAAATACTGAATACATCCTCAATGGGCATCAGGAAGGGTTTATTGACATCTCTTTCCGGCTCTTCAACATAAGAATCAAGAATATCAAGAAGTTCAAAGATAGGCTTGGCATCATCAGAGTCGACATCATCACATTCAAGAGCCTTCAGTGCACTGCCGCGAATAATAGGTGTAGTATCTCCTGGGAATTCATAGGTTTCAAGAAGTTCTTGAAGTTCCATTTCAACCAGTTCGATCAACTCTTCATCATCCACCATGTCACATTTGTTCAAAAACACGACGATCGAGGGTACACCAACCTGACGGGCAAGAAGAATATGCTCTCTTGTCTGGGGCATAGGACCATCATCAGCGCTAACAACCAAAACAGCACCATCCATCTGGGCCGCTCCGGTGATCATATTTTTAATATAATCGGCATGGCCAGGGCAATCCACATGTGCGTAGTGACGATTGGCTGTCTCATACTCGACATGAGCTGTGGCTATTGTAATACCACGCTCTCTTTCTTCAGGTGCCTTATCGATTTCATCAAACGGAACATATGTACCGCCACCTTTTAGAGCTGCATGTTTAGTGATTGCTGCTGTAAGCGTAGTTTTACCATGATCAATATGACCAATAGTTCCTATGTTTACATGCGGCTTGTTCCGCTCAAATTTCTCTTTAGCCATTTTTTTATCCTCCTGCCGTTGCTCTGGAGCCCATGACCAGAATCGAACTGGTGAACCTCTTCCTTACCAAGGAAGCGCTCTACCGACTGAGCTACATGGGCCCAAAAAGGCGATTCAAATTAACCTATTATATTTAACTCAAACCATTATTCAATGAAGATCAAAAAAAGATGTGGAGCGGGAGACGAGATTCGAACTCGCGACATTCAGCTTGGAAGGCTGAAGCTCTACCAGCTGAGCTACTCCCGCTAACCAAAGAAACTAAAATAGCTAACTTATGTACCATTAGCTATGTAGTAACGACCCGCCTAACACTTTCTTAAGATCTCCTACACAACAATTCTGGTGGTGGGGGGAGGATTTGAACCTCCGAAGGCTGAGCCGTCAGATTTACAGTCTGATCCCTTTGACCACTCGGGAACCCCACCAATTAATTTTGGAGCCGATACCCCGAATCGAACGGAGGACATTCTCATTACAAGTGAGATGCTCTACCAACTGAGCTATATCGGCCTATCTTCAATTTGTGACAATGTTTATAACAATTTGCCACCTCGATTAAGACCGAAAGATATTATCAGAGAGATTCGAGATAATCAAGTCTAAAATTTAATTTCTTTTAAGAAATCACTTTCAAATATCAAGCCTCAGGTCTTAATTAAAGACAATAGCCACATGACATATATTTTTTTTACCCTAAACACAAGAATTGTTTTTAATTTTATTTTAATTTATGCACCTCATTTAAAGCGCATATATATACTTGACAAGCGTTTCACAATTTTATAATTAAAGCCCAAACACTAACACTATACGCAAGGAGAAAAATGTTTATTAATAAACTTGCACCCATCCTCACATTTTTTTTAATAACCACCGGTTGCCAATACACAAACCATACCTCAACCATAAACCCATCTAACCCCACACCATCTCCTTCATTACACACCACCGACTCTGCAAACAATCAGACCACAGCATCTTTAACAGAGGATATAACTCTGTTAAACAAAAGGGCCAACCCTGTCTCAAAAGATACCAGCAAGTTTGATGGTTTGGATCTTTCAGATACAAACATTACAGACACAAACCGCTCTGGACAGGAAAAAATTGACCGAGCCTTAGAGCTTTGTAACTATGCTCAACAAATGTGGGAAACCGGAAAACTTGAAGAAGCATTAATCAACCTTGATTCTGCTTACCTTACTATTCTTAAGATTGATGATGAAGGCCAACCGGAAATAAACCAGCAAAAAGAAGATATCCGATATCTAATATCAAAACGAATATTAGAAATCTATGCCTCCCGCCAAATTGTGGTTAATGGACTGCACGATGAGATTCCTATTACCATGAACCAGCATGTACAAAAAGAGATCAAACGGTTAATTGGACCTGAACGAAAATTTTTAACCCAGTCTATGGAACGTTCAGCAAAATATAGACCTTTTATTCTTGCCGAATTAAAAAAAGCGGGTTTACCAAAAGAACTCTCATGGCTACCGCTTATTGAAAGCGGCTTTAAAGTAAGAGCTTTATCCTCGGCCAGAGCCCTGGGACTTTGGCAATTTATTCCTTCCACTGGATATAAATTCGGCTTAAACCGGAATCACTATATAGATGAACGCCTAGATCCTGAAAAGGCCACTCTGGCTGCCATCAGCTATTTAAAAGAGCTCCATAATCTCTTTGGTGATTGGACCACTGCTCTAGCTGCTTATAATTGTGGTGAAACCAGGGTTCTAAGGATTATTCGAAAACAAAGAATAAACTATCTTGATAATTTTTGGGATCTGTATCAGAATCTTCCACGGGAGACCTCTCGGTACGTACCCAGATTCCTGGCAACCCTTCATATTGTAAATAATCTTGAAAAATACAATATTAAAATTGCCACCCCAAACCAACCCATACCTTACAAAGTCTGTGAAATTAAAAAACAGGTTCTGCTAAAAGATATCGCTAAAGAAATCGGCGTTAGCACATCTGTTTTAAAAGAGCTCAATGCTGAATTAAGATATGCACTACTCCCAGAAGAGGCCTACCAACTAAAAATTCCAACAGACAAAGCTGAACTTTTTCTATCAAAAATTGATTCCATAAAAACAACATATTCCCCACCACCTATGTATGTTTTTCATAGAGTAAGAACCGGCCAGACCTTATCCGGCATTGCAGAACGATACAAAACATCTGTACGCGCTATATCCCGTGCCAATAATATTGGCCGACGACATCGAATTTATGCTGGCAAAGTCTTAAAGATTCCCAGCAAAACCCAAAGACTACGCGCAAATAAGGTAGCATCGACTCCATTGGCTCCGGGACAAAGTATCAGCTATAAAGTCCGAAGGGGAGATAACCTTTGGAATATTGCCAGAAAATTTAATATGACCACCAAGGCAATTATTGCAAAAAATCACTTATCCACGACTCGATTAAGTATTGGACAGACCCTGATCATCTCTTCAGCCAAGCAGCAAACCCTCATTTCAAAAAAAGGCGCGGCAACCTATCAGGTTCAATCCGGTGACAGCCCATTCACTATTGCAAAAAAATACAACATGAGTTTAAACAAATTACTGACCCTGAATCATTTGAGCAAAAGAAGTAAAATATTCCCCGGGCAGAGACTAATTGTAAAATAACCCTTTTAAATAAAGGCCCCCGTAGCTCAGTGGATAGAGCATAGGATTCCTAATCCTTGAGCGCAGGTTCGATTCCTGCCGGGGGCACCATTTGCCTCGTCAATTACCGATAAACAGATACAATTTTTAAAAAAAATAAAGGAATACAAAAAGGAACACTCAATACTGCGGTATATAATCTTATCTATCTTCACTTCTTCTATCGACCCCCGATCTTCTGTCAACGCTTGATCTTCTTTCAGGAAGATAGCCACTATAAGTATAGATACGCCTATCAATTCCAGTCCGTCTGCCTTCTTTATCAGTGGCGTGTGTATTATTCATATGAACCCTTATTTAAAATTTTAATACATTTTCAACGTTCGTTACAAACCCAATGCTTTACATTACAAAAATACCATTCCCTTTGTTCACAATTTCAATCCCAAACAGCCAGACTCTTTTTCACAAATCTAATTCAGATATAACTTAAATGCAAAAAACATACCCATTTTTTTTGAAAAACCAGCCAAAAGATTTAATTGCCTTAACCATCAGGAGATTTTCTAACAAAAGAATTTTTTTTTATAAAAATATCGACAAGCGATAACGATGGATATGAAAAGAATGTAATAAAAATATAAAAAAAATGTGATAATCATGGGTAGTTTGTTTCCTATAGAACTTTACAGAATCTTATTGTATATTCATGACCTATGAAAAATAAAATATTCAAACCTGAATTACTTGCTCCCGCTGGAAATTTTGAAAAACTCGAAATTGCTGCTCATTATGGGGCTGATGCCGTTTATTTAGCTGGGAAAGACTTTAGCTTGAGAAATTTTTCAGGCAACTTTACCCACCAAGAGCTGCTTGATGCAGTACAATTTGCCCATAAACAAAATATCAAAATCTACCTTGCCTGTAATATTTACTCAAGGAACAATGAACAAGATAAACTCAAGGCCTTTTTAACCCAGGCTGCTGAGATAAGACCTGACGCAATCATTATTTCCGACCCCGGCATTCTTCTGCTGGCAAAGCAGATTATTCCTGACATTGATATCCACTTAAGCACTCAAGCCAACACCACCAACCAGAACGCAGCCCAATTCTGGCATAGCATTGGCATCAAAAGGGTCAATCTGGCCCGTGAACTTTCTTTACCTGAAATTGAGCAAATCTCAAAAGAATGTCAGATCGAAACCGAAACATTTATACATGGCGCCATGTGCGTATCGTATTCGGGACGATGCCTCTTAAGTACTTATTTAAGCGGCAGGGACAGTAACCGTGGCCTATGCAGTCATCCTTGCCGCTGGAAATATTCAGTGGTGGAAGAACTTCGTCCCAATGAATATCATCCGGTCATGGAAGATGAGAGGGGATCTTATATATTTAATTCAAAAGATCTGTGTATGATTAACCATATCCCAGCGCTTGTTGATGCCAAAATCTCTTCGTTGAAAATCGAAGGGCGAATGAAAGGGATCAACTACCTGGCATCTGTAATTAAAACCTATCGAGAGGCAATTGACACCTATGCAGACTCGCCTGCTACCTATAAATTTAATCCGAATTGGCAGCATGAGCTTAACCAAGTATTTCACAGGGAATACAGCACAGGGTTTTATATGGATGATCCAGACGAATGCCAACCCAATTACAACAATATCCACCAGGGAAAAATCCATAGCTTCATAGGAAAAGTTATCTCTAATCCCTCCGAATCATATTATATTGTCCAGATCCGAAACAAACTGGTAAAAGAAGATTACATAGAAATTTTATCACCTAAAGGTCAAATCTGTAAAACCCAGGTCATCGAACTGCTCGATGCAGATAAAAATCCCATTGATCAAGCCCACCCGAACACCCATGCTCTCCTTAGGATTGACATCCCATGTCAACCCAATGATATTGTGCGTAAAATATGAAATAAATCCACTGAAATCCACCATTCTTGGTTTGACTTTTTAATATATCTTTTGTAGATTACTTAATATTAGACAAATTTTACCTTTTCGATGTTAACCCCCTTTCAGGAGACTTGATATGTTTGAAGATGACGAGACCCTACAAATGTATATCGAAGAATCGCTGGATCATCTTGGTGATATAGAAAGTGATCTTTTAACCATTGAGGAAGCTGGCGAAAATATAGATCTGGATCTGGTAAACAATGTCTTTAGAGCCGCACACTCCATCAAAGGGGGCGCAGGTTTCATGGGATTGAGCACCATAAAAGATCTGGCCCATCATCTTGAAAATGTTCTAGGTCTTGTTCGCACCAAAGAACTGGTGCCTGATTCGAATAGAATCAGCGTTTTGCTCAAAGGATTTGATGAACTTAAAAGTTTGCTAAATAATATCGAAACCAGCAATGATGTAGATGTATCAGATCATGTCTCCGCCTTAGAAAATATTACGAAAGCGTCCCTGCCTGAAGATAAGCAAGACCTTGTCACACAAATGGTGGATATCGTCTTAGCCGACGGCAGAACTTTTCCACAAATATCTCTTTTTGATATCGAACAATATAAAGCAGAGGGCAAAAATCTTTTTCTTGTTGAATATGATTTAATTTCAGATATCCAGAGAAAAGGAAAAAACCCGATAGAAGTATTAAACAGCCTCCAAAAAACGGGCACTATTATTGACTCCCGAATTGATTTTGATTCTGTTGGAACATTATCTGAGAATAACAGCCCAAGTAGAATCCCTTTTCAAGTTCTATTTGCTTCCATCATTGAATATGACATGACCGAAACATTGTTCGACATAAAACGACAATATATTCATGCTATAGCTCCGGAGATGATTTGTGAAAGCGAGCCTACTGGTGATGAGCCGGCCCCCTTGCAGCCAGTCACAAAAGAAGCTGTCACCCAAACTGTTGAAGTTGCTGCCCCACAAAAAGAATCCAAACCAGTTGCAGCTAAGGCAACCAAAACGGCCAAGCCGAAAACCACTCCTGCTGTTGCTAAAAAAGTGGAGCCTGTTGCTGAAAAACAGGTTAAAGCCGCTCCATCGAAAGAGAAAGAGGTCGGTGTTAGCGCAAAAGCCCAAACATCTTTAAGAGTAAATGTAGGACTTTTAGATACCTTAATGAATCTTGCTGGAGAATTGGTACTCAGCCGCAATCAATTGCTTCAAGGAGTCAACTCTTCTAACCCAAAAGCTACGGAGCTTTCCAGCCAGCGAATAGACATGATTACTTCAGAACTGCAAGAAGCAATCATGAGAACACGAATGCAACCCATTGCGAATATTTTAAATAAATTCACTCGTGTGGTCCGGGATCTTTCCCAACAGCTCGGCAAATCCATTGATCTCATCATTGAAGGAAAAGAAGTTGAGCTTGACAAAACGATACTTGAAGCCATCAATGATCCACTCACCCATTTAATAAGAAACTCAGTTGATCATGGTATAGAAACCCCTATGGAAAGAGAACAAATGGGGAAACATAGTACTGGGAAAATTATTCTCAAAGCCTTTCATGATGCCGGACAGGTTAATATTGTCATATCAGATGATGGTAAGGGTCTTGACCCAACAAAAGTGGCCCATTCTGCCATAGATAAAGGCCTGATCACAGATACTCAGGCTGATGAGATGACTGAGAAACAAAAAATAGAACTTATTTTTCTGCCGGGATTTTCAACGGCTAAAGAAGTCACTGACGTATCTGGTCGCGGAGTAGGCATGGATGTTGTTACCACCAACATTGAAAGCCTTGGCGGGATTATTGAATTAGAGTCAACCCCGGGAGAAGGGACCACCATCCAGGTCAAGCTACCATTAACGCTTGCTATTATCCCCAGTCAAATAACTTCTGTCGGCGCTGAAAGATATGCCGTTCCCCAGGTAAATCTTAACGAACTTCTAAGGATTCCTGCAAACAAGGTAAAAGAAAAAGTCGAAAAAGTAGGCGATGCTTCTGTGGTCAGATTAAGAGGAGAGTTGCTGCCTTTACTAAATTTATCTAATATGCTGGGAATTGAAAAAACCTATGCCGACCCAGATACTGATACAGATGAAACGCTCACGGACAGAAGAGAAAATATGGCAGACCGCCGTTCAAAACAACATCTTATTGATGAGGACGGAAATATTATTGAAACTCCTGAAAGCGAAAAAGGACTCGTGGAAAGAACCGCTGAAGATAGAAGGTATCACACCAGCAGCGCCATGAATATTGCCGTTGTTTCTGCCGGAGCGTTTAAGTATGGACTGGTTGTAGACCAACTCTACGATTCTGAAGAAATTGTTGTAAAACCTGTTGGACGACATCTTAAAAATTGCACTGCTTATGCCGGTGCCACCATCATGGGAGATGGAAAAGTCGCACTTATTCTTGATATCTCTAATTTAGCTCAAATGGCTGAATTGGCGACGGTTTCTGATACCGGACAAATAGCAAAAGCTGCTGAAGAAGCTGCTGAACTGGCTAAAGACAAAGCTGCTATGCTGACGTTTAAGAACTCAGAAACAGAATATTTTGCCGCTCCATTGAACATTGTTGAACGAATTGAAAGAATTCAAACCTCCAGTATCGAGGAAATTGCAAATCAGAAAATCGTTCAATATCGAGGTGGAGCCCTTCCTTTATATGAATTATCACAGGTCGCTGACTTTCAGCCCCTCCCGGAAAAAGAGCAACAAGAAGTCATTGTTTTCAAAATAAAAGACAGAGAGCTTGGCCTTATGGTTACGCCACCTGTCGATGCCCTTGAAGTCGCTCTCGATGTAGATGAAAGCACCTTAAAGCAGCCAGCAATCAGCGGTTCAATGATCATCAACGAGCACACCACTCTTTTGGTGGATATCTTTGAGATGGTTAAAAATCTGAATCCCGACTGGTTCAAAGAGGACGTGAAAGTTGCACAGGAAATGGCCCAAAGCGGGGAAAAAATCATATTATTTGCAGAAGACTCTGCTTTTTTCAGAAATCAGGTAAAAACCTTTATGGAAGATGATGGGTTTAAAGTGATTGAAGCCGAAGACGGGCTTATCGCATGGGAACTGTTAAAAGAGAGAGTGGATGATATTGATATTGTGGTTACAGACCTTGAAATGCCAAATATGGATGGATTTGAATTAACCAAAAATGTCAAAAGTGACGCCAGATATTCGCATCTAGATGTCATTGCTTTGACCTCTCTGGCCAGTGAGGCGCATATTGAAAGAGGTCGAAAGGTTGGGATTGATGAATATGAAATCAAACTTGACAGAGAAAAACTCATGAAAGTTATCAGGCAAAAATTAAATCTGGTTAAGTAAATTATACAAATATACTTTTTAAAGAATCTAAGGAGAAAAAATGGCCGATACAATGGTAGATACTTCTTCGGAAGACGTTGAATTTTCAACTTTCTATGTTGGTGGTGCCCTTTGTGGGATTGATATCCTTAATATACAAGAAATTAATAAACACTTCGAGATTACAAAGGTTCCTCAGTCTTTCGATTACATCAAAGGTATTTTAAATTTAAGGGGAAGAATTGTCACGATAATCGACCTGGGGAAAAAACTGGGACTGGATCCTGTCAACAATGACAAATACAACCGAAATATAATTGTCAACTCAGATGATGAACATATCGGGCTTCTTGTAGATTCTATAAGCGATGTGGCTTTAGCTAAAAAAAATGATATTGAACCGGCCCCCTCTAATATTAGCGGTGTTAAAGGAAAGTTTTTTCAGGGTGTATTAAAAACTGAAAAACAGCTAATTGGAATTTTAAATATTGATGAGGTCTTAAAAGAATAATGGAGAACATTAGAGCACTGGTTATTGATGATACGATTGTATACCGAAAAATTGTTGGAGATGTTCTAAAAGAGACCCCGGGTGTTGAGGTTGTTGGTTCTGCTAATAATGGAAAAATCGCGCTATCAAAAATCAACTCCCTAAAACCAGATTTGATTACTCTGGATATTGAAATGCCAGAAGTTAACGGCATTGAAGTATTACAAGAATTAAAAAAACTACCCAACCCTCCCATGGTCATTATGCTATCCACGCTAACGCAACAGGGAAGCGAAATGACCATAAAAGCGCTTGAGCTTGGGGCCTTTGACTTTATTGCCAAACCCGATGAAGGCAAAATGGCTGAAAATATGCAAAAAGTCAAAGATGCCCTTTCGCCCATTATAGATGTATTAAAAAGACGAAAAGAGACAACACTTAAAATCCGCAATAAAGTCATCGCTTCAAAGACGAAATATATAAAGCCCAAAGCACCACTCCAAACTCGAACAGTTACTCAGAAAAAAGTTATCCGGTCAAAAGCCGAAGTTGTGGGAATTGGTATTTCTACAGGCGGACCAAACGCGCTGACCCAAATGATTCCACTGCTACCTGCTAATTTAAAGGCTTCTGTATTGATTGTTCAACACATGCCCCCTCTGTTTACAGCCTCGCTTGCAAACAGCTTAAACAACAAGTCACCCCTGGAAGTCAAAGAAGCTGAAAATGGAGATACCATCCAGCCGGGAAGAGTGTTGATCGCACCCGGAGGAAAACAGATGAAAATTGTCGCTGGTGCCGATGGAATTACCCGAAAAATAAAAATCACTGACGATCCACCTGAAAATAGCTGTAAACCATCTGCTGATTATCTGTTTCGCTCCATTGCCCAACACTATGTGGGACGGTCCACCGGAGTGATCATGACAGGCATGGGGTCTGATGGTTCCAAGGGGCTTGTGCAAATGAAAAATAACGGGAGCATTATCATTGCCCAGAATGAAGAAACCTGTACGGTTTACGGAATGCCAAAGGAACCTGTGGAATCCGGCATTGCAGATCTTATTGTTCCCTTGGAGAGCATTGCTGACGAAATCATAAAAACGGTAATCTCATAAAATCTCAATTTTTTGCCAACTAATTTATGAAAAAAACTAAAGTTACACCTGAAGAATTTAAAGTTTTTTCAAAGTATATTCTTGATATTTCAGGAATTGCTCTTGACGTTGGTAAAGAATACCTTTTGGAAACAAGACTAAATCCTCTAATTATAAAATATGACTGTTCGTCATATGCAGAGTTACAAAGAAAAGCACAAACAGATTTTAAAAAAGAAATTGAAAATCTAATTATTGATGCAATATCAACCAATGAAACCTATTTTTTCCGCGATAAATCTCCATTTGAATTATTACAACATAAAGTATTTCCAGACCTGATTGATAAAAGGTCAAAACAAGGCTCTATAAAACCCACCATTCGGCTTTGGAGTGCCGCCAATTCCACTGGCCAAGAAATTTATAGCATTGCCATGACCCTCCTTGAAATGGGGGTCACTTCAGATAAATACAATATCAAACTGTTTGGCACCGACATTTCCGATGCTGCCATTGCCCAAGCAAGCTATGGGCTGTACAATAAATTTGAAGTAGCACGGGGCCTAGAGCCAAGACGATTGGCCAAATTTTTTGACCCGCAAGAAGACCGATATAAAATCAAAGATGAAGTTCGAGCCATGGCCCAGTTTAAAAAAATGAATCTGATGAAACCCTTTATTGGTATAGGAAAATTCGATATTATTTTGTGCAGAAATGTAATGATCTATTTTACCAATGAAGATCGAAAAAAAATATATCATAATATTTCAAAAGTTTTAGAACCCGATGGATATTTGCTGATTGGATCAACTGAATCTCTCATTAATGATATTGATCTATTTGCATCACAAAAATATCTCAACTCAGTTTTTTATCAATTTAAAGAATAAAAGGCATACAACAATGAGTGGAATTAATGCAGAAGAGTTTATTGAAGAATTAATTTTTTGTATCAAAGAAGAAGATGTTGTCAAGGCAAAAGCCTTGCTTCAATTCTCTTCTGATGCGGAAGTGGATGCTGATGTCCAACGCAGGGCTCTGATAGAGCTCGCCAAAGGACCCGAAAAGGTTGTTTTCCCTCTTTTGGAGTATCTGACTAAGTTAGAAATTTCCGATCCGAAGATTCAAGAAGCTTTATATGATCTGATCCTTGATAAATCCTATGGAAATACAGATCTTGTTATCAAATACATTACGGAAAACGAAAAAAAAGCCCGATTAATGTTCTTAAAAGCTTCTGGTGATTTACTCTTAACTGAAATTGCTCCTTTTTTACAAAAAATTATCAAGGAAGATAAAGACAAAGAGATTCTTGTTGCGGCCATCACATCGCTAGGAAGTTTCAGACTTCCCGACTCTCTTGCCCTATTTGCCAAGATGGCATCTCAAGAAGAGGAACAAGTCAGGCGAGTTGCTATCTTTGCCATCTCAGAAATGGGTGGGAATGATGCGGTTGATCAATTAATAAGCTTTATTGGCGATGATGAAGAAACCAATAAACTGACAGTGGAAGCTTTAGGTGAAATCCAAGACCTCTACTCTTTGGATAAACTAACCGAACTGCTTGGTTCGAAGGTTACCATTGTAAGAGATACTGCCATTGACCAGCTTATGCGACTGGGAATAAAAGCAACTCCAATACTAACAAAAGCCTTTCAGAATGCCGAAGCAGATTACCTTGTACATCTGGTAACGACATTGGGTTACATCGGGGATCCAGCATCAATTTCCCCTATTTTAGATATTATCAACACCCAGCCAGATGATGCCAATATCAGGCAGGCTGCATATGAAGCCATGGAAAGGATTCCCTCACCCAAAACAGCCATCTGTCTTGTCCAGGGGCTACAGGATCCAGTAGAATCTGTCCGGATGAGTGCCGCAAGAGCCATTGATAAAAATTTATCTAAAGCACTTGTCGCCGGTTTAAGAAATGTTGTCAGAGAAGGATCAGAAGAGTCCCAGAATGCTGTTGCCGCATTGATTGATTCAGACTCGTGCAACATCTTTAACTTTCTTGTGGAAGAAGAATCCTTTATGGAGCTTGCACAAACTCATGTAACAACTAAGGCAGACCCAACCACTAGAAAAACATTTTTAAAACAGATGGGAAGCATTGGGCAAAAAGATTTTGCTGAAGATGTTGCTCAAAAAATTACTCAAATTGATGAACCCGCAGATAAAGAAGCTCAAATTTTTGTCGTTGATGATTCAAAAATGATGTTAAAACTTTACCAGAATAAGCTGACCGCATTAGGGTTTACACCGGTAACTTTTGACAAACCAGAAAATGCCATACCTGAAATCATCAAAAAAAAACCAGATCTGGTTATCACCGACCTGAATATGCCTAACATCAGCGGACTTGAACTCACCCGAGAAGTCCGTAAAAAATATACCCGCCAAGACGTACCCATTCTCATGATTACGACTCAAAGTGATTTTATCGAAGAAAAAGAAGGTGATATTTTGATTGATGACTCGGTTTTGACCAAATCCGGAATTAATAAAATTTTACATAAACCATTCAGTGATGAAGACTTTCATAAAGCTGTGGAACAATTTTTGAACCCCTGATGCAAAAGCGGCATTGGATTTTAGTCTCAATTGCCCTTGTTGGAATTTTTTTTGGAATTCTGACAGGTGTTTTTTCCCTTCTGATCAACGATCTTCCTGAAATTAACACGCTTAAACAATTCAAACCCTCTGCCGTTACTACCGTTTTCTCAGCAGACAAAAAAATTATAGCAAAATTTTACACAGAAAAAAGAGTCCCTATCTCCATTGATAAAATACCTCAAAATCTTATAAATGCAATTATCACCATAGAAGACAGACATTTCTTTTCTCACTCAGGTATCAATTTAAAAGCCATTTTGCGTGCTATTGTTCAAGACATTAGAGCATTAAAATTCAAACAGGGTGCGAGCACACTCACCCAACAATTTGCAAAAACCTTATTTTTAACCTCTGAAAAATCAATTGTCAGAAAAATTAAAGAGGCCATATTAACGATACAAATCGAACGCCGATATACAAAAAATGAAATTTTAGAGCTATATTTAAACTTAATATATCTTGGATCTGGTGCCTATGGCGTTGAAGCTGCCTGCCAGACCTATTTTGATCAATCTGTCAGTGATATAAACCTTGCTCAAGCTGCATTAATAGCTGGGCTTCCAAAGGCACCTTCAGCGTATTCCCCTTTTAAAAATCCAGATCTTGCAAAAAAAAGAAGACATATTGTCCTTTCTCAATTATTATCAACAAAAATGATTACCTTAGAAGAGTTTAAAACTGCTGATGCTCAGGACATTGCAACCCCGCAACTAAAAACAGATCAAAATCAAACCGCTTATTTTGTTGAACACGTCAAAACACTCCTAAAACGACAATTGGGTTTTCAGACACTTTATTCTAAAGGTCTCACCATACACACCACTTTAAATTCTGATCTACACAAAATCTCTCAAACTGCCATAGAAAAACACATGGCACAGCTTGAGACCCGAATGAAAAAGCAAAATATAAATTCTGAAAAAGTTGAATGCGCCCTCATTGCAATCGACACAAAAACCGGTGCTATTTTAAGCATGATTGGCGGTAAGAACTTTAACAAGAGTAATTTTAACCGTGCTGTGCACGCAATGCGTCAACCTGGATCTGCATTTAAACCTTTTGTGTATGCCACAGCAATTCAACAAGGGGCCTCTCAAGAGGACCTGATATTAGATGCTCCTTTATCTTACCCCCTAAATGGTAATAAAATCTGGGAGGTCAACAATTTTTCCCGAACATATCTTGGCAAAACCACTTTTCGCAAAGCGTTAGCTTTGTCTAAAAATACGCCCGTCGTACGGTTAATGGAAAAACTAACTCCACCAAAAGTCATCAGCTTTGCAAACAAAGCCGGAATTTCATCGACGCTTTATCCAAATCTTTCTCTAGCTTTAGGTACCTCTGAAGTTAATCTTATGGAACTGACTGCCGCATATATTCCCTTTGCCAATATGGGGATAAAGGTTGAACCTTTTTCCATTGAAAAAATAGTTGATGCAGACGCAAGGGTTATTTATCAAAACACAATTAAAAAGCAATCTATCATGTCCAAGCAGAATGCTGCTATTATAACCGATATGTTAAAAGCGGTTATTTTAGAAGGAACCGGGAAAAGAGCGCTTTCCATTCAAAAAGATATCGCAGGGAAAACAGGCACAACCGATAATTATAAAGACGCACTTTTTGTCGGGTATAACCCCAATACTGCTTTAGGTGTTTGGGTAGGAAACGATAATTCCACCTCCTTAGGAAAATATGAAACAGGCGCAAAAGCGGCCTTACCCATATGGATTGATGTTATGGAACACCTTGTTTCCAAGACATCCTCACAATATTTTGATATACCTGATGGAACAAAAATGGTATATATCAACCCAGATACCGGTCAACGATCACATGCAAAGATTGCGGTTAAGGCATTAATTAAAATCAAGGATGCAAGATGATACGGAAAGCTGTATTAGATGATGTCAAATCTATCCATGCTCTGCTTCAAATATATAGTAATAAGGGGGAGCTATTAGCACGTCCCTTATCTAAATTATATGAAGACTTAAGGGATTTTTGGGTATTTGAAGATTCCAAAAACCAAAAGTTAGTTGGATGCTGTGCGTTACAATTTTGCTGGGAAGACCTGGCGGAAATACGGTCTTTAGCTGTCGACCCAGATTATGCAGGCCAGGGTATTGGAACCGCTTTAACCGAGCGAGCGATTCAAGAGGCCGTATATTTTCAAATTAAAGATTTATTTACCTTAACCTACCGGGTCACATTTTTTGAACGATTTGACTTTTCCATCATCGATAAAAGCAAGCTTCCACTCAAAATCTGGGCAGACTGTATTGGTTGTGTCAACTTCCCCAATTGTGATGAAACTGCCATGCTTAAAAAATTATGAATAAACCATTTTATAGGGAATGGGTGGATGCATCAACACTGGAGGCTTAGGTAAAATATGCTCCTCTGAAACTGTGAGCCAATTGGTATCCATCTTAAAATCTCTAAGCCGTCCTCCTTCTGAGGGAAGCGCATGGCTAGTATAATCATATCTTACATTCAAAATGCATACAAAATTCTTGCGTTGTCTTGCAACAACATAGTTTTTAGTAAAACTATTCTGGGTTATACCAATCTTGTCTGCAAGTTTTTTAATCTCATCCACAGGCAATTTAACCAATACAGACTTAGACACACCTCTTTCATCAATTCTTAATAAATTTCTCGATTCACTGGAAGCTACATAGATGGTTGTAATTCCAGGCAGCTGTTTAAAATATTGAGCTGCAACGATGGCTGCTGTCCTTCTTCCTCCGGACATCATGGGAACACTGTAATATTCAAAAAATTTCTTTTGAAAGTCCTCGGCATACTTATCGCCTTTTTCATAAAGATCCTTTGAAATATATCTCAATTCCTTTGCCAGATCTTCAGCAGCCTCTGCTATGGGCCAGTCAATTCTCACATGAAAATGAGTTAATGCATATTTAACTTTGGTTTGCTGATTTCTTTGAATCAACAGAGCATAGTCAACGGGAAGCAGAGAACGAAGCAAAGAAAAAAAATCTCTGGTATCAAAAAATTTAAGGTTCCGATCGAAATTTTCCACATTTGGAAAATACTTGTGTTTAAGCAAATTATCTTTGGTCGTTTTATTGGCATCAAAATATCGAATATATTTTTTATGCTTTTTATGAATAAAATCTTCAGAAAAAATAATTAAAAATGAATTTTGAGCATCAAACTCCACAGATGGTATACGGGCACGAGGTTTGAGTTCTCTAAGTTCTACAAAAGGATAAGGAGTTCGTAATCGAAGGAAATTATTGTATGAGCCCACAAGAGAATATTCCAAAACGAATTGATCCAGTTCATCTCTCAATACCTCGTAATATGACCTTCTCAGTCTTTCTTCCCGGCTCAAACATTCTCTGTGTTTACAGAACATCACAATATTTCCTTTTTTTAACTATATCAATTCAATATCATTCCCATACTTCATTATCCAAATATAATTATTTTTATTCTAATTTTCCCATTCTGTTTTTTCTACTTTCCTACTTCTCCAGAGCAACAACTCCAGGCAGTTTTTTACCTTCCATCAAGTGTAAAAACGCACCGCCTCCGGTCGATATATAACTGATTTTTTGTGTCACATTGCATTTTTTTGCAGCAAGCCCTGTATCGCCACCGCCCACTATGGAAAATGCCTTTGATGCTGCAATCGCATCCGCAACCATCTTCGTACCCGGCATAAACTTTTCCATCTCAAAAACACCCATAGGACCATTCCATACGATGGTACCTGCATCCTTAATTGTATTCGCATACATTAATGCAGTTTTAGAACCAATATCTAATGCCATCCAATTATTCGGGATCTGATCTAAAGATACTTCTTTGATTTGTGCATCCTTGTCAAACTTATCTGCACAAACCAAATCCTGGGGAAGAAGAAGGTCTATATGGTTGTTTTTTGCATTCTCAACAATCTGGGAGGCGGTTTGTAAAAGATCTTCTTCAACCATTGATCCTTTAGTATCAACCCCTTGGCTTTTTAAAAAGGTATTTGCCATGGCACCGCCAATAATAAGTTTATCAACAAATTTAAGCATATTCTTCAATGCCACAAGTTTGCTGGATACCTTTGCACCACCAATCACTGCCACAAGTGGCCGCTGCGGATTTTCCACAGAATCCAAATATGATTGGACCTCTTTTTCGAGTAAAAAACCGGCCGCTTTTTCCTTTACATATTTAGGTATTCCAGTAACAGATGCCTGATCCCGATGAGAAACAGCAAACGCATTATTCACATATACATCACAAAGCGCTGCAAGTTTTTTAGAAAAGCCATCATCATTTTTTTTCTCTTCATCATGAAATCTTAGATTTTCCAGAAGGATGATCTGCCCATCTTCTAAATTCTCCACCATTTTTGTAACCGAAGCACCAATACAATCCTGAGCAAACAAGACATTTTTATCCGACAATACAGACAAACGGTCACAGACTGGACGCAGACTAAATTTTTCATCTCTTTTGCCATTGGGTCTACCCATATGAGAAGCGATAATAATTTTTGCCTTCTGTGTCAAAAGGTATTGAATCAAATCAAGGGTGGCCACGATTCGATTATCATCTGTAATATTTAAGCTTTGATCCATGGGCACATTGTAATCCACCCGGACAAAAACTTTTTTTGAACTTACATCAATATCTCTTACGGATTTCATTTTATTCTCCAGACTTAAAAAAGCTTTAATGCCAGATTCAAATTTTTGTATTATTTTTTAACTCTACTTTATTTTTTAACTCTACGATGAATCTGTTTTTTTCGAGACCAACGCTCAAAAAAGTTTATAGCCCCTGCCTTACTGCCTCTTTTTATTATTTCTTCTTCCACTTGAGCACCATCTTTACTTGCTATGGCCAGTTGAAGACATCTTGTTTTTACAGGACACTGATAAAAACAATCATCCGGAGTCTGCCTCAAACCTGTATCCGTCATTGGAAACACTTTTTCAAGATCCCCAAAACAATCAGGAAGCTTATCGTCTTTATTCATTTTGGGTCAAAAAGTCCTTGTTGAGTTTTGATATTAACCCCTGGGCTGCAAAACTATAGTGCCCTTCACTTCCGATAACCATATGCTCGTGCAGAATAATTCCAACGTATTTTAGGGCAGAAAATAACTTTTGGGTAATATGAATATCACTTTGAGAAGGTTCAACATCCCCTGATGGATGATTATGAGCAAAGATTACCGCTGCCGCGTTATGTTGCAGTGCACTAATAATAACTTCTCTAGGATAAACTGAACTTGAGGTCAACGTCCCTTCAAAAAGAATTTTAGATGTCAATACACGGTTTTTAGCATCTAAAAAAACTGCTACAAAAACTTCCCGGGTCTTGTTCCCGATGGCTTGATTCAAATATTCCAATAAATCTGTTGAGTTTTTAACCACATCTTTTGATAAAATTCTTTTCTCAAGGTATCTGTCAGAGACCGCTTTAATAAGCTGTATCCCCAGACTATTTGCCGGCCCAACACCTTCTATTTCACGCAAATTATCATTGCTGGCTTCTAAAACGCCCTGAAAAGTTTTAAACCTTTTCAACAGCTCTTTAGCACTTTGCTTACAATCCTTTCTCGGAGTATTCAATGATAAAAGCAGTTCAATGACCTCATAATCATGGAACCCCTGAAGGCCACCATTTAAAAACCGCTCTTTCAAACGCTTTCGGTGGCCATCCCCTTTATGAGTCGGAGCTATCTGTTGATTCTCCACTGTCTTGATCCGCTTCAGGTTCCTGGGATATTTCAGACGTTTGATCTATTATATCATCTGAATCATCTGAATCATATAGAGCATCTTCCAGACCTTCTTCTGCTTCTTCACTCTCGTCTTCTTCAGGAAGTCTTGCAATTCCAATAAGCATTTCTTTAGGAGACAAATTAATAAGCCTTACTCCCTGGGTATTCCTGCTGATAATATTAATCCCTTTCATAGAAATTCGAATGAGTTTACCTTTATTGGTAACCATCATCAATTCGTCATTATCATCTACCAACATCAAAGAGACCATCTTACCATTACGTTTTGAAGTCTTAATGGAAAAGACACCCTTTCCACCACGGGTTTGAATTCTATAATCTTCAATCTGGGAACGCTTTCCGTATCCATTTTCAGTCACAGTGAGCAAGGTCTCTTCAGATCCAAGAACGGCCATACCCACCACTTTTGAGTCCTTATCAATCCGAATTCCCCTAACCCCCATAGATCCCCTGGCAGTGGCCCGAACATCACTTTCATGGAAACGAATCACCTTGCCGCCTTCAGACCCCAACAGAACATTCATATCTCCATCAGTAATTCTGGCGGCAATAAGCTCATCTCCCTCAGCAAGCTTAACGCCAATCAAACCACCGGATCTACGACGGGAATACGCCATAAGATCTGTTTTCTTGACCCGGCCTTTT
Organism: Desulfobacula sp.; assembly: GCA_033852015.1. Lineage (GTDB taxonomy): Bacteria > Desulfobacterota > Desulfobacteria > Desulfobacterales > Desulfobacteraceae > Desulfobacula. Next base: position 23,344 of record JAWSVH010000004.1, read on the forward strand.
TGGGTCGCCATAACCACATACTTATCATCAACAAATTCATCAACCGTCAATACTGTAGCAAGCTTTTCGCCTTCATCAAAATTGAGCAGATTTACAATCGCTTTGCCCAAACTTGATCGCCCGGCCATGGGTAATTCATATACTTTTGACTGGTATACCTTTCCAAAATTAGTAATGAACAAGAAGGTTGAATGGGTCGACGCCACAAATAAATGCTCCACAAAATCATCAGATTTTGTTCCCATAGCGGTTTTACCCTTCCCACCTCGATGTTGATTGGTATACAAGGTTACAGGATTTCGTTTAATATACCCACTGCGAGTTACAGTAACGACCATATCTTCCTGGGCAATTAAATCTTCAATGCTAATTTCTGCGGTACTTTCAACAATAACCGTCCGACGCTCGTCGCCATAGGCCTCATCCAACTCAGACAATTCATCTTTAATTAATCCGCGGACAACCTCATCACTGGACAAAATTTCATTATACCAGGCGATATCTTTTAAAAGCGCATCATATTCGCTGGTTATTTTGTCCCTTTCAAGACCCGTAAGCCGTTGCAGCCGCATTTCTAAAATGGCCTGGGCCTGGATGGCACTCAGGCTGAATTTGGATATCAAACCATTTTTAGCTTCTTCTGGAGACTGGGATGCCCGGATAAGTGCAACGACTTCATCCAGATGATCCAAGGCGATTTTAAGGCCTTCTAAGATATGCGCTCTGTCCTGGGCCTTTTTTAAATCAAACCGTGTTCGCCGGACAATAATATTTCTTCTGTGACCTATAAAATGGGTTAAAATCTCTTTTAAGGTAAGTAGCTGAGGTCGGTTATTAACAACTGCCAGCAAAATAATACCAAAGCTGGTCTGCATATTGGTGTGCTTGTGCAGCTGGTTAATAACAACCTCTGCAATGGCACCTCTCTTCAGACCGACAGCTATTCTCATTCCATCGCGATCGGATTCATCCCGGACAAAAGATGCTTCTGTAATCACCTTATCACGCATAAGCTCGGCAATTTTCTCAACCACCTTGGCCTTATTCACCTGATAGGGAAGTTCAGTTACAATAATGGTTTCCTGTCCGTTCTTTTTATTTTCTTCTACTTCAACCTTGGCTCGAAGTGTAATAATTCCACGGCCAGTACTATAAGCCTCATGAATCCCCTTGGTACCATAGATATGACCATACGTTGGGAAATCAGGCCCGGGAATATGCTCCATCAACTCACTGATTCCAATTTCCGGCTCATCAATGAGTTGGGTTAAAGCAGAAATAACCTCTTTGATATTATGCGGCGGTATATTCGTCGTCATCCCAACGGCAATACCCGAAGATCCATTCACCAGCAATGCAGGAAATTTTGTTGGTAAGACAGTGGGTTCATCTAGGGTTTCATCATAGTTTGGAATAAAATCAACCGTATCTTTTTCCAGATCCGCCAGCATCTCATGTGAGATCTTGCGCATCCTGATTTCCGTATACCTCATGGCTGCCGGAGAATCACCATCCACTGAACCAAAGTTACCCTGACCATCCACCAACATATATCGAAGTGAAAAAGGCTGAGCCATTCTGACAATGGTATCATATATCGCAGAGTCACCATGGGGGTGATACTTACCCATGACATCACCGACAATACGGGCAGATTTTTTATAAGGTTTATTCCAGTCGTTTCGTACCTGCTGCATGGCATATAGTGAACGCCTATGAACTGGCTTGAGCCCGTCACGAACATCGGGCAACGCTCTTCCGATAATGACACTCATGGCATATTCAAGGTAAGATTGCTTCATCTCCTTTTCAATGCTGGTCATGTTCTGCTCTTTTTCGATAATCAACGTTTAAACTCCAATTCTTTTTCTTTTGGAACCTTTCCAGGTTCAACCATAAATTGAAAACTTGAAAAATATATATCTGCGAGAGTTAAAAAAAATGTGGCAATAAGCGGACCATAAATAATACCCAAAATACCATAGGCTTTCAACCCGCCAATAATAGCAAAAAATACAATCAGCGGATGCATGCTGACCCGGTCTCCAACAACCTTAGGTTTGAAAACATATTCAATCCCCCAGGAGAGCAGTATGTAAAAAACGAAAACAAAAATACCTGCGGCAAACTTTGACTTCAACATCAAAACCACAGCAGTCGGAATCAATACAATCCCTATTCCCAGAATCGGTAAAAAAGCTAGGAAACCCATAATCACTCCCCATAAAAATGGGGAGTTGAAGCCTAAAAATAAGAACAGAATACCGCCGGCAACCCCCTGAATCAGTCCACCAAGGCCATTTCCAATCAGTACGGCGCCTGACATGTCCATGAATTTCCCAAACAGCTTTGCATCATGCTCATCTGGCAAAGGGGAAAGGTCATATATATATTTTATAAACTTATCCCCGTCCATAAGCATATAGAACACAACAAGCAGCATCAAACAAAAATATATCACAAGATTAAATACATTTGATGTAATAAATCTTGCCTGTTCAAACAATGAAAACCCAACAAATTTTCCCAGTTCTGAAATGGGGCTAACCAGCTCATCCCAGGTAATGGTTGTTTCAATCCCAAGCCTCACGACAAGCTCGTTAAATCGTTCCAAAGCCTGGGTGCTTTCAAGCAAGTTTTTAATTTGATTGGAAAAAACAGCATCTCGGGCCATGACGTAAAGATCAAAAGCCTCTTTAGAAAGCACACCAACAAAAAAGACCACCGGGATCAAAACAACAAAAAAGATCAACACACATGTCAGGACAGATGCCATCTTGGGTGCAAGCTTCTTTGAACAAAACCGAAAAACCGGTCTAAAAATTCCGGTGGACACAATGCCCAAGATAATTATGGCAAAAAACGGAGCAATCAATTTTCCTGCAAGCAGAATCGCGATACAAAATAACGCAATAAAAAACACGAAGACTGCTTTTTGAGAAATGTTTTGGTCCAAGAGTTCACCAACTTAAATGATTAAATTATAGTTGTTTTTGCGCCCATAAGCCAACAGGATAAAAAACCATGTAAAGCCGTAATATGCGAACATCTCGCATAAATACGGCTTTACAGAAGCTTACAATCACCCTGCCTAATTTCGAATCAAGCCCAAGGCTGCCAAAACAAGAAGGATTTCAAATATAATAACTTGAACAAAGCTACCAAAAAAATGATATACAATTCCACCGCCAACAATAGCCGGAACTGCAGTATAAATTAATATGCCTAATTTTCTAGGAATATCCATAATAAAAACACCCCTTTATGCATTCTTTTTAAATGTTTAAAACGATCATAAATTTCTTAAGTTTTTTAACATTTTAATGCATCCAAGTAAAGGGAAAAACTTTACTTTTCTATGATCATAGCCATACCCAAACCGCCACCAATACACATGGATATCAGGCCAGTGGAATAGGACTTTCTTTTCATCTGGTTAATGGCAGTAACCATCTGCCTTGCCCCGGTACATCCGATGGGATGACCAATAGAAATAGCAGACCCCAGCTCATTGGGTTTTTCCACGTCAATATTCAACTCTTTCATGCACCCAATGGCCTGAGAAGCAAACGCCTCATTGAGTTCAATCATATCTATATCATCAATTCCCATACCGGTCTGTTTAAGTACTTTTTTAATTGCAGGAACAGGTCCCAGGCCCATATAAGCCGGATCCAGGCCGCCGGATGAAAATCCTTTTATTTTGGCCAACTTTTCAAGGCCCAGTTCATCCGCTTTTTCTTCTGTCATCAAAAGAACCGCTGCTGCTGCATCGTTTATTCCAGAAGCATTACCAGCCGTTACGCTGCCATCTTTCTTAAATGCCGGACGAAGTTTAGCCAATTTTTCCACACTGGTTTCCATGGGACGCTCATCTTTATCTACAATGGTATCTCCCTTCCAGGATTTAATCGTCACCGGGATAATTTCCTGGGCAAAAGTGCCATCATTGACTGCTGCAAAAGCCCTTGCGTGACTCAATGCCGCCAACTGATCCTGTTCTTCTCTGGAAATACCATATTTTTCCACAATATTTTCAGCCGTCAAACCCATATGATATCCATAAAAAATTTCATAGAGCCCATCAAATACCATCAAATCATGGACAGGACCAACACCAGTCAATTCCATCCGGTGTCCCCATCTGGCCTTTGTCAATGCCATCGGAGCATTACTCATACTCTCCTGGCCACCGGCAATAATGACTTCAGCCTGACCTGCCATAATAGCCTGGGCTCCAAGAGCAATAGCCTTAAGCCCTGAACCACAAATTTTATTAATAGTAAAAGCCGCGCTCTGTCTTGATATACCCGCAGCAATCATTGCCTGACGAGCAGTATTTTGACCCTGACCTGCCTGGAGTACATTACCCATAATTACTTCATCTACAAAAACAGGGGCCAAGGATTCATCATAATCATATCCCTTTTTCTCAAGATCTATCATCCCCTGATCTTTTAGGGTTACAGGTGAAAACTCATCATGGGAAGCATCTACTGCAGGCCTTAAACCCACCCTCTTTAAAACATCTTTCATAACGTACGAGCCCAACTCAACGACAGGCACGCTTTTTAAAGAGCCGCCAAATGCACCAACCGGTGTTCTAACTCCACTAACGATAACTACATCTTTCATATTCAACCTCCGTATTGATTTTTTCAGTGTTTACAATTACATTCAAACAATTATATCCTAACGATAGTACAGGATCAGCTAAAAAGAGACAATAAAAAAGAAAAAAAGGGCCCCCACATGTGTCTTATCCTATTTGCTTATAAAGTATCCTCAAAATACCCGTTAATTCTTGCAGCCAACAGAGATGAATTCCATCAAAGACCTACTAAACCTATACATTTTTGGGAAACCTCTCCCCCAATTCTTGCCGGCAAAGATCTGGAGGCCGGAGGGACCTGGTTTGGCCTGAATAAAAATGGCACTTTTGCAGCACTTACCAATTTTCGTGATCCAAGCACGCTTCGTGCGAACGCGACTTCCAGAGGAAAAATCATTGTGGATTTTTTAACATCGTCTGCAGAGATGGAGACCCATTTTAAGAGTTTCAAAAAAACAGCAGATATTTATAACGGTTTTAATCTTCTTTTTGGAAGCAAAGAAAACCTATACTGGTTTTCGAACCAGACAAAGAAAATAGAAGAAATCCCTGCAGGAATACATGGATTAAGCAATCATTTTCTCAACACACCCTGGCCTAAAATAAAATCCGGGAAAACTGCTCTCAAAAATATCATAAAGAATACGATAACTGAAGAATCACTCTTCTCAATTCTCTCGGATCAAAAGACCCCAGAGGATAATCAATTGCCTGAAACCGGAGTGGGAATTGAATGGGAACGGCTTTTATCCCCTTTATTTATCCAGAGTCCTGATTATGGCACCCGATCCTCCACTGTGATGCTTATGGGTCAAAGTGGGGATATAAGCATCACAGAAAGGACCTACTCTCCTGAAAACAACCAGAACTATTCAGACTGCCATTTTTCTCTAAAGAATTAAAAGGCATCTCAATTTTTAAAATAAAATCGAAACATTAAATCCAAATTCCACGGTTTCATTTTTAGGCTCAATCCAAGCGGATCCAAAACTATCAACCGTTATTTTAGAATTATCAATATCCCAGTACCGATAAAAAATCTGGACACTAGACCCCACCTGTGCCGTCTTTTTTGCCAGGGTTAAAGATGCTCTATAACCATAACCATCTTCTTGATCATTGGTAACATCTTCATACCCGGCAAGATATCCCAGATAGCTTTCCTGTCTACCTTCCCAAAAATAATCATACTCAAATTCAGGGGTCAGGCTCCATCCATTATCAAAAAGAACCTTGATCCGGAAACCAATCGGACTGTAATAATAATTAGATTCGCGCAAATACCCGATATTGTTTGTGGTGGTAAGCTTACTATTTGAGTCATCCTGCAAAAAACGATACGCAATCCCCACAAAAGGCGTTACTTTTGTTTTTTTATCATCAAAAATAGAATAACCGACAACCACTCTATTCTCCGCACAGATATCATCAATATCGTCAGCCTCTCCAGTTGAGGTACTTGAATAATCAACCTGGCCATAGGAGAGCAGACCATTTAATTGTAAAAGAACCGTATCTTCATATGCAAAGGAATAAGACACCCCATAAAAAAAACCCTCATTTTTCATTAACCCCGGCTCTTTATATTCATGATAATAACTTTGAAAGCCAACACTGGCCTGAAATTTTTTGTCATTTTCCTGTGCGCTCACAGGCTGCAAACCCAACAATAAAAACACACAACAAATCAACAATAAATAGTTCTTCATCTTTTTCTCCTTTTGGAAAAGTTATAAACCGCGATTTTTCCTAATATGATCCTATAAATCTATCTGTTTTCTTTAAGGGTTCCTATGGGGGAACAGATCTTTATAGCGTTGATATACAAAGATGTGTGGATATTAATTGCTAAACTCAGGTTTGTCAACTCATCCAAGCGCTGCCCCAAGCTTTATTGACTATTTGAGCTAAATATTTTATTATAAAGGAAATATTTCGCTTCCTAATCCTCTTCGAGTTTGATAATTGAATTTATACTTGCAAAATTCTTCTCATGCAAACTTTTAATAATCAATAAAAAGAGCCTCTTTTATGAAACGATGCAAATCTTGTGGGCAATTAACATCTCAAAAAGTGACCACATGCCCAGCATGCGGTAATCATCTTGTGGATGACTTGAAATCTATTGACGGTTATAAGATCCAGACCATCATCCATGAAGGCCGCTCTTCCCTTGTCTGCAAGGCGATTAAAGAAGATAGTAAAAAATCAGTATCTTTAAGAATATTCACTCAAAAATCCGGGGTGGACGATCAGGTTGCTTCAAGACTGGAAAAAGAACTTGAAGAGCTAAAAAAACTTCCCAGCGAACATTTTGTTCAGCATTTTGCCATTAAGAAAAGTAAAGAAGGCCTTTGGTATCGTCTTAGCGAATGGGTCGATGCCAATGACTGGGGATCCATTTTCATGTCGGGCATGCTAAATGATCCACGCAGTATGGTTACCCTCTTTCGCAATATCGCCTCGGTTTTAGACCTGCTGCACAAGCGGGACCATTTTATGCCATATCTGATTTTGGATGATATTCTTATCCCAAAAAATAAAACTAAGAATCTGCATATAAAAATCAACTATAAGCTTTCACGATTTTTAAATGCAAGAGCAACACATCACGGCCCCATGCTTAAAAAATTGCTCGATTGCCATCCGGATATTATTAACGAACGCCCTATAAATTTTAAAAGTGGTATCTGGTCTCTTGGTAAAATTTTTGTAGAACTTTTAACCGCAGACCACAACTTAAAAAGTTTTTCTCCAAAGATTGATGAACTGAACGGATTACATCCCCAGCTCAAAGTTCTTCTCAAAATAATGCTATCCGATGATCCGGACTTACGGCCTCAAACCATGGGTAAAGTGACCCAGACCCTGTCACATATTTTAGATACAATGCCCTATGCATCCAAACAGGCCTCTGGATATATAAAAAAATCCAAAATATTCAACGAACTGCAACGATTAAAAAAAGTTGTCATATTTTTGGTCCTGATTATCATTGGTACTGTAGCCTTTGGTTCCTTATCCTGGTTGTATGTTAATTTTGACAATAATAAAAAAGAGACTTCTCTTTCCAGTTTTGTTGAATCCTACACCAGCTCAATGGCATTTATCATGGTAGAATACTGGCTGACAAACAACAAACAGATTGTTTATAAAAACACGATAGAAGGAACTGCATTTTTAGTAGACGACAGCGGATACCTTTTAACCAACCGCCATGTTGCCTGCCCCTGGCTTGATGATGCATCTTTATTCCAAACATACCAGCAATATGCTCTATTAAAAAAAACCGTTAAGTTTGATTACAACATGTATTTATGGTTTGAAGGTGCTAAAGCATTTAACCGCTTACCCGCGCTCAGCAACAGCACTGAAACATCTGATGCATACTATCTATCGTCGTCATATAGCTCCAAAGGTGAAGGCAACCTGAAAATTGCAGGTGTCCCAAGAATCTCAATGAAAACAGGGGAAATGATAAAATCTCCTTTTAAAAATGACTTTGCGGTTCTTAAAATAGATGGACTTCCCAACACTTTAAAACCTCTGCCCCTTGATGTCTCTCTTTCTTCTGAGGAGATAAAACGCTTGGCGCCAGTTATTATTTTAGGGTTTCCATTGGGAAATCGTACCCAAAGTGATCATATTAACACCAGTATTACCAGAGGGCATGTCAGGAGGACATCTAAAGAAATCATACAAGTTGACTCTTCCATTTACAAAGGGAACAGTGGCGGACCGGCCATTGATACCCGAGGAAAAGTCATTGGCATTGCATCCGGTGTGGTTACCGACCAGATCAGCGGATATTTCAAGGTAACCACCCCATTATCTGATTTTGGGCTTATCCTTCCTATTTCCGGCCCGGCAGAATTCATCAAAAGCATTAAAAATGGGCAACCGCAATGGGATGGAATTCTTGATTTTTCTTTAGAATCAAAATTAGAACAAATTACCAATCTTGCCGTGGATAATAAATTTAAACAAGCGGCTGATTTATCTGAAACCATGCTCAAATCAAGCAATGCCTCCTCTCTTTTCTATGCTGCGGGCATGATGAATTTTTGCACTAAAAACTTTGATCAGAGCAAATATTATCTCAAGAAACTATTATCCATCGAGCAAAAGAATACCACCCCCAGGCTCATGCTTTACATCATTAACTGGATAAAAACCCAAAATGACACAGACAACTTAACTGATAAAATCTTTAAAATGGCCTGGTATGAAGAAGACGAATTCTTAGGATACCTTGCAACAATATTAAAAGAAAAAAGGAGTATGAACTCTGGGTTTATTGACTATGAAAACCGAACTGAAAAAAGCTGGCGACTATTTATTGAAGGATTAATTTCTGAAAAAAACAATCAATTGGCCCATGCACAAAAGATGTTTAAACTGTCTATATTAAACGCTGCAGCAAATGATTGGGTATACTATCTTTCCTTCTCAAGGTTAAATCATATCCAAGAAGAACTTGCCCCATACATAAAGGACAAACAAGACTACAAAAATCAGGTTTCAGCTTTCAAAAAAAAAGCAAAAGAAAATCGAAAATCCGCTGCTGAATATAAAAACACAATGGCCATACTCATCGGCAAATTTGAGTCAGGTCAGTTGAACCATGAAGAAAAAATCCAGACCTACACACAATTGCTTGAGCTTGATCCGGAAAACAGGACGATAATAGGAAGAATTGCTTTTTATCATGCTGCCGACAATGAATGGCAAAAAGCACTTGATTTCATTAATATATATTTCAAACAGCCCACACGGGAAACTGCATTAAGTCTGAGTCTAAATTTATTGAAAGGAGAAATCCTGAAAATTATTGGCATGCCAAAGACGTCTAAAAATCATCTAAAAAAAATATTAAAACAAACCCAGGACCCTTGGTATCGAATTCTCATCAAACACCTGATTTCCAAACCAAATGAAAAAGTTCTAACCAAACTGGCAGGGAAAAAACCTGAAAAACTGATCACCATGCATACCGCCCTTGGTTTGTGGGAGGAAAGCCGCCAAAACACCAAGCAAGCGACTCATCATTACAGAGAAGCGTTAAGTTCATACCTTGATGACTGGAACGAATATGATCTGGCGTTGGGAAGAATCATTCACCTGCGACAGGCCCAGAATTAGGATTAGCATTAGTCTTCTTTGCTTTTTGTTTCATCTGAATCCAAGCCTCAAGCTTTTGTTTAACGACGTTTTCATATCCACGATCAGTTGGATGATAAAAACGACTTGCTTCAAGGGTTTGGGGTAAATAAGACTGAGGGACAAAGGCATCTTTAAAATCATGGGCATATTTATACCCCTTTCCATAATCAAGATGTTTCATCAACCCTGTCGGGGCATTTCTAATATGAAGGGGTACGGGCAAGTATCCTGTTTGTTCAATTGCTTTTTTCACTTGTTTATGGGCCATATAAACAGCGTTGCTCTTTGGGGCAGTTGCAAGATAAACAGCTGCCTGGAAAAGGACATCATCTCCTTCCGGTCGACCCAGAACCCGAAAAGATTCACTGGCATTCAGTGCCATGGTCAATGCACCGGGATCTGCCATGCCAATATCCTCTGTTGCAAATCGAATCATTCTTCTAAGCATATAATACGGATCATCTCCTGCCATGAGCATCCGCTCCAACCAATATATCGAAGCATCCGGGTCGCTTCCACGCATGCTTTTAATAAACGCGGAAATCAAATTATAGTGTTCTTCTCCGGCCTTATCATACAACAATGACTTTTTTTCTATGGCGATTTCAATATCTTCTACACCAATTAAGTTTTCCAAAGGAAAATGCAGCACAGCCGTTTCAAGATTGGTCAAGGCAATCCGAGCATCGCCATCAGAAACCTTTGCAATATGCTCAAACGCTTCATTAGATATTTTTTCTTCAGATAAACCTAAACCAGTTTCTTTATCGATTAATGCCCGTTTTAAGATGGTTACAATCTTTTCTTTTTTCAGACTTTTAAGGGTAAATACACGGCATCTGGACACCAAAGCAGGAATAATTTCAAAAGAAGGATTTTGCGTCGTAGCACCCACAAGCGTGATCAGTCCTTTTTCTACATGATAAAGGAAAGCGTCCTGTTGGGCTTTATTAAACCGGTGAATCTCATCTACAAATAAAATAGTTCGCTGTTTATATAGCGCTCGCCTTTCTTTTGCCTGATCAATAATTTCCCGGATATCTTTAACCCCGGATAAAACAGCAGATATTTCTTTAAATACAGACTGGGTTTGATTCGCAATAATCCCGGCAAGCGTTGTTTTACCACATCCGGGCGGCCCCCATAAAATCATGGAAAAGACCCGATCATCCTCAATGGCTTTTTGCAATAAACTGCCTTTGGCACTCAGATGTTCTTGACCCACAAGTGCTTCCAGACTTTTAGGTCGCATCCGATCAGCCAATGGACGAGCGCAAGATGTATCCTGTGAATTCTGGGATTCAAAAATATTCATTTGCGTTAGGAATTATCCTGGTCCCTCTCTCTTTTTTTCTTGCTCTGTTCTTTCCTCTGCTTTTGCTTCCGGGTCATCTGGCGCTTTTTTTTCTTTAATATCCGTTGCTCCTCTTGTGAGCCGCCGGTAAATTTAATCTTCCCTGTTTTTTCTCTGAAAAAAAGTTTAATGGGGGTTTTGCTCAACGGAATCATCTGCCGAAGCTGATTAAGCAGATATCGCTTATAAGAAAAATGAACTGCTTTGGGAAAATTCACAAAACAGACAAAACTGGGTGGTCTTGATGCCACCTGGGTGCTGTAAAAAAATTTAAGTCTTTTTCCTTTATGCAAAGAAGGCTCTTCTCTAAAAACTGCATCCTCAATAATCCGGTTTAATACCCCGGTGCTAATTCTGTGACAATACTCTTTGTGTATTTTCACCACCTCCTCCAAGACTCTATGACAACGCTGCCCAGTTTTTGCTGAAATGGTTAATGCAGGAGCATAGGATAAAAATTTTGCTTTTTGTCTCAACTCCTCCATATATTTTTTCACACTTTTTCGTTCACCATCCAGAGCATCCCACTTGTTAAGCAAAAATAAAGCTCCGCATCCTCGGTCTTCAGCATACCCTGCAATGGTAATATCCTGATCTGTAATCCCTTCATCAGAATCAATCAAAATCAATGCCACATCACAGTCATCCATACTGCTTAATGCTTTTAAAATTGAAAATTTTTCAAGTTTCTGAGTCACCTTACCTTTTCGCCTTATGCCGGCAGTATCTACTAAAATAAATTCTTTGCCTTTATGATTAACGCTCAATTCTATGGCATCCCGAGTAGTACCAGCCTGGGCATTTACCACCACCCGCTGTTCACCGAACAACCGATTCGCAAGCGAAGATTTCCCCACATTAGGACGGCCCACAATAGCAATTCTTATCGGGGCATCTTCATCATCTTCTTTGGCCTCATATACAGGAAGGACCTCCACCAGATCATCTAAAAAATCACCCACACCCAGACCATGTTCTGCTGAAATGGTGGTAAACCGTTCAATTCCCAACGAATAAAAATCCGTCAATTCATCATTTTGCTTAAAGCTTTCCACCTTGTTTATCAGATAGAATACTGGCTTTTCCATTTTACGTAAAAAGTCCGCCAACTCCTGATCATACGGCGACAACCCTGCCCGACCATCCAAAATAAGCACCAGCACATCCGCATGGTGAGCTGCTGCTGTCAACTGATCTCTGATCTGAGTGGCAAAATAATCATCATCAGAACTTA
>JAWSVH010000028.1:0-24625 GCA_033852015.1 Desulfobacula sp.
CCAGGGTTTTAACATCGTCGCCTGGACAATATTCACGGACTTCTTCAAACTCGATTCCCGATCCTCTAAACACAGACTTATACTGACCCGCCATGATGGAGGTCACTGTTTTACTGGATTTAATGTGAATCCGTTTGATCTTTTTAATAATATGTGCCGGAATCATGCAGGGCAGCTCCTTTTAAGGCACCTCAACTGAATCAAACAATGTCTGAATGATATGTTCACTGCTGATCTCTTCTGCTTCTGCTTCAAAACTTAAAATAATTCTGTGGCGCAAAACATCCGGTCCCAAAAGTTTAATATCCTCTGGAGTAACATAGGCACGTCCTGAAAGGAATGCATTCACCCGGGCTGCTTTGGCCAGAAAGATACTGGCCCGCGGCGATGCCCCAAACTCAATGAATTCACCAACATCCATGCCATATTTTTCAGGATTGCGGGTGGCCAAGATCAAATCGACAATATATTCTTTTAATTTTTCATCCACATAAATCTGATCTATCAACTGTCCCATATCCACCAATTGTTCACAACTGATAACCGGCGAAATAGATTCTGGCGCCTGGAAACTATTTTTCTTTAAGATTTCAAGTTCCTGATTTTTATCCGGATAATCAACAAGCACCTTGAGCATGAACCGATCCACCTGGGCTTCGGGCAATGGATAGGTGCCTTCCTGCTCAATCGGATTCTGGGTCGCCAATACCAGAAAAGGTGATGGCAACAAATAGGTCTCGTCTCCAATGGTCACCTGTTTTTCCTCCATGGCTTCCAGCAGAGCAGACTGTACCTTGGAAGGCGCCCGGTTTATTTCATCAGCCAGAATAATATTGTTAAACAAAGGACCTTTCCGAGTGATAAAATCAGCCGTTTTAGGCCGGTAAATTTCCGTACCGGTCAGATCTGCCGGCAAAAGATCCGGTGTAAACTGGATTCGTTTAAATTTTGCCTGAACCACTGAAGCAAGTGTTTTTACCGCACGGGTTTTTGCAAGACCTGGCACACCCTCAATAAGAATATGACCACCAGTTAAAAGCCCAGTCAAAAGAGCGTTAACCAATTTTTCCTGACCGACCAACTCCTTTGAGATTTCACTTCGGATACTGCTGATTAAATGATGACTTTCCTGAATTGCCGCTTTAATTTGTTCCATAATCTTTTATGCCTGTACCATTAAAGTTAACCATCATCGAACATGACAAAACCCTATGTCTGATTTTAAATTTTAACTAATATATGACTGTACAGGCAAGTGTCAAGAGATGAAACAAGCGGGGAAAATATGCTTTTTTACTTTTTTATAATTTGATCCGTATATATACCAGCGGTCGTTTTAACAACTTCCATAATAAATGAATTAATCGTTTTAGTGTCCTTGGTTGGATAATTTCGAAACGTCACCAAGATCCCGGACAAAGAAGCAATAAAGGAGCGAGAATACATTCTCGCCTTTTCACTCTCAACACCGTGCTGCACCAAAAGTTGCTGAAATAAATCAAAAAAGATTTTGGTTGCAGAATCGAATTTCCCTGCAAGAGAAATCCCCAGATTTTCTTTAAACATTAAGTAAGTCATCATCTGAAAGGCTGATTCATTCTTAATAATATGTTCAATGAAGATGACAGCAAATTCTTCTATCGTGATCGGCTTTTCATGCTGCATAAGCGTTTGAAAACTCTGGGTGACAGAGGATATCTCAAAAAGGAATGTCTCGTAAAACAAATCTTCTTGGCTGGGGAAATACCGATATATGGTTGCAGGAGAAATTCCAGCTTCTTCAGCAACGTCTCTCATCCCAACTTCATAAAACGGCCTTCTTGCAAAAAGTGCAGATGCAGATTCAATGACGATTTGCTTTCTGGCTTGTTTTTCCTTTTCTTTCAGTTCTGCAAATCTTGACTCGCTCACCAATATTCTACCCTTTCGTATTACATGTTTGTTGTTAATATTTTTCTAAACGTATCATTTGTTCTAACATCTGACAAGGCAAAATACACGTTGATTCCTACATGATACCTCAATAATATAACCAAGTAAAAAACACGGCACTCAAATAACCACATGCACTAACCTTATCAAAAAAAAGATCAAACATTGACGCACCTTTGAAGAATTGATATATATTTTCAAATTAATAATTACGATAGAGATATATAATATGGAAAAGATAATAAACAGGGATCTATTTGATTTTGAGATTGGCTATTTGGTCAAAAGTCCATGCCTTTCATGCGAAAACAAATCGAAGCTTCCAAAATGTCATACGAACTGCCAAATCCTGGATAAAATCCAAACGAAACTGGCAAGGGGTATTTCTTCCCAGGCATCAACCTTTCGGAGTTAATTAATTTTGACTTCCATTGTTTTTCCCTCTGGATCAACGGCTCTTGTAAAAAAATATTTATCCACCCAAATTTCAAACCAGATTGGACATCTAAAAACAGACAGTGGGTTTACCCTATCCAAAGCCATTGCCTCGGGTTTGAAAAATTGGGACAGCGCCATTGGTATTTATGCCGGTGATGCCCAGAGTTATGATACCTTTTCATCAATTTTTGAACCCATCATTTCTCAATATCACTCTAATAGCGGCCACAAAGACCACCATAGAAATATCCACTCCAAAGATATTCAGACCATCGATCTTGAAAATCCTGATCCTGAGAATGAATTTATCAAATCCACACGGATACGGGTGGCAAGAAATCTTAAAGGATATAGTTTCCCCTGTCATATTACTCTGGACCATCGAAAACAGGTTGAAAAAAAATTTATTGCGGCCTTAAATTTTTTACCCAAAAATCTAAAAGGAAAATATTTTTCTCTTGAGAATATAACCCGAACCCAACACCAAGCACTTAAAAACGAAAATTTAATTTTTGGACGAGGGGATCGATTTCAAGACGCTGCCGGGATCAACACTGATTTCCCTAAGTGCCGAGGGATATTTCATTCTTTAGATAAAAAATTACTAATATGGGTAAATGAAGAGGATCATTTAAGGATTATCTGCATGAAAAAATCATCAGATATCAGCGGTATATACAACCATATGGTGACTACTCTTAAAGCATTCGATCAATACCTTGATTTTGCATGGGACAATACCTATGGCTTTTTAGCTTCCTGCCCAACAAACATCGGTACTGCTATGCGGGCCGGAGTGCATATCCAACTTAAGAAACTATCTAAAAATAGACCGTTGCTAACCCACCTTGTCAATACACATCAACTTCAAATCCGAGGAACTTGTGGGGAAAAAACAACAGTTGAAAACGCAGTTTTTGATATCAGCAACCAACAACGACTTGGAATCTCTACAACCGATCTTTTACACACCCTTCATGCTGGAATTACTGCACTAATTAAAGCTGAAAAAAATCAACCATAATTCTTTACAAAACCATGTAGATTCTTTTAACTATGAGCAGCCTTTTTTAGTATATCGAAAAATAACCTTTGAAAATTTGACTTTAACTATCGATACTTATAAAGTCATTTTACTAGTTAAACATGTGAATTACTATTAATTATAATATTCTTTGCGGGATTGAATGATTTCTTACCACCGTTTTTTCCAAATTTTCCTTTTAATCACCCTTTTATTTTTCTCCAACAACACCCCTTTAAAGTCCGAAGAGATTTCACCCGTTGCCCAAAATGGCGTATTAGATCTTAGGCATTGGGATTTTAAAACAGACGGAACAGTCTCATTAAAAGGGGAATGGCAGTTTTTTTGGAACCAGTTACTTACGCCGGAGAATATCTCATCTAAGCGGCATCTTAAATCCGCCCGACACAGCATTCTTCCAGGCATATGGAATCATATTAAAATAGACGGAGAGAAAATCGGTTCACATGGATATGCTACATATTCTTTAACGATTCTTCATAACCATGCAGGCACACCGATAGCATTTAAGATAAAAGAGATGTCTTCGGCATATAGTCTTTTTCTTGATGGCAAGTTAATAAGTTCAAACGGAAAAGTTGGTAGAACAAAACCCGAAACTATCCCGGAATATCGCCCCGCCACAGTGAATTTTACTCCGAAAGGGGATCAAATACAGGTTGTACTTCACATCTCCAATTTTAATTTAAAAGAAGCTGGCCCCATAAAAGAAATAATTTTAGGTAATGTACAACAGGTTCACACCCAGAACCAAAACTGGCAGGTAATTAACCTTATTGTTATTGGACTTATTTTAGCAATGGGGCTTTACCACCTGAGTCTCTACCTGCTCATGAGAAAATATTTGTCTAATTTATATTTCGGTCTTTTTTGCTGCATGGTCTCACTTAGATCTGCTTTAACCAATGATAGGATTTTACACGCACTGATTCCCAGCATAAGCTGGGAAAATCTTGTAAAACTGGAATATTTATCCTTTTATATGGCAGTCCCTGTTTTCATTTGGTACATTGTTTCTCTTTTCCCCAAAGACTTTTCCAAAAGAATATTAATTTTAAGTAATTGTTTTGCAGCTATTTTCAGTGCTGTTGTTATGCTCACTCTGCCGGACATATTTTCATATACCTTAACTGCATATCAAATTTTTACTGTATTGTTAGGTCTCTACCTAATTTATATATTTTCCCAGGCACACAAACAAAAAAGAGAAGGAATCAAGGTCATTGCATTTGGCTTTATCATTCTATTTTTATGTGTCCTCTATGACATCCTAGGAGCTAATTACATTATTCAATCTGACTATTCTCTCCATATCGGATTGTTTATATTCATTTTTTCACAAGCCTACTTATTATCGGTAAAATTTTCAAAAACCATGAAACGGGTTGAAAAACAGAAAAACCAGCTCATTGAAAGCCACCAGCAATTTCAAAATTCGCGTATTGCACTGATCCTTGGCTTGGCGAAATTAGCAGAATATAGAGATGAAGATACCGGTTCCCACTTAGAGCGCATTAGAGAATACAGCAAATGCCTTGCAATCGAGTTAGCAAAGAAAAAAGAGTATAAATATTATATATCAGAAGAGTACATCAACGATCTATATCAATCTTCTATCCTTCACGATATTGGAAAAGTTGCTATCCAGGATGCGATTCTTTTAAAACCTGGAAAATTAACCGATGAAGAATTCGAAATCATTAAAACCCATGCCACTATCGGTGGTGATACTATCGCTGCGATTGAATCCAACAGCAAAGTCCGCTCGTTCTTAACTTTGGGAAGAAACATAGCCTACTATCACCACGAAAAATGGAACGGCAAAGGATACCCGGAAGGTCTTAAAAGCAAAGACATCCCACTATCAGCACGAATCACTGCTATTGCGGATGTATATGATGCATTAACGTCTGAAAGACCTTACAAAAAAGCATTTTCGCATGAAAAATCCGTGGAGATTATTATCAAAGATAGCGGCACCCATTTTGATCCAGATATCATTGATGCCTTTAAAAAATTGACTTACCAATTTAAGCATATTAGAAATAATTTTTTTGATTGAGTTTACAACGCTCGACTATTTTTTAAGCAGGTATTGACACATCGCCTTGCATATGAAAAATTATTTAATACCATGCGTAATCTGTTGTCAAATGGAGTTGTATACAAATTTTAACGATTTAATCAATTTGAGAATTTGAACCTATGGAAACTCTATCCAAGACATTAAACACAAATGTTAAAATAATGAAATCCAAAGTGACCAAGTATGCCATCTTCGGTTCACTAATCGCAACCGTTGCCATTGTTCTGGCCACCTTGCTTTCCAGCTACTTCCAATATGGCAACATCGCATTAAGCAATTTGATGGAATCCCAAAAAACGAATGCAACACTCTGGGTTTTAGACAGCATGCCGTTTATCTTTGCATTTTGGGGACAATATACCAGCTCCATTATGGCATATGAAGCTGGGACCATGATCATGGATCAGACAGAAGACTTAAAAAATCTGACCGTTGCCTTGGAATACAAAGCTGCCCATGAAGCAACCCACGATGCCATTACAGCACTGCCAAATCGTCTGCTGCTCATGGATCGACTTGAACAGGCTATCCAATCCGCTTTGAGGCTTAAATCATCTTTAGCTCTTTTTATTTTAGATATTGATGACTTCAAAAAAATTAACGATACCTTGGGCCATTATAGCGGTGACAGACTTTTAAAGCAGGTCGTTTCCAGATTAGAAGGGGTGGTAAGAAAATCGGACACATTGGCAAGAGTGGGTGCAGATGAATTCGCTATTTTGATGCAGATAGAATCAAACCACCAGAACATTGAAGGTCTTGTAAAAAAAATACAAAAAATTTTTACGGACCCTTTTTCCATTGATGGTTTATCATTAGAAGTTCAAACAAGTGTCGGTATTGTGATTTTCCCAGATCATGGCAAAGAGCTGGAAACGATTATGCAACGTGGCAATGTCGCGTTAGATGCCGCAAAAAAAGACAGCCGGAAATATATGATTTATTCCAGCAACTTAGACAAAAACAGCCCCCACAGACTGACCATGATGGGTGAATTAAGACATGCCATTCCGAATGAAGAACTTGTTTTATATTATCAGCCCAAAATCGATTTGAAAAATCAAAAAGTTATTGGTGCAGAAGCCCTTGTCCGATGGCAGCATCCGGAACACGGGTTTTTACCTCCGGATGAATTCATACCGATGGCAGAACGAACAGGCCTTATCAAACCGCTTTCAATATGGGTGTTAAACAATGCCTTGGGCCAGGCCGAAAAATGGCATAAACAAAACCTGAAATTAACCATCGCAATTAATTTAAGCCCGGTAACTTTCTTAGATACAGAACTACCCAATCTTATCATCGGACTCTTGTCCTTATATGAAGTACCACCAGAGTATGTGACTTTTGAAATTACAGAAGGCTCCATGATCAAAGATCCCGACCTGGCTTTAGAAATTATGAATCGACTGACTGAAACCGGAATTAAAATATCCATTGATGATTTTGGTACAGGATACTCCTCTCTGGCTTATTTTAAAAACCTTCCCACCAGTGAAGTAAAAATTGATAAATCCTTTGTCACCGATATGCTTAGCAGTGAGAAAGATGCCGTAATCGTAAGATCCATCATCGATCTTGGTCACAATTTAAGTTTAAGTGTTGTTGCAGAAGGTGTTGAAAATAAAGCCACCGCGTTGAGTCTGAAAAAAATGGGCTGCGATATCCTCCAGGGTTATTATATTAGTAGGCCTGTCAGCAACGAAGATTTCTTGGCCTGGCTGCCGACCGAAAAGAGCAAGGAAGTAACATCTCTGGAACCCTCTGAGAAGATGATACCTGAGCTCTCATAGAATACACTTATCACCAATTCCTGCAGCCATAAAAAAAAGCATGGATAAATTGATGGACATAAATGCATAAATTGAATTGTTTTTTTTTTGTTGAATCATGACTGCAATAAGAATCAACAAAATCATTATTGCATTTATACCGATAAAAAACGAAAGGACCGTATTGGTAATAGGTCCTGTAATAAGAAACAAAATAATAGCAAGACTGTAAAGACTGGTCCAGATCAACACCTGAAGCTTAATTTCGTTTTTAGAAAATAGTTTTGTAAAACATGGAAAAATTTTATTGCCGTCAATACTGGCGATATCCTTTTTTGCTTTTAACAAAATTATAAAAAAATGAGCCACCTGCCATAACCCAAAAATTCCCATAATCAATAGGATTTCTTTCACCATCAGACTTTTTCCCACACAACTCCAACCAATTAGAGGAGGAAGCATTCCAGTAACACTGCCCGGGACAATGGCCAAAAGAGAGTTTTTTTTAATAGGTGTATACAAACCATTATAAAAAATAACAGCCAAGCCACCCAGGGCAAAGGGCCAGAGACCCTGGATAATTGCCAAACCAGACAATCCTGCACCCATCATAAAAAAGCAGAGGCAAAAAGCATGGAAAATCGGGACTTTTTTTTGGGGCAACGCCCTGTTCCGGGTCCGGAAAAAAAACAGATCATATTCTCTATCCTGAATATTATTCAAGATCGCACTGCCGCTTGCCAAGATAAGAACAAAAAATCCTACATAAAACGATTCTGCAGAAAAAGACTGTTGAGCCATGACATGGCCAAAGATCGCTGACAAACTGATATACGCACACAAATTAAATTTGAACAACTCAAAATAATCGGCAATAATTATTTTACCATTCATCTTCCTGACTCACCCATTCTTCATACTTTTCCTTTGAAAGAACCCGTACAATCCCTGTCATATCCGCATGACCAGTACCGCAAAACTCTGTGCATTGAAAGAAATATTCGCCTTCTTTTTCCGGTAAAAACCAGGCATAGGTGTGAATGCCACGAACGGCATCCACCTTGACTCTAAATGCCGGAATAAACAGGCTGTGGATTGCATCAGAAGAGGTTATATTCAATTTCACCGGTGTGTTCACGGGTACCACAATTTCGTTTTCTGTCTCTTTATCATTGGGATAATAAAACAACCATGAAAAAGATTGACCCGTCACTTCGATTTCCAAAGCACCTTTGGGAACATTTCTCAACCCTGCATAAGATTGCCATCCAGATATAAACATGGAAATAGCGATAAACGTTGGTAAAACGATCCAAACTGTTTCCAGCAAAAGATTGCCCCGGATATCCGCGGGTATTGGATTTTTACTTCTGCGATACCGAATTACAAACCAGATCATCACAAACGTAATAGCAAAAAGAAAAATAAACGAAAATCCTATAATAAAATAAAAAGATCTGTCCACTAAAGTGGCTGGATTGATAATATCATTCATTTTTCACCTCATCTAAATCCAACATCGAAAAATGTAAAACCGATCATAATACCAAGAAAAAAGATCGTTCCCAGAAAAGAATACACGATGACCTTACCTTCAAACTTCATATGCATGAAATATAAAAGGACCAAAGACGCTTTAAAAGATGCAATGAGCAAAGCGATCCAGACATTTAATTTCCCAAGATCGATATAAGAGATGCTTACGGTAAGTGTTGTAAGCACCAGTAGTGCCAAAAGTATAGCGGCAAGGGTTTTATAATCAAAAACATGTGTGTCACATCTATTTTCTTCCATTGGCAATCTCCTAAATGACCAAATAAAACAAAGGAAAAACAAAAATCCATATCAAATCCACCAGATGCCAGTAAAGGCCTGAGTTCTCAAGCAAGGCAAATCTATTCGGAGTCATTTTTCCCATCTGAACAAAAACAAGGCTGACCAAAAGAAGCGTCATACCGATAATAATATGGAGGCCGTGCAACCCAGTAATAACATAGTATAGTCCAAAAAAGATATTCTGACCGGGCGGGCCATCTATAAGCTTTTCTGAATTGGGAAAAATCCCATGCTCAATCTTATGGCCCCACTCAAAATATTTATTGATCAAAAAAACAAGGGCACAAATTAAAGCAGCAACCAATCCGCCAATGGATCTTTTTTTCTGATTTCTCTGTATTGCGGTAATGGATGATGCCACAGCAAAACTAGAAATCAAAAGGATAACCGTATTGATGACACCAAATACACGATTTAATTCTTTTCCACCTTCTACAAAATCACTGGTATACCTTGAAAAATATACCGCATATAGAACAAACAACCCCCCAAAAAGGATAATTTCTGTATAGAGAAATAACCACATGCCCATTTTTTTACCGGATTCATCTGAATTCAAAGACATCTATTCTCCTTTTGTCTCCTTTGAATATCGCTCGACCACGCCTGTAAAATCATACGGATAGCTCAATATTTCTGGTTTGGTGACAAAATTATGCAGTGGTGGTGGAGACGGTGTTTGCCATTCAAGGGTCGTACCACCCCAAGGATCTGAGGATGCATCCCGTGGTTTTCTTAAAGAAGACAGCAGATTTATTATCATTACAAAAATCCCGATAATCATAAAGGCTGCGCCAAACCCGGCTAAAAAATTACCAGTTTCATACTGGGGCAGATAATCAAAATATCGCCTTGGCATCCCCTGAAGACCCACAATAAACATGGGAACATAATGAAACATAAACCCACCGGTCACCAGAATCGAGCCAATATAGGCCTTCTTAAAATCATACATGCGACCAAACATTTTTGGCCACCAATAGTGCAGTGCGGCAAAAAAAGCAAAACCGGTCCCGCCGAACATGGTGAAATGAAAATGAGCCACTACAAAATGAGTATCATGGACATGAATATCGGTTCCTGCTGCCCCAAGAACGAGCCCGGTCAAGCCTCCCACGGAAAAAAGATAGATAAAGCAAAGGGCCAAAAACAAAGGAGGAGCCATTTGAATGGAACCTTTATAAAGAGTGGACACCCATGAGAATACTTTTATCGCCGAGGGGATAGCCACCACAAAGGTTAAAAGAGAGAAGACAAAAACAGCGGTATCACTCATGCCACTGGTATACATATGATGGGCCCACACAAGAGAGCCTGCAACGGCAATACTCATGGACGACACAACAATGGCTTTATATCCAAATATAGATTTTCGTGCAAAAACCGGGATAATTTCTGATATCACCCCCATCCCTGGTAAAATCATGATGTAAACTGCAGGATGCGAATACATCCAGAATAAGTGCTGATATAAAATAGGGTCCCCGCCTTTAGAAGGATCAAACAACCCTACCCCGATATACCGCTCGATCATCACCAGCAAAAGAGTGATGGAAACGACAGGGGTCGCTAAAAGCTGAACCCATGAAGTTGCATACAGACTCCAGGTAAACAAAGGGATCTGCATCCATCCCATTGATTTATCTCTCATCCGGTGAATGGTGGTAATAAAATTCAACCCGGTAAGCATCGATGCCATTCCAAGAACAAACGCTGCAAAAACAGCGGTGGACACATTGGTTTGTGTTGAAATGGAAAAGGGAACATAAAAAGTCCATCCGGTATCTGGGAACCCGTCAGAAAACAGTGAAATAATTGCAATCACTCCACCGGCCATATAAAGATACCAGGACAACAAATTTAATTTTGGGAAAAAAACGTCATCCGTGCCAATCTGTATGGGCAAAAAGAAATTTCCAAATACTGCCGGTAATGCCGGAATAATAAATAGAAAAATCATAATAACCCCATGAAGTGTAAACAGAGAGTTATAGACCTGAGCACTGACAAATGTTTCACCAGGAAACATGAGTTCAAGCCTGAGCAGTCCACCCAGCAATACGGCTAAAAGAAACCAGAAAAGAATGGAAAACAGATACATCAGCCCTATCCTCTTGTGATCTTTTGTGATCAACCAGGATAAAATGCCTTTAAATCTTGCCGGTTCCGGGGTTTCAAAAAATGATTTTGTCGCTTCCATAGAGGCCTCTTAAATTTTTATCAATATCGAATAGGGTCATCAGGCTGTCATATGTATCATGAGACAATTGTGCTCTTTTTTTATTTGTCTCTTTTTGACGGGTAGACTAAAAAAAATATAAAACCTGCAAGTAAAATCAGAATCGCACTTCCAGTTATTCTAAATGCTTTGAATACATAGGTTTTATTTTCAGGGTCATAACCAAAACAAAAAGATAACACACCTCTTTTAATGGAAATGCCAGGTTTCCCTTTTTCAGCTTCATTGATAGCCATCCCAAGATCAAAGGGGAGAAAGTTAGGTCCATAAAGATAACGGATAATCTTCCCATCTTTTGCTAAAACCAAAAGGACAGATGGATGGATATAAAAATGGGCTTCTTTTTTAATAAAGTAATACCCTAAAGAATCGGTTACCTTACGGATATTCTCAACATCACCTGTAAAATAAAACCAGTTTTCTAAAGGGAATTCCCGTTTAATAAGGTTGGTATAATTTCTTTTAGCATCATGGGCATGGGTATAATCTTCATCATCTGCAAAACTAAATGTTACGACATTAAAGTCTTTACCTGGGATCTGATCCACCAAATTTAATGCATTCGCAAGATCTGCCTGGAGAAAATTACAAATAGAGGTACACTCAAAAAAAATTGGTAACAAGACTACTGGCTTGTCAAAAACTTGCTCTAGCTTTATCGTATTCCCTTGGGAATCTTTAAAGACAGCATCAAGTGATACATACTTGCCCAGCTGTTCTTCAACCTTTACCTGCTGCGTCAAATCAGGGTTCTGCTCTTTGGCAGCCATGACCATCTTTGAATGTTCATGACTGCCAGAATCCTGATTCTCCTGAATAGTGGGCATCTCGTTTAGAGCCAAAACCATCTGAGGGAAAGGTATCCCTGTCAACAGTATGAAAACAAAGAGAATCAACCCATCTGTTTTTCGCATCATTTTATCTTCTTATGAGCACCTGTTATAAAATTAACATCATACACTGTCCGGTATGGATGCCGGGTTTTAAAAGAATCCTTCCCGGCACCATATGCCAACATAATTCGGTACATACCCTTAGTAAGAATGGCCTTGTCATATTTATCTTCAGTTTTTAACGGTAGTGTGAAAGAAATTGTGGTAACTCCGTCTTTTTCAGAGCCAGAGGGGTTAAGAACATCATCTGTCCCACCCAGTTTCTTGTCAGGAGAATGTCCTCTTTTTCTGTCCCCGTAGTGATCTTCAATCTTGAATTTGCCATTTTTTACAGCACCAATAATAATATTTGCACCCTGCATGGCTTTTTCAGGATCGAATCCAATTCCCACCCAACCTGTAGTTTTCGCAGATAACTGGACATGGATGGTATCATCTTCAATGCTCCATTCAAACTGCATCTTTTTCACTTCAAGTTTATGTTGATAATCCATAGCAAAAGCACTTATAGGCAATGCTAGAAATAAAAATAGTACTATTGCAGTTATTAACGAATTTTTTTTCATCTTAATATACTCCTTATTAACCATATTGAAGTTCACCACCAGAAAATCCCAACCCCACAGCCAGCAGAACAATTAAAAGATAAAAAAAGGTGTTTTTATCCAATTTGGGATATTCGGGATCATCAACAAAAACGATGGTGGCCAGGGAAATTGTCAAAATTGCCGCAAGAACCATTTTCAGTATAATCAAAAACTCCCACTCTCCGCCAAAAGTATGCTGCCAATCCAGATATCCTGTAAAAACAGTTGGGATAATACCTAAAAGTCCCAGAATAACACAGTGATATCCTGTTTTTGCTAAAAATCTCAAATTTGGCAAAAAAGAAGCCAGACGAAAGGTCACCGCCCCCATCACCATGCCCATTGGGATATGTGTCAATGCAGGGTGTAATGGATGATTAAAACCGACCTTGTTTAGAAACTCAAAAATAATTTCTGTCATGTGATCACCTTTAAATAAAATTTGTGTCTTCTAAGTTTAAGTAAAGCAAATCCTGTGCCGCATTAGGATCTATCTTATTATTTTACTCATTTTTCGATAATTAAAGATACGTTTCAATCTGTACTAAAGAACAAACCATTCATTGATGATTTGTTTATATAAAGTACGTTTAAGACTAAAACAAGTCAAGGGAAATACCGGAATTCATTCTGATAACTGCTGATTTAATTCTTCTATTCGACTATTTATTTCTTGTATAAAGAATACTGCCTGGAGATAGCTACAAGATCGCCATTTTCATCCCACAATTCTCCATCTTCTTCGACAAGTCCACTGCTAATGAATCGGGTTTTAAATGTTCCCATCAAAACCGTGGCATCTGGAACTTTGCGAATATTAACAGACAATTCAATTGTCGGTACCCATGCTTTTGGACCATATGCAACAAAAACCGGCGGAGGATATGAATCAGCAAACAATAAAATAGATGGAATATCCATTTTTCTTTTATCTTTTAAGCTCACCCATCCTTTGAACTCCATGGGATGAGATCCTTCCCCTGAAATCCAACGTGCACAGGAAGGATCCAGCCGGAGGTCTATTTGATCAAATAATGAATTCTGAGACATGACCGGAACTTGAAGTGCCGATTCAAATGAAACAATATCAGGCGGCCCTCCATCATATTCTGTCTGCGCCATTCCGTTCACACCGGAAGAAAATGTTCCTAAAACACGAACCTTTTCTTTTCCTTTTTGAGTTAAGCGAACCATTACCCGTGTAAAATTACGGGTCTGAGAAATCAATTCAACATGAGCCAAAGCTTTACCCGGACGACACCGGGCGATATAATTAGCGGTAATGATAGGGGTACTTTTTTTATCAACAAAAATCAACATTGCCTTTACAACCACAGCAAGCACGTAACCACCATTAGGTGTGTCATTAATAGACCAGCGATCCGTCAGACTCACTTCAAATATCTGGGATTCAATCTGTTTTATTTCAAGATCTGTATCAAAAAGATGGGATTGGATATTGGTCATATTAGTTTTCCATATTCGTCATATTTTTTAAAGTAATGATTTTTTCCCGGGCCGGCAGTTTCTTTATCACAATTTCACAACGCAGAGCATCTCCTTTGGTCATGCCGCAACTCACTGCAACCAACTCAACAGGAAGTCTGCCTTTCGTGTATTTTGCCCCTTTGCCGGCATTATGCACTCGTATTCTGGATTCAAGATTATTGGTGATACCGCAATACAACGAATGATCTGCACATTTTAATAAATATACCTGCCAATCCCTCACTATCATCTCTCTTTTTTAATGATACTATACTGAATTTTGACCTTATCTGTATGGGTAGGTTCTAAGGATGGTGGATCTAAAATCAGTTTTGTCTCAATGGTACCCGATTGAGTGAGTTTATCTAATGAAATCTTTTCCGTAAAAAGTGTAAACGTATTTTTAAGCGCCTTATCAGGGCCTTTCACTATAACAGATGATGGCATCATTTTTGCAGTTTCCATCATAAACCCTTTAGGCAACTTCCCTGTCCAATTGGGCTGAATCGGTAAATCTTTTTCAGCCAGGATGTCTAATGTTATATCCAACTGGGAGGGTTCAATTGTCTTAAGGCGAACTCCGGGTGGTAAAAAAATATTTTCATTGGTAATCGACAAATGATTGGTGCCGGCGATAGATGAGGACAGGTCCAGTTTGACCTTAATTTGCTCCACAGTAATAGAATTTATTAACGGCCGTGTTCCACTAATCAAAAGTTCAACATTGGACGCAGAAGAGGAAATAATCTGCATATTCTGGTCAGGCATCATGAACTCCACTGGAACATCATAGGTGGCTAATGTTTCCATCCCTTTTGAAAAATTAATCCAAATCCCAGTCACGCACAAAAGGCAAATAAAAGCTGCAAAAACCAATTCAATGCTTTGACGCTGAAACCCTTTTTGAGTTGATCCATCGGTGGCATGTTCTACTAAAATATTTTCAAGCGCAGGCCGGTCTGGAATATCATAAATCTTATTTTCTTTAAACAAAGAGACCTTACCCCGTTCTTCTGAAACTACAATCACAAGGGCATCTGTAAGCTCTGATACTCCCAGAGCAGCTCGGTGTCGAGTTCCAAATTCAAAAGGAAAGTCTTTTCTCTGGGACAACGGCAAAATGACACCTGCCTGGGTAATTTGATCCCCTTGAATAATAACAGCACCATCATGAACCGGGTTATTGGGCCAGAAAATACTAACCAGCATTTCCTTTGACAACTTTCCTTTTAAGGTAATCCCTCCCTGCACAACATTATCCATACCTTTTTTCAACGGGAGGACAATTAAAGCGCCTATTTTTTTCTGGGCCAGTTCATAAACACTTTCAACTATAATATCCAGTGGAGTGTTAAATTGATGCCGGGGGATTCCCCAAAAAAAAGATCTAAAATTCTTTGTCTGCAACACACTGGAAATTTCATTTCGAAAGATGATAATAACGATAAAAGCTGCCGCTGTAATGACGCCCTGCATCGCCCAACTGGTAATCACCAATCCCATAGGAATCGCTGCCCGACTGATTCCCCAGAGAACACAAACAGCCAGCAACACCCGAATCACATTGGTCCCACGGAAAAGAACATAAAACCGAAACAGAATATAGCTGTTCAAACCAATATCCAGAACATCCTGCCACCGAAGCCCGAAAAATAAATAAAAAGGTTGTTCCATATTCAATCAGTCTGCCATGCTGAATCGCAATGTTTGCAAAAGGTTATCATCCACATCCAGAATATCCACCCTCCAGGGGCCTTTATCTGCATTCCGAATCTTGATACTGCTAAAAGATGCCCATTTAGGAGGAGAAAGAGTTAATCGCATGGTAAAAATCAATTTATCTTTTTTATACCACCTGTGAAAAATATAAGTTTTATCATAGACCGGATCAAAATTCGAATAACAAAACACTTCACCCTGGGAAATTGAAAATACCACAGCCGGATTCATTGGTCTAAAATTTTCAATAGATTCACACATCACAGCTTTGGTCAATACCATTTTAGGAACGATTGCTGTCGGTATTGAATCGGCCGCCCAAAGAGAAACAGATATGCTTAATAAAACAGTAACGATAAGCAAACTCAAGGAGAGGTAACGTAAGATAAATTTTTCCATGGTCCACACTATAGCGGATGCCTCATTTTTTTCAAGGCAAAAAAACTGACTTAAAACCAGGCACATTCCAAAATCCCTATATTAATTCTTATCTATATCAAAATTTAGGTTCAAAATTTAAGGCTTGACTTGGCTTGCTGATTGCCTTAAAAATTTTTAGATAAAATAAATATAAATAAACAGTGACTAAGCATCAATAAGGAGAATTCATGAAAACCAAAAAGTATGTATTATCAGAGAAAGACATGCCACGAAAATGGTATAATATCATGGCAGATATGCCTACCCCTATGGAACCACCGCTTCACCCCGGCACTGGCCAACCGTGCGGACCGGATGATCTTGCCCCGATTTTCCCAATGAACCTGATCGAACAGGAAATGAGTACAGACAGATGGATTGATATCCCCGAAGAGGTTCTGGACAAATATGCCATATGGCGACCATCGCCTTTGTACAGAGCAACAGGTCTTGAAAAAGCATTGGATACCCCTGCCAAAATATATTTCAAAAATGAGGGCGTCAGCCCTGCCGGAAGTCACAAACCCAATACTGCTGTAGCCCAAGCCTATTATAATATGGTTGCCGGAACAAAAAAAATAACCACTGAAACTGGCGCAGGGCAATGGGGAAGCGCTCTTTCCATGTGCTGTGCTTTTTTTGGCATCGAATGTAAAGTATTCATGGTTAAAGTTTCGTATAACCAGAAACCATATCGTCGCCTGATGATGGAAACCTGGGGTGCCAAGTGCACTCCCAGCCCCAGCACAGAGACACAGGCAGGCAGAAGTATTCTTGAAAAAGATCCAGATTCTCCGGGAAGCCTTGGCATGGCCATCAGCGAAGCTGTTGAGGCGGCGGTCACAACTCCTGACACTAAATATGCTCTGGGAAGTGTTTTAAATCATGTCATGATTCACCAGAGCATTATCGGCCTTGAAGCCAAAAAACAGATGGAAATGACAGGCGATTATCCAGATGTCATTATCGGCAGCGCAGGCGGTGGAAGTAACTTTGCAGGCCTTGTAACGCCCTTTGTCCGTGATAAAATTAATGGCAAAGATATTGATATCATAGCAGTTGAACCGGCTTCCTGCCCCACCTTAACCCGGGGGCCCTTTGCCTATGATTTTGGTGATACTGTTCAGATGACCCCACTGTTACCCATGCATACCCTGGGTCACAATTTTGTACCAGCACCTCTCCATGCGGGAGGCTTAAGATACCATGGCATGTCACCCATTGTCAGCCAACTGGTTCTGGATAACATTGTCCGCCCGGAATCTGTTCGACAGATGGAAACCTTTGAAGCAGGTCTTACTTTTGCTCGTTCTGAAGGCTATATCAGTGCACCGGAATGCAACCATGCTATTGCCATGACGATTAAAGAAGCCTTAAAAGCCAAAGAAGAAGGCAAAGAAAAAACCATCCTATTCAATTGGAGCGGCCACGGTCTTGTGGATATGGGTGCATACGGTTCCTATCTGAAGGGAGAATTATCAAATCATGAACTGCCTCAGGATGTTATCGATGCAGCCTTAAAAGATCTTGATTCTTTACCCAAACCCCAGCAGGCCACCTAAATTTTTTAAAACAATATTTACACCTGTTCCGAAATCCATATTTGGACCTCGGAACAGGTGCAAATTCTGCTTAAACACATGAGAATATAATGACCCAAAAAAATAACGAAAACGACCTTCCAGATAATCCGCCCGAAGATGAAGTTGTCATCCGGTGCCCAAGATTGGGCCACCAGATCAATTTTTCCTATTGCAAGAGTGAAAACAACACGCTTCCCTGCTTTAAAGTACTGGACTGCTGGCACAGCTATTTCAATGTTCATGCATATCTTAAAAAAAAATTAACCCAAAAGGATTTTGAAAAAGTCTTTTTAAAACAAAGCAAACCCAAACTTTTTTCTTTGCTTGATCTAATAGAACAGGCTAAAAAAAACAAAGAGACATCAGATTGATTTATTTAAAACAGACCAAAATTCTTTTAGATAAATTTCCAGTTATAGATTGTTATCCATTTAACCTGAAAATCCTTCAAAACACTGAACAAATATCTTTTGATAAAGACATCACTTTTTTTATTGGTGAAAATGGATCTGGAAAATCCACTCTGATCAAGGCGTTAGCCCTTCGATGCGGGATTCATATCTGGGACAATGAAACAAATTTAAGATATGAACCAAATCCTTATGAAAATGATCTTTATAAAGCTATCAATGTTCAGTGGGAAAAAGAACCTGTTCCCGGATCTTTTTTTAGTTCCAGGATCTTTTCTGATTTTAGTCGAAACCTGGAAGAATGGGCTGTCAATGATGCCAAAATGCTTAATTATTTCGGTGGTAAATCTTTAATCACCCAATCCCATGGCCAGTCATTGATGTCTTATTTTAAATCACGGTATAAAATTAAAGGCATTTATTTTATAGATGAACCAGAAACTTCCCTCTCCCCGGCATCCTTGATTGAGCTTTTAAATCTATTGTCTAAGTTCGGAAGCAAAGGGAATGCCCAGTTTATCATTGCCACACATTCCCCCTTTCTTCTGGCCTGCCCCCATGCAAAAATATACAATTTTAACAGCAGTACAATTGAACCCATCGAATACAAAGATACCGCATATTACAAATTATATAAGCAATTCATGAATCATCCTGAAACATTTATCAAATCACAAGAAGATCGCAACTAACAACTATCATTCATCCCATTTTTTTAAACCTATTTGACCTGTTCCATCGCTTTTTTAAAACCATCAAAAGATCCCACAATCGTTTTTTCAGGAACCGCATAAGACAACCTGAAAAATCCCGGTCCGCCAAAGCCAGAGCCTGGAACTGCAAGAATTCTATGTTCTTTTAAGATGCTTACAAACTCAACATCATTGTCTATGGGACTTTTAGGAAACAGATAAAATGCTCCCTGGGGTACATCAAATTCATATCCGGCGGTTTGAAGCCCAGCACAAAATATATCCCGACGGTTTTTGTAAATTTCCACATCCACGGAAACCCCCTGTAACTGCCCGACAACCTGTTGAAAAAGAGAAGGGGCGTTAACATACATCATCGTGTTACTGACCCCTGCTGCACCGGCAATCAAATCAGCATCTTCCGCTTCAGGATGAATGGCCAGATATCCAATGCGCTCACCAGCCAATGACAATTCTTTAGAATAAGAGGTCAGAACAATCGTATGGGGATAGACATCAAAAACGGATGGTACATCAACATCATATACAATTTTCCGGTACGGTTCATCAGATACCAGGTAAATCCGTCTTTTAAATTTTTCACTGGCATCCGTAAGAACTTTACCAAGCTCAGCAAGCTCATCTTTTGTATAGACAGCTCCTGTAGGATTATTGGGCGAATTAATCAATACGATCCGGGTATTTTTATCAATGGCTGCCTTTATCGCATCCAAATCAAGATGAAAATCAGGAAGAGAAGCCACAGGCTTTAAATTTGCACCACCGATAAAGGCATATTGATTATATCCCACAAAATAGGGCGCCGGTGTCAAAATATCTTCACCAGGATTTACCAATGCACGTATCGTATCATTCAAGGCTCCTGCAGCACCCACCGTCATTACAATCAATTCCGGGGTCAAACCTATATTATATTCTTTATTCAAGTAATCAGCGACAGCTTTGCGGACATGAGGATGCCCCGTATTCGGCATATATCCATGAGAAGTGTTTTTGTTGTTTATCAGTTCCAATAAAATTTTTTTAACTTTTTCAGGTGGAGGAACATCTGGATTTCCAAGAGAAAAATCAAATACATTATCAGCCCCATGTTTTTCTTTCATCTGGATACCTTCTTCGAACATTTTTCTGATCATGGATGCCGAAGCAACCATTTTAACCATTTTTTCAGCGATGGGCATTGGAATATTCCTTTCACAATTAAAATTTAAACTTTTACCATACATCAATTTTTTTATATTGAAAACATTGATTTAACAGTTTGATATCAAAGCGTGGTTTGTTAGATAAAAGCCAATCCTTAACCTTCTCTTTTTTCCATCAAATCATCTCATTTTTTTTATAATGTTGAAAATTTGAACCAAACTGATATGGTACAGTTATATTTATTTTTTTTGCATATCAAATGAATAATCATAGGGATCGGTGTGACAACCGTGCTGAAAAGAGAATGAAAAACAAACTGAACCTTCCTGAAAAATCAGATATCAAAAAGATACTGAGACTTGATGGCACAAAGTTACCCAGCTTTCCACAAGTTGCCGCCAAACTAATGGAAATATCCAAGGATAAGGCTGCATCATTAAAAGACCTGTCAAAAATTGTTGAGACCGATCCTGGTATTTCGGTAAGAGTCCTTGAGATTGTCAATTCAGCCATGTATGGATTAAAAAGAAAAATCACTGCACTTTCTGAAGCCGTTGTCTTTTTAGGTCTGGATGAAATTAAAAAGTTATCCATCGGTATGACTATTTTTGAAAAAGTATTCAAATCTGGTAATACCAAACAATTTGACAGATTGCTGTTCTGGCGTCACAGCCTTTGTGTTGCTGTTCTCAGCATGGAGATTGCCAAAGAGATCGGCTATCCTGATCCTGAAGAAGCCTATATTGCAGGTCTACTTCATGATGTAGGAAAAATTTTCTTAGACCTTCAGGGAAAAGTAAACTACGGCGAATTCATCGAAGCACTTTCAAAATCATCAGACCTGGTAATTGAAAGAGAACGAAGTGTCATCGGTTTAGGCCATGATGATATTGGTGCTTTTTTTGCATCCCTTTGGAAACTGCCACAAAAACTTGTGCTTGCCATAAAATATCACCACCAACCGTTTGAACACATGGAGATGGATCCCCAGGAAATGATGCTGATTTCTATTGTTTCTCTGGCCAATTTTCTGTGCTGGACCCAGGGTATGGGCTCCTTTGATTTTGTCCGCCCCCCCATCTTGCCCCCTGAAGTTGAAAAAACGATTCCACCTGAACGAATAAATATCATAAAGTGTATCCAGAACATGAATAAAGAAGTAGAGGATATTTCACAATTTTATCAATTTGTTTTCCCCTCTGCCGACGAATTAAAAGAAAATCTTTTATGGGCCAACCTTAAACTTTCTAAGGCCAATACTAAATATTATTACCATGACGAACCCAAAATAGAAAAAACCGACATAAGATCAGATGACAACCTGCCCTTTGATGTCAGCCTTGAGTTAGGAAAACCGCTTGCAAAAGCCAAAACCATAAAAGAAGTACTTGATGTTGTCATGTACCAGGTCGGTTGTATTTTTCAACCCCTTCACTGGTCTATTCTTTTAAAAAATGCCAAAACATCGGACATGATATTTTCCGTTGTTGTCGGAGCGAACAAAGAGAAACTTCAAGGCGCAAAACTGCGCAAAGGCGAAGGTATTGCCGGACACATCATGGAAACCGGCGAATCGGTTATCATTGAAGACGTCACAAAAGACAAACGTTTTAGCAACCGAGTAGATAACCACTCAGGATTCAAAACCCAATCTATTATTGGAACACCCCTTAAAACAGACGACAAAATTTTTGGCGTAATTGAACTGATCAATCGAATTAACGATGACCATTTCTCCAGTCAAGATTTAAAGATTTTATCTTCCATAGCTGAGTATGCAGCCATTGCCATTGAGCGCTCCTTTTATAATCAGGCCCTTACAACACTTGCAACAAAAGACACACTCACCGGCCTTAAAAACAGATGGAGTTTTGATAAAGCAGTCAGTAACAAAGATGAAGTCTTAAAACAATTTGGTACTATCTTTTCCATGTTAATTGTTGAAGTAAATCAGTTTGTCCAAATCCTTGAAAAAAGTGGCAGCGCTGAGTGTGATGATACCATTAAAGAATTGGCCAAGGTACTGAATAAAACAAAACGACATGAAGATGAAATATTCAGATATGGTGAAGACACGTTTATCCTTTTATTACCTCAAACCTATACAGACGGTGCCCAAAAAGCCAAACACAGAATTTCAAAAACGTACTCGCTTGAGACCACCCAACAAGGCAAAAACCCTGCTAAAATAACCATCACACCACATACCATCAGCGCCGGGGATATCAACCAATTAAAACAAATGGTAAAGGCACGCCTGGCCAAATCAAAAAAACCTGATGAAAATGACAATACTGTAAACCAGATTCAAGACAGTCTCCAGCCACTTTTAGACGCACAACAAAAAACAAAGACAACCCCATTAGAAGACAAAGCAATCGTTGGAAAAACCGTCTCGCTGGGGGGAGAATTTGTCCGCCTGAAAACACATGAATCCGGTCATATGCGAATAGAAAAACTATCTTTATCATTTATTGGTTTTAGAATATCAAAATCACATCGCATCCAGATGAATGATTTCTTAGATATCCAGTTTCCTTTAGATGATATCAATAAATCTCTGATAAAGAGACGAGTGGTGGTAAGGCAAATCAAAGGCAACTATATCCTTGCTGACTTTTACAATCCACCACCATACGCTAAGCGACTTGGATTCTATCTAATGAGCTAAGCCAACATGTTGAAAACAGCAAATATTTTCACAAGGGTTTTACGATTTGTTTAATTTTTTTAGACTGAACAGCCTCAAAAAATTCATCTCCCAATAGTTTGTTTTGTTCTACTGCCTTTTTCCAGTGCATTTTTCGCTGTTGGTCATTGCCTTTAAAGAGATAAAAATCTTTTCGATCCGGAATTTTTCCAAAAGGCAGTGTTTTTACAAACTTTTTAGAGGGAGCCACCAAAACTACATTTTTCATATGATCTGGGCAAGGCTTTCGATTTAATCCTTTATCAAACCAGCCCGGTGTAATGGTCTCATAAAAATGAGGAAACAAAACCAACCTATCTTTATCCTCTGGTAAAAAAGGAAGATCCAGATGATAATCAAGAATACCACCATCCATAAAAACTCCAGGTATCCCAGCAATATTTGAAACACCCTGCATCGCGACCGGAATAGACCCTGAAGAAAGCAAGGCTGCCTTAAAATTTTGAGGCGTCAGGGTGTGAATCCCCATGGGGAACTCATTCATTATAAAAAAAGGTGGAAGTTTGCCAGGCGAACAGAACAAAGCTCTGTCAAAAAACAATTTCAAGCCCCTGCGATGTATCAAATTCACACCTGCGGCGAGCCCTAAGACCAGCCACTGCAAAATCAAATTCTCAGTTTTTAAAGGCCCCTTACATCGGTTGGATAAAAAATTTAACCGCATAAAAGGATGATCGAGTATGCCATCAATCTGGCTATCATCAATATAACTATCTAAAATTTTTATCGTCCCCAATGTTATTTCTTCTTTTGAAGGTCTTAGGGAATATTGTTGATCAATATATTCTCTTTCCAACGTTTCAATAGCCTTTAAAGGATCAGGCTGGCAAAAAGCTGCCATTCGAAAAGCGCCTATGGATGTCCCTACAAGGTAAAGAGGATCTTTACGGTCTGCAAACAAAGAGATCAAGACTCTATCAATTCCAGTCAACACAAGAAATTTGGCAGAACCTGAAGCACCTGCAAGCACTTTTACGCGGGACAAATCAAGTCCTTCATCTTGAATAATCTCAAAAGCCCTTGATCCTGCAAGAATAGATATATTATCAAACATGGCATCTCATAACAAAAATAAAATTAAGGGTCAACGTGAAGTGACCTATTTTTTTACTTGACCTTACATCGGAATCTGATTAAAAATATGCTCTTTTAGAAGTAATTAACTTTTATACAACAGGATTTTTTATGACAAAAATTGGTTTGATAACTTGCATGAATGCTACACAGGACATGAACTGTGCGTCCATTGGCTGTTTAAAGTCTATTAACATGCGCGCCGCCTATTTTGCAGACTACCCTGAAGATGAACCTTTAGTGCTCACCGGTATAATCAGTTGTGCTGGATGCCCCACTCTGGCAAGCCCCAAAAAAATCTTAAAACGAGTAAATTCTCTTGTAGAATTTGGTATAGATGTCTTGCATTTTTCATTTTGTATTGAACATGGCTGTCCATTTAAAAACAAATATGAAAAGGTTATTAAAGAGACATATCCAGATCTAAAAATTGTCCACGGAAGCCACGCAGATCCACCAGAAGCCGTTGATAAATTCAAAGAAAACATGGAAGAACTTTTAGCACCCACTATGTGCATCCCGCAAGATATGAAT
>JAWSVH010000180.1:0-15777 GCA_033852015.1 Desulfobacula sp.
GTTCTGTCAACTTCTGACTCAACAGCGATTGCAGTTTGAACCTCAAGTACAAGATGCATTCCTCCTTGAAGATCCAGCCCAAGGTTTATCTTTTTATGAGGCCAGCAATTAAAATAAGAGGGAAGTAAACAGACGATGGCTGCCAAAATGACACTTAGAATAGCTACAGTTTTATAGGTAAACGGTTTCAATCTAATGACTCCTAATGGATTTATTATTTCTTAGTCTCTTGTTTTACATTGGCGTCAGCCATCAATGCAGCAACATTTCCTCTGGAAACTTTAATTTTTACTTTTTCAGCAATTTCAAGGCCGATGGTCGTATCATCGATACTTTGAATGGTGCCATAAATTCCACCTGAAGTGATAATTCTCATTCCTTTTTTAAGGTTGGCAATCATGTTTTGGTGTTCTTTTGCTTTTTTCTGCTGGGGTCGGATCAAAAGAAAATAAAAAACGGCGAATACTAAGATAAAGGGTAAAAATCCCATAATGCCTTGGGTTCCACCTTCAGCGCCAGACATTCCTGCTGCGTAAGCTATGTTAATCAAAATACATCCTCCTTAGGATAAATACAAAATTATTGTTTTTTAGCCCGAATCCAGATGATCATTTTCATTAATCTGGATTTTGACTATATTTTATAGTTTCATCTGTTTGTCTTTTATCATAAGCATAAAATTGTTTCAGATACACAATACATAGATTTATGTCAAGACAGGTCTTTAATTGGCATGAGGATTTAATATAATTTTATTTTCCCCGGACACCATGTTGGGGTCACCTTCAATGGTAATTAAAACCTTGCGTTTGGATTCAATCTGACTGAGTTCCTCTCTTTTCTTATTTAAAAGGTAGCTTGCAACTTCATTGGGAATCATGCCAATGGCTTCTTTGACCTCAGATTTTATGGTTCTCAGGTTGAGTTGGCGTAAAAAAGCAAGGCCTTGGGTCTCCACCGAAGGGGTTTGTCCTCTGCCATTACAGTGTCGACAGGTTTCATAGCTGCCAAATGTAATTGAATGTCGGATACGTTGCCGGGACATCTCCAATAATCCAAAGGTAGTGATACCGCCTACTTTGGTTTTTGCTTTATCCGATTTTAAATATTTTTTCATGCTTTTGGTGATTTCTGCTTTGTGTCGACGTTCTTTCATGTCGATGAAGTCAATGACGATCAAACCGCCCATATCTCGCAGGCTTAATTGCCGTGCGACTTCTTCACACGCTTCAAAATTGGTATGAAAAGCAGTTTCTTCAATATTTTTCTTTTTAGTTGATTTGCCCGAGTTAACATCAATGGATACCAGGGCTTCAGTTTGCTCAATCACTAGAAAACCTCCGGATTTTAAAGCGACTGATTTTTTGAAGATAGAAGCAATCTGATCCTCTAACTGATATTTGGTGAAGATAGGTTTTTCACCTTTAAAATATTTGACAATCTTTTTTTGTTTCGGGGCAATAAGGCCGATGAACTCTTTTACTTCGTTATACACTTCAGGGCTGTCAATGAGAATCTCATTGACATCGGACGTGAAATAATCTCTTAAGGACCGTACAGCAAGGGTTTGTTCTTTGTAAAGCAATGATGGGGCACTGTCTTCAACCGCCTTTTTATCGATGCTTTTCCATACCCGCATGAGTTCTTTTAAATCTGATGTTAACAGGGTTTTGGTCGCATCTTTTCCGGCGGTTCTTACAATCATGCCAAATCCTGCTGGAACTTCGATTTTCTTCATGACCGAGACCAGTCTTTTGCGTTCGGTTTCATCATTTATTTTTCTTGAGACACCTTTGGTTGAATTTCCAGGCATGAGAACGGATAGTCTTCCAGGCAGTGAAATAAATGTGGTGAGCATGGCCCCTTTTTGACTGATAGGGTCTTTGGTGACCTGAACAATCAGTTCCTGGCCTTTTTTAATCAGATGGAACAATGCTTTTTCATTGGAAGTTACATCCTGGAAATAATCTTTATGGATTTCATTTTTTTGCAAAAAGCCATTTTTGGGCGCGCCATAATCAACAAAGACTGCTTGCAGGCTAGGTTCAACCCTTGTGACAATACCTTTATAGATATTGCCCTGGGTGACCTGTTTTGCTGTGGTTTCAATATGGAATTGTTCGAGTTTGTTATCTTTAAGTGAGGCAATTCTGCTCTCATCTGGATCCAATGCATTGATTAGAATCTTTCTTGTCATAGATTTTTCTCTTGAATAATTTCGTTAATTCATCTGTTCATTATAATCAAAAAAACAATTGTTGAGTTTTAAGTAGTAAATTGAATCAGCCAAGTCAAATTTTTTATTCTTTTGGCATTCAATTGATATTAAAACGCTTTTCTCTGGTGCTAAGCTTTACTTCTCTTTTTGTTTTAAAATATCAAAATAAGTTAGAACTCTTTCTACATAAATTACCGGTTCCCAACCCCGGGCATATCCATATTTTGTTTTTTTGTAATATTGGGATTTAGACAGTAAAGGTAAAACTTTTACTAAATTATGCCATTTAGTTTCATCCAATCCTTTTTTCTTGGCGATTTGCATGGCATCGGTGATATGGCCATAGCCAATATTATAGCTGGCAAGGCCAAATACCATCTTTTCATATTCATTGTCAAAATATTCAAAATTTTTCATCATTTTGTCCAGATATTTGATACCGGCCTGGATACTTTGTGTTGGGTTTAACCGGTTTTCAATTCCCATTTCTTCTGCAGTGATCGCGGTGACCTGCATTAATCCCCGAACATTTGTAAAGCTTCTTGCATTGGGGTTGAAATGGGATTCCTGATACACGACAGCTGCTACAAGCCGCCAATCGAATTCAAATTTTTTGGACTCTTTTATAATAATTTTTTTATACTTGGGCAGATGGGTTTTGAGACGTTGATGGAATAATTTAATATCAAAAAGATCTGAGTTTTCAATATTTGCATAATACTTGTCTTTAATCTGTTTTAGTTTTCCGCTTTGCATGGCGTATAGCATAAATTGGTTGATCGCTTTGAGCATTTCGCTATCATCTTTTCTAACAGCCCAGGCAAGAGATTCTTCACCTTGGATCGGGATTCCGATCCGAATATCTGGATAATATCTCTGACTCAAAAAAGCAATATTAGAATCAGAAACAGTCAATCGTAATTCTCCGTCATGAACCATGCGGATCATTTCCAAGGTCGGTATATTGTCATGCAGGATATAATTAAAATCAACGCCTGATCTTTTGATGGTTTCAATTCTTGATTGATAGGATGTTCCGCGGCGGACATGAAGCGTTCGATAGGTGAGATCTTCGATGCTCTTGGGCCCAAACGACAGTTTATGGTGAACAATGCGTTGTTGAATTGTCATATAGGGGATTGAGAAGATTG
This sequence comes from Desulfobacula sp., assembly GCA_033852015.1. Taxonomy (GTDB): domain Bacteria; phylum Desulfobacterota; class Desulfobacteria; order Desulfobacterales; family Desulfobacteraceae; genus Desulfobacula. Next base: position 3,370 of record JAWSVH010000180.1, read on the forward strand.
CTTTTTCAAGTCGTTCTTTTGTGATGGTTAGTCCCGCGGCAATGAAATCTGCTTTTCCGTCTTCAAGATATGTGAACATGTTGTTCCAACCCGGGGTAACAACATTAAGGTCAACATTAAGAAAGTTGGCAAATTCTTTTGCAAGGTCATACTCAAAGCCTGTTGGTTTGCCGTTATAATAGTAATAGGTATTTATGGATTTGCTCGTGACGAGTCGTAATACGCCGCTTTTTTTAATTTTTTCTACTGTGTTTAAATCAGAGCCTACGTCTTTATGATGGATCAATAAATAGAAAAAGATAAAAAAGGATAATAAGGAGATGAGGTTTATTATTATAAAATAGTTAAAATAAAATTTTTTCATTCTTAACCATTACCAGGTTCAACCGGTATAACTTCTATCTGGTCGACGTTCTGGTATCCCCTTGGAAGTTTTTTGCCTCTGTGACCACGTTTGCCGGTATAATCGGATTGGTTGCCAGGGGTCAATTTAAAAAAGTGCTTGCCTGAATGTATAACAAGATCAGATTGTGTTGGCAATATTTTGAGAAACTTAAGCTTTTCAGGATCAGGGGATTGTGACTCTTTTTTAGGAATGGAAATAATCTTATTTCCGATTCCTTTTTTTAAACATGGCAGTTGATCTAAGGTGAATATCAACAGTCTGCCTTTGTTTGTAATGGCGGCGATACTGTCTTGTTCCAGATTGGAAATACTCTGGGGACTCAGCAACTGATGGTCATTTTTTAATTTGATTACCGCCTTGCCGTTTTTGAAATTGGTTAGAAAATCAGCAAATTGGATAATAAATCCGTATCCGCTGTCTGAAGACATCAGATAATGTTGGGTCATTTCACCGCACAGCATAAATTGTATTGAGGCATTGGGCTGGAGGGCCAGATGACCGGTTAAAGGCTCTCCATTTCCCCTGGCTGAAGGTAAAGCATGGGAAAGCATGGTATAGCTTCTGCCGGTGTTATCTAAAAAGACAATGGATTTGTCGCTTCGGGTACGCAAATGTCCCATCAGAGAATCCCCGGATTTAAATTTGACAGTATCCGGATTGATATCATGCCCCTTGGCAGATCTTATCCAGCCATTTTGCGATAAGATGACGGTTACAGGTTCAATATCCATGACATCTGTGACCGAGAATTTTTCCGCTTCTTTCCGTTGTTTTATGGGAGAACGTCGTTTGTTTCCATGTTTTTTAGCATCTGATAGTATCTGTTCTTTAATATAATTATTAAAATCGATCTCATTGCCCAGAATTTTATCAAGTTTTTCTCTCTGGGACTTTAGATCGTTTAATTCAGATTGTATTTTAATTTCTTCTAAACGGGCCAGTTGTCTTAACCGAATTTCTAAGATTGCAGTGGCTTGAATTTCAGATAATTTAAAGGCTTTGATGAGGTCTTTTTTAGGATGATCAGAATTACGAATGATTTTTATGACTTCATCAATGTTGAGATATGCGATTAAAAATCCTTCAAGGATATGAAGACGTTTTAAAATTTTTTCCAGACGAAAATTTAATTTTCTTCTGACCGTGTCTGCCCTGAATTCTAACCATTCGGTTAAAACATGTAAAAGATTTTTTACCTGTGGTCGGCCATTGATGCCAATCATGTTCATATTCAATGAATATGATTTTTCCAGATCAGTGGTGGCAAATAAATGATCAGTTAATGCATCCAGATCGATTCGGTTTGATCGGGGAATTACGACAAGTCTGGTTGGATCTTCATGGTCTGATTCATCTCGCAGGTCACTGACCATGGGTAGTTTTTTAGCTTCCATCTGGGCCACAATCTGTTCATATATCTTTTCTGTGGAAGCATGGTAGGGAAGGGCAGTATAGATAATTTCCCCATCTTCAATATGAAATTTAGCCCGTAATTTAATTCTGCCGTGGCCGGTTTTATAATTATTAATAATTTCATTGGTTGGTGTAATAATTTCTGCGTCTGTTGGAAAATCCGGACCTTTTATAAATTTACATATATCATGAATTTGGGCATCTTCATTATCAATCAGATAAATCAGCGCTTTAGATACTTCTCTTAAATTGTGAGGCAGAATATTGGTTGCCATACCAACGGCAATTCCTGCAGATCCGTTGAGTAGAATATTTGGCAGTCGTCCTGGTAACAGAGTGGGCTCATTCATAGTCCCATCAAAGTTGGGTGTCCAGTCAACAGTGCCCTCTTCTAATTCTGAAAGAAGGATTTGGGCATATTTTGACAGCCTTGATTCAGTATATCGCATGGCAGCAAATGATTTGGGATCATTGGGATCTCCCCAGTTGCCCTGTCCGTCCACAAGGGGGTATCTCAAAGAGAACGGCTGGGCCATGAGTACCATGGCTTCATAGCAGGCACTGTCTCCATGGGGATGAAATTTACCTAAAACATCCCCAACAGTTCTGGCTGATTTTTTAAATTTGGATGTAGCAGATAATCCCAACTGGCTCATGGAGTAAATAATTCTACGCTGGACCGGTTTAAGCCCGTCACCAATATGGGGCAGGGCACGGTCTAGAATGACATACATGGAATAGTTTAAGTATGCTTTCTGGGTAAAATCTTCAAACGGTACTTTCTCAAAGTCTGCAATGGCAGATGGAAGTGTCTCTTTCATCAATCAATCTCTTTTATGTTGCCGTTCGTTTCAATCCAGACTTTTCTGTCCTTAGCCCGTTTTTTGCCCAAAAGCATATCCATGATTTCATAAACTTGTTTCAGGGCATCCTCATTTTGGGAATCAACCTCCAACTGAACCAGTCTTCGTGAATCCGGTGCAATGGTAGTTTCTTTAAGTTGAGCCGGATTCATTTCTCCTAAACCCTTAAATCGCTGAATATTTATTTTTCCATGTTTTTTGCGCCGTTCGATTCGTTTAATGATATTATTTTTTTCAGACTCATCTAGGGCATAAAATACTTCTTTGCCGGCATCAATTCGATATAGAGGCGGCATGGCAATAAACACATGGCCTTTTTTTACAATCTGAGGATAATGCTTAAGGAAAAGGGCACACATTAATGTGGCAATGTGCAGTCCGTCCGAGTCGGCATCTGCAAGGATGCAGATCCGATTATATCGAAGTTTTGAAATATCATCATTACCTGGAGTGACGCCCAGTACCTGGGAAATATCTCTGATTTCTTTTGAATCACTAATGGTTGCTGAATCCAGATCCCAGGTGTTTAATATCTTTCCGCGCAAAGGCATAATTGCTTGGAAACGTCTGTCTCGAGCCTGTTTAGCTGATCCTCCCGCGGAGTCACCTTCCACAAAAAACAGCTCGCGCCTTTCCTGATCGACACTGCTACAGTCTGATAATTTGGCAGGAAGTCGTACGCCATTATATGCTTTTTTCTTGGTAATTTTTTTTGCTTTTTTGACCCGGTTTTTGGCGTTTTCAATGGCCATGGTAGCCAATGCCTCGCCTTCTTCAAAATGTTGGTTCAGCCATAAACTAAATGCATCCCTGACTTGGATATTTACCAGGTTGGCACAATGACGCGAGGAGAGTCTTTCTTTTGTTTGTCCGGAAAATTGTGCATCAGAAAGTTTTACAGACAAGATATAAGCGACCCTATCCCAGATATCTTCCGGTGCCAGGTATAACCCTTTGGGCATCAGATTTCGAAATTTGCAAAATTCTCTGACGGATTCGAGCAAGCCTGATCTAAAACCATTCACATGGGTTCCGCCAAGTTTTGTAGGGATGAGATTTACATAGCTTTCTTCAGGATTTTGGCTACTTTCATTTGTCCAGTTGACTGCCCAGTTGATTTGGATATCTTCTCCTTCAACTTCACCGTAAAACGGGGAGGAAAAAATACATTTATTCTCTTTTAAATTTTCATTGAGATAATCATCAATGCCGTGATCATATTTCCAGGTTTCTTTTTCTCCAGAGGCTTCATCAAAGAATTTTGTAACAAGTCCTTTGCACAAAATTGCTTTTGATTTCAAGGCAACCTTTATTGCATCTTTGGAGAATAGTGGATTGTCAAAATAAGAAGTGTTTGGATAAAACTGAAGGGTGGTTCCTGTTTTTTTTGGAGACACGGTGTTGACAATAGACAGATCCTGGGTTTTGAATCCATTTTCAAATTGAATGTGATATTCATAACCATCCCGGCGGATGTGAATGACCAAATTTGTGGACAACGCATTGACAACAGAAACGCCAACACCATGCAGACCACCTGAATAACTATAGTCTTTGTTGGAAAATTTAGCCCCGGCATGCAGTTTGGACATAATCAGTTCTACGCCGGATATTTTTTCTTCAGGGTGTATATCCACCGGCATTCCACGTCCATCATCAGAAACAAGGATGGAGTTGTCCGATTTAAGGACAACTTTAATGTGGGAAGCATGGCCGCCAATAGCCTCATCGACACTGTTATCAATGACTTCAAACGCCAGATGATCCGGGCTTGAAGTATCGGTATACATCCCGGGCCTTCTTTTTACAGGATCCAGGCCTTTTAGGATTTCAATAGATTCTGCATTATACGAGTCTGCAGTGCCTTTAGTCTTAGTATTTGGTTCAAATAATTTCATAAATTATTCTATTGTGATATTAAAATTTATTAACTATAACGATTTAGAAATAATCCTATATCATTTTTATTTATAAAAATACAAACGGGAAAAATATATTCGATATGGATGTTACAGTCAAAGAATTTGATTTTAATGCATTTGAGGCCTACTGGGAGAAAATATCTGAAGAAAAAAAGATTGTTCTTTTAAAAGATATTGATCATCTTGACCCCAAAGATGCGATTGTGCCAGCCCTTGCAGGAATTACCTCTTATCATCTAAACGTTCGAAATATTGCAAGAAAAGTCCTTGAAAATATTCAAGAAGAAATAAAAAGTTTTTTAGAGGACCCTCTTGATACCGTCAGATATTTGGAAGGAATGAAAGCCTCTCAGTCAGTTTGTGCTCGGATATATGCCGAGATCAAACCCAATATGACGTTTAAAGAATTAAGCTATTTTTTTAAGACCCTGTTAGAAGTTGAAGGTAGAGGCGCTTATTTTGCTTTTATGGCAGTTTATCGGGGGGGGATATCGGCCAGTGCCATGGAAAAAATTATTTTAACACTGCCCGAGGCAACGCGTCTGGATTTTGTGGATCAATACCTCCAGGTGGGTCCGGCAGTAAGGTTGAAATTCGGGATTCCATTTGTTCGGATTTTAAGATCGATTAAGCAAAGAGAACCTGTTATCCAGTTTTATGCATCACTTTTTGATCGTCAAAGAGATGCAGATCCCTTCTTAAAAAATATCCAACCTGATTTGTATAGCCCGGAACATATTTTGAGAAAGGAAATTGTATCGCCGTCTCCTGAAATCAAAATGATGGGTCTCAAAGCATTGTCGATGATCAAAAGTAAAATTCCTTCTAAGGTACTGAAGGCGCTTTTAAACAATCAGAAAGTAAAAAAAATAAGAATGGTGGTTTATAATATCATTGAAAATTCTTCAATGGGGACCTACCAAGCGCTTTTTGATCCTATATTAAAAATGTTCTTATCCTGTGACAAACAGGAAGCTTTTTTTGCGTTTAAAGCGCTGGTCGTTTCAGGTAAACGGCCGTTATATTTAGTTTTGGAAATGGTTCAAAAAGACTATCCAGAACTTATGCCGGTGATTCAGATAGAAATATCTTCTCTTTCAAAACTGTCATTTTTTATCCTCCAGGATATTGCTTTGAATAAAGACAAATATAGCACTTCCAATTTTGAGATTAATCTGGCGTGTGTTTTTGGAATGATTAAAAAACGTCCGGAACGGGTGGTTAGAATCTTAAAAAAATATGATTCAGCGACTAAAGATTCGGTCCGGATGGATGTCACCCAATTTATAGAAAAAACAAAACAGCTTTTGGTCAATGAAAAAGAGGATATTGAGACTCAATTTGAAGACATTGTTGAACAGGTTTCACAAGCCAGCAAAAATGATAGAGGACTAATTAAAAGGATGTTTTCAACCTCGGTTGAAAAAAAACTGGAGGCACTTAAAACAGGCAAAAGTGGTGAGTCGATAGATTTTGCGGGTGAAACCATTGAAAATACTGATTTATCTTCTCGTTCGTTTCATTCTCCCCAAGTTTATTTTTCAAAGGCAATTCTCCATAGTTGCAATTTTGCTGGTTCCTCTTTTTTGCATACCTATTTTAAAGATACGGTTATCTATAATGTCGATATGCACGAAGCTCTATTTGACAATGTCAGTTTTGACAATGCGGTTTTTGTTAACGTGGATGCAAAAAAAGCGCAATTTAAAAACTGTAGTTTTCAAAATGCTTCTTTTTTTAATTGTAATTTTAATGCCGCACAGATAATTGATGCCTCATTTTTTAATTGTGTGATTTTAAAAACATCTTTTAATCGAACAGATCTTTCATTTTCTTCGTTTGCATACTCTCATATTGCAGCCGTCTCTTTTGTGACCTCAACGATCAATCAAACAGACTATTCGGGAGTAAAAGCCAGGTTCTGTAGATTTCCTGCCAGTGCAAAAAGTCTATCCCGGGTTGATGATATTGATTATAATGCAAGAAAATTCCAATTATCTTTCAAAGATATGCCTCATATGGAAAAAACTATTGTAGCCGAAATAAACATGTTGTTGTTTTGTGAATTTATTCACTATGGTGAAAAAAAGTTTATAAAACAAAATCAACAAAGTCTGTTGACAGCATTTGATATTTTCAAACCAAAACAGGCAGATCTTTTCCAGATTATTCCGTTTTTGCTTCATGAAAATATTGAATTCCCCGGCATAGCAGCGATCAATACAAAAACGCCTTTTGGTATTTGTGATTATATTCCGGATCATGAAACTCGGAGTATTCTTGAAAAGTATGTTTCAGGAGCCAATATGGTGGCCAGACGATGTGATGATTATGCCATTGAAGGTCTTTTTACCATAGGAAGTGTAGGATCTATCGCTCAGACAGCTGATTCTGATATAGATTACTGGGTCTGTTATGATGAAGAAAAAATGAATGTAACTGCCGTAAAATTACTGCAAGAGAAGCTTGAGAAAATGGAGTTGATGGTCGCGGAGCAGTTTGATTTGCAGGTGACATTCTTTTTGGTAGATATCCACCATGCAAGGTCCAATGATTTTGGAGACTCAAGCTTGGAAAGTTCAGGCTCCGCTCAAGCGCGACTTTTAAAAGAAGAATTTTACAGAACTATGATTTATGTTGCAGGCAAAATCCCTTTGTGGGCTGTCTTGCCTACGCCCATTAGTTTAAATTATTATAACAATATTATAAAGAAGGTGGGTTCGTTTCCCAACCTTGTCAGATATATTGATTTAGGCGATATCCATGCCATATCTTCAAGTGAATATTTTGGTGCTTCTATCTGGCAAATGTTTAAGTGGCTCAAGAGCCCTTTTAAGTCAGTCATAAAAATGGCTCTGCTTGAAAAATATATATACGGGTACGGCAATGAGTCCTTGTTGTGCAATAAGTATAAGAATGAATGGATGAATTCCGGTGTTCAGTTAAGACTGGCTCAGAATGACTCGTACTACATCTTATTGGAAAATCTTTTAAAATATTATGCAAAGGATCAAGAGGATCAATCTGTAAATCTTTTGCTGACTTGTTTTTTTCTTAAATTGGAGATTTCAAAAGATTCTCAAATTGATAACACGGTTTTTGGCCTGCGAAAGATATTGCTTGAAAAGTGTATGAATCAATGGGGATGGAATAAAGAGGATGTGTTTAAAATTGGTAGTTTTAAAACCTGGTATTATAGCGATATTGCCAGACTTTCTGTTGCCATTGAAAAATATATGGTAAAAAAATATAAAACAGTGAATAAAGCGTTTGAAAGTATTCTTCATGGTCGATCACAGATCAGTCCTGAAGATAGAACTGTTTTGGGACGCAAGATTTATATTGAATTTTCAAAACAACCCGGAAAAGTTGAAAAAGTCCTTTTGGTTTCTAGAAGTGACCGACACTTTGCGGGGCTGCATCTGAAATATGTTCAAAACAACAATAAAGTAGGTACCTGGAATTTAGTGAATAAGCAGGCCAAGACACTTCAACTCCAAGAAGAACCTCTGATCAAAGCGAACACTATTGAGGAAATCGGTGCATGGCTTATAAACAACAGTCTTTTTAATGAGGACTCTGCTATAAACCTTGTTCCTAATCCAACCTATGTCACCTTTGATGATATTCGTAAATTGTATAAAGCCATGTTTGATTTTTTAGACCCAATACATAAAAGTTTGATTGGATTTGATCAATTGTTAACCAAAAGCCAGTTGGTATGTCTGTTTATTTCGATTAACTTTTATTCGCCCAGGCAACAGAGAAAGGTGACAGAATATACCGCTATCTATCTTAACTCCTGGGGTGAAATGTATTGTAAGTCTGTTTATTCAAAGCAGGGATTCCCCACAATGGAAGAGACTAAAAAAGATATTTTAGAACGGATCGGCATTAAAAAAATGCCCTTAAATACCGCTTTTTATTTTTCTAAAGGTGTCGCCAGGTAATACCCGGGTAAGGATAAAACCTGGTGAACAATAAACTTTTATTTATAAATCTGAAACCTTAAAATCTTTTACTATTTTTACAATTTCTTTTGGGTCATCTAAAAGGTGCAAAAGATCCATGTCTGTTTCGGAAATCATTTTTTCTTTTATAAATTTATCTTTCACCCATTGAATGAGTCCTTCCCAATATTCTGTTCCCACAAGGATGACTGGGAATTTTCGAATACGCTGTGTCTGGATCAAGGTGATGGTCTCGAATAATTCATCAAGGGTTCCAAATCCGCCCGGCATAATGATATAGGCCTGGGCATATTTTAAAAACATGACCTTTCTAACAAAAAAATAGTTAAATGCTACTTGGGTCGTTGCATAGGGGTTGGGTGCCTGTTCAAAAGGCAGGGTGATATTCAGACCCACAGAATCCGCATCTTGTGATGTGGCGCCTTTATTGGCAGCTTCCATGATACCGCCACCGCCACCGGTGATTACAGCATAACCGCTCTTTGCAAATAAGGCTGCCAGGTCAAGGGCTTTTTTATAATATGGATGGTCTTCCGGGGTTCTTGCAGACCCGAAGATAGATACAGCGGGTCCAAGATGATGCAAAGAATCAATTCCTTCAACAAATTCCCCCATAATTTTAAACAATCGCCAAGATTCGCCAGATTTGAAATCATCAATCGGATATTTTCCGTTAACATTCTTTTTTTTCATGTTGATATGTCCTGAACTCTTCTTATAATAGTTTATGTTTAATGTACGGTGGTCAGTAGCAGAATATTGTTTGATAAGCCAAAGGCCTATCATACAAAAGTTTATCCGTCAATTATTAGGCGTTCCTTAGATTGACATTTTTACATAAAAGAGATAAACAAAAGAAAAAATTTCTCTAAAGAAAGAAAAATATTGAAAAATAATAATAAGATTGCTCAAAAAACCTTGGTTATAAATGAACTTGGTATGCATGCACGTCCTGCAAGCAAAATTGCACAAATTGCGCTTGATGCTCATGCTGGAGTCTGGTTGAGTACAGGTGAAACCAAAGTGGATGCTTCTAGTATCATTGATATATTGACATTGTGTGCTGTAAAGGGAACAGAAGTTGAAGTTGAAGTTGATAATTCAAAAGACATGACGGTTCTTGATCAGATTGTGGATTTCTTTGAGGACGGTTTCGGGGAATTATAATAATGACTATTCCAAATTCAGAACAGACAATTCTTAAGGGGATCAGTGGGGCTCCTGGTATTTGTATTGGTAAAGCCTATATCGTTGACAGAGAAGGGGTCAACGTTATCAAGCGCTACCGTATTAGTGATGAAGGAATATCTGCAGAAATTGACCGCTTCAAACAGGCGGTTGCAAAAGCAAAAAGTGATCATGCAAAAGTAATAGAATCTCTTGATAAAGACCTGGGAGAGAACTTGAATATCCTTGAAGCCCATATGGTTTTGTTCAAGGATAAAATGTTGTACGGCAAAACCATTGATACCATCTCCAATGGAAAAATAAATGCGGAGTGGGCATTAAGAAGGGTATCCAGAAAAGTTCGTACCATGTTTGAGCAGATTGATGACAAATATCTGCAGGCCAGGGTAAATGATATTGTTCAAGTATCAGATAAAATCATGGCCAATCTTGTCGGTGCACAGGACATCCGGATTTCGGATATAACCAAACGGGTAATTCTTGTTGCGCACGATTTGTCTCCAGCAGATGCAAGCCAGATCCAACTGGAACGAATCAAAGGATTTGTGACGGACCGGGGGGGTAAAGATTCTCACACCAGCATTGTTGCAAAGTCATTAAATATTCCAGCAGTCTTGGGGCTTGGGCGAGCAAGTACCATTGTGAAAAATGGTAATATCCTTATCGTTGACGGTTCATCAGGTACACTGATTGTTAACCCAGATGAAGATACCCTGTTTAAATATGAAGAACGTCTGTCAAGGTTTGAAGAATATCGGGCCGGTCTGGCAAGAGAATCTCATCTTCCTGCAATAACAAAAGATGGCGTTAGTTTAAATCTGATGGCCAATATCGAGCTGGTGGAAGAGGTTGTTGCAGCCAAAGATTATGGTGCCACAGAGATTGGGCTTTTCAGAACTGAATTTTTATATCTTGATTTGAAACGGTATCCCACAGAAGATGAGCTGTTAGCAAAATATAAAGAACTTGTAGAAATTATGGCGCCCCAAAGTGTTACTATCAGAACTCTGGATATTAACGGAGATAAGGTAACTTCTTATCTGAATACGATTGAGGAGGAAAATCCTGCCCTCGGTTTACGGGCTGTTCGTTTCTGCCTTGAAAATCAGGATGTTTTTATAACTCAGCTTAAAGCAATTTTTCGGGCAGCAGCCTTTGGAAATATCAAGTTGCTGATTCCCATGATCTCCTGCGTAGAAGAAATTATTCAGGTCAAGCAAATCATCAATAAGGCGATTCTTGAGCTTGAGCTGGAAGATAAAATATTTAACAAAGACATTCCTCTTGGTATCATGATTGAAGTGCCTTCTGCGGTTATGATTGCAGACCATCTGGCAGACCATGTTGATTTTTTCAGCATTGGAACCAATGATTTGATTCAATATTCCATGGCAATTGACCGGCGCAACAGGCAGGTGGCCCATCTTTATCAGGCTCTGAATCCTGCTGTTTTAATAATGATTCAACTGATTTGTGATATTGCCCAAAAAAAGAAGGTTGATCTTGTTATGTGTGGAGAGATGGCGGGTGACCCCATTAATATCCCGGTTCTTGTGGGGATGGGGTTGACTAATTTTTCCATGAATTCTGTCTCTATTCCTGCGGTAAAAAGAATGATCCGCAGCCTGGATACAAAAAAAGCACAAGAGACCATAAGAAAAATTGGAACAATGACGACGGTACAAGATATTTCAGATTGTGTTTTAAAAGAATATAAAGATATATTGCCTTTTGGCGGAGCAGATGAATAGTTACTTATGAGTGAAGAATATATTAAAATAATTGCCACGAACAAAAAAGCCCGGCACAATTATGCGATTGAATCCGAATATGAGGCCGGCGTTGTTCTTGTGGGAACAGAAGTCAAAGCTATCCGGGAAGGACGGGTCAGTTTTCAGGATGCCTACGCAGATATAAAAAATGGTGAAATATTTATACGTCAACTGCATATCTCACAATACAAATATGCCCATAGCGATAACCATGATACCTTGCGTACCCGTAAACTTCTCCTTCATCGATCTGAAATTAAAAGATTGACAGGAAAAATCAGAGAACGTGGCTATACTCTGATACCTCTGCAGATCTATTTTAAGAATCATAATATTAAAATACTTATCGGTCTTGGAAAAGGTAAAAAACTTTTTGATAAAAGAGAAACCATCAAGAAAAAAGACATGAAACGTGATCTTGACCGAGAACGCAAAAAAAGTTCTTATTAACTTGGTCTGATTGACTTTTCAACCTTTTGTGCGTATATTGAAAACGTATTTGATCTTTTAAAATTTGGGGGCGAAATGGCTTCGACGGAGATTTTGAAGCCTATGGTAGCATACCGAGTCTTTTGTCAGCTCGTAAAATTGGCAGAGCATAAACATAATCGCAGACGATTATAATTACGCCGTAGCTGCTTAAGGCAGCTTCCGTCCTCCTGGCATCTTTCCTGTAGATCCAGATCGGGGCGTCGACTATACAGGACAGCCATATAAGGGCGTCTGAACCTTATAGGTTAAACTTTTCAGACTATATTGTTTCGTATCCATCTCAAAGGAGACCTGACAACTAATATTAAATTTTGAGATAAGTATGTAGAAGCCAGGGTTGATCGTTTTCGGACGCGGGTTCAACTCCCGCCGCCTCCACCA
>JAWSVH010000029.1:0-14191 GCA_033852015.1 Desulfobacula sp.
GCAATGAGCGCTTCAACATCATTCATTGCCTCATGAGCACGACCAGAAGTCTCAAAACTATTCGCCTATGATATCAAAGCTACTGTGTTGGGTGGTGGAAAATCAGGCCAAGCAGGTGCAATTCGTCTAGGTGTTTCTAAGGCGCTTGTACTTTTAGATCCCGATCTTAGAGGGGTATTGAAAAGTGCTGGTTTTCTGACAAGAGATGCAAGAAAGAAAGAACGTAAAAAATACGGTAAAAAAGGCGCAAGAGCAAGCTTTCAGTTCTCAAAAAGGTAGTCTTTTTTATACTATCATATTATTTGATTCAAACTTATCGGGGCAAAAAAGTATTCTTTTTGCCCCTTTTTGTGTTGGAGGAATAAAAAATGAAGACATATCTGTTTTATGATGTTGAAACTTCCGGGTTAAATCCGGCTTTTGATCAGATACTAACATTTGCCTGTATTCGGACGGATCTTTCGCTTAACGAGATTGATAGACAGACGATAACTATACAGCTAAGAAAAGATATTGTTCCTTCTCCCAGGGCTTTTTTAACCCATGGTTTAACCATAGATGAGCTCAACTGTGGTATCACTGAATATCATGCTGCAAAAAAAATCCATAAACTGGTGAATACCCCGGGAACGATAAGTCTGGGATATAACTCTTTAGGGTTTGATGATGAATTCTTACGTTTCCTTTTTTACCGTAATCTTTTAGATCCATATTCGCACCAATATAGCAGTGGTTGTTCTAGAATGGATATCTTACCGGTTGCGACAATCTATAGGGTTTTTCACCCACAGGTTTTGAATTGGCCTCAAATCGACGGAAAAGACAGCTTAAAGCTTGATTTGATATCACAGGCGAATAGTTTTGAGACTTCTGGTCGTGCTCATGAGGCAATGAATGATGTTGAAGCGCTCATTGCATTGACTAGAGTGTTGTATGCTCAGGAAAATATTTGGAAATATTGTCTTGATTTCTTTAATAAAAATCGAGATGAGATTCGAATTAATTCAATTGAGAAAGGATTTAAGGTTAATGGAGAGCAATCCCCCATTGGAATATTGGTGTCTGCATCCTTTGGATCGCAAGTCAATTATATTTCTCCAGCTGTTCATATAGGGTCTTCGGTTCCATATAAAAACCAAGGACTTTGGCTTCGTCTTGATTCTGAGGATATTTTAAGTCTTGATGAAACCCTTCCTTTGTCAGAGACTTTTGTGACCCGGAAACGACCCGCAGATGCTTTGGTCGTATTGCCAGCACTTGAACGGTTTTGGGCTAAATTGTCTGATATCGTTCGGCAAAGAGTAACGGATAATATAGAAAAAATTTGTAACAACAGTGACCGATATTCCCAATTTATTCAATACCATCGAAATTTTAAATACTCAATAATAGATGATATGGATATTGACGCGGCGCTGTATCAGGATGGGTTTTTCACAAGAGAAGAAAAAAAACAAATTCAAATTTTTCATACCGCACTTGAACACGAAAAAGATGATATTTTATCCGAAATAAAAAGCCATAGAATTTATTTGCTTGCTAAGCGTATTCTAGCTAGGAATATTGAAGGTGAAATCACAGAGAAATTTGGTGATAGCTTACGTCTTGATGATTTAAGGAAAAAAGAAAACAATATAGTAATCGGGTACAAGAATGATGCAAAGCTCACTTGTGAAGATGCTTTGATGGACCTCGATAAACTAGAAAAAGAACTTTTAACTCCAGATTTGTGGCAAAGGCAAATGCTTTTGTGGTTGAGGAATTATATCGAAAATTTATAGATTTCTTCTGCTTAATCGTTTTAATTCATCAATTTGCGCTGCATGAATAAAATGATTTAAAAGACTTTCTTTGCTGCTTTCAAGGTTAAGAATTTTACAACCGATCAGCACGTAGTCTGTTGAATGATCTGTGTTGATACGGGTTGTCTGGGCTTTGATAGGAATTGTTCCTGCCGGTTCTTTTTTATTAATATCAATAAGGATGATTCCGATCAGTATTTGGGTGCCTGATTTAATCTCTGTCAATGGGTTAATAATTCCACCTTTTTTCTTTGGGACGATGAGGCCTAATCCAGTAAGAGAAACATCCCGGATGGAGAAATCTTTTGATGTATAATATTCAAAGCCATTATACAATATTTTCCCTTTGATAATATACTTGGTGTTTAATGGCAGACGAAAAGCCGAGCGAATATTGGTTTCTTTTATCGGTAATTGGAATTTAAAGCAGACAGCAGGTACCGTCTCTTTGCTTGCCAGGGGATAGTGTTTTATTATCTTAAAATTAATACATTTAAGACCTACTCGGGTTCGTCGATTTTTGTTTTTAATAATTGTAGTTAGGTGTAAATCTTTGAACTGAGTGTTTTTCGTAAAGGGTGTGTGTGTCTGGGCGATGATGACGGTGCTTTTTTTTATGTCTATATCATAAATAATGGAAGATCTGGAATAAGGTGCCAGAGAGTCCATATTGAATACCATATCCACCCCTAAGGATGGTACGTATATTTTTTCTAGATCAAAGCCCATAGGATAAAAAAGATTCAGGCAGTATCTCAAGATTGAAGATACTGCCTGAATAAAATTTTATAGCTTTATTTTACAGCGTCTTTAAGTGCTTTTCCTGGGACAAATTTAGGTACATTTCTTGCTGGAATGTCAATTTCTTTGCCTGTTTGAGGATTTCTTCCTTTCCTGGCTTTTCTATTCGCTGTTTTGAATGTTCCAAAACCAACCAGCGTGACAGAGTCATTGCTAGAAAGGGCTTCTGTGATTGCTTTAATTGTACAGTCAACTGCTGCCTGAGCTTCTTTTTTACTGCTAAGTACTTCTGAAACCTTGTTGATTAAATCACCTTTGTTCATCTTGATCACTCCTTTTTTTAGGTTTTAGAAATTTTCAAATACTAAAATTTGTCTTTAAACATTTTTCTAAAATAAATTAAGTTGAATCAGCTTTTTAGCGTACGTTACGTGGTTGAGAAGTGCGTGTCAAGTATTTATTCACATTTTTTTTATAAATTTTGTTGCCAGAATGGGATAAAAACAATAAAATTAACAAAAACAGGAGGAACATATGGATGCAACACTCGTCAATCCTTTCATAGAGGGTACCTTGCATATTCTTGATACCACTGCATTTGTGAAAGTACAACCCCAAACCCCTTTTTTGAAAAAAGACAGCAAGTTACAAGGCGATATCTCAGGTATTGTTGAGGTTTCTGGTGATTTGTCAGGAACCGCGGCTATTTGCTTTACAGAGCAAAGTATTCTCGGAATTGTTTCTGCGATGTTTGGCGAAGATATGACAGAGATTAATGATGAGATTCATGATGCGGTTGGAGAAATTAGTAATATGGTTGCAGGGCATGTGACCACTAAAATTGCTGAAATGGGAAAAAAAGTAAAAGTGAAGTTTAAGGAAATTAAGGCCGGAAAGGATGTTTCAATAGAACATGTCAAAGGTGCAGAACATATTCTTGTCCTACCTTTTAAAAGTACAAAAGGCAAAGTGGTTATTGAAGTATGTTATGCCTAAAGTATTATTGAGTGATTAATGAAACGTACCAGTTTATGATTTCAGTACCAAAAAAGATATATAAGATTGCTCCCATGGAGAGAAAAGGTCCAAATGGGATTTTTAACTGCATATTTGCTACCTGGTTATAAAGCATAATTAAAAATCCTGTTATTGTTCCCAATAGAGAACCTGCAAAAATGGTGAAGAATACGCCCTTAATTCCGATGGCTGCACCAATCATTGCTAAAAGCTTTATATCTCCGCCTCCCATGCCTTCTTGTTTTCGAATCAAGGTATAAATGTAAGCCACTGCAAATAAACTGCCACCTCCTGCAAAGATACCAATAAGGGTGTGTTTGAGTGTCATGTCAGGGATGAAGTAAAAAGAGGATGCAAAGACGATGATTCCTGGAAGAGATATGATGTCCGGGATAATTTGATGGTCTATATCAATAAAAGACAAAGTGAGTAATACACAGATAAAGACAAACCAGTATAACATAACCAAGGTTAGGCCAAACCAAAGGAATGTTAAAAGGGCAAAGAGTCCAGTTAGCGCTTCAATTATTGGATATCTGACAGATATTGAAGTTTTGCAAAATTTACAGCGGCCAATCAAAAAAAGGTAACTTAAAATGGGGAAATTTAAGTAAAATGGGATATTTTTATTGCATTTAGGGCAAAAAGATCCTGGGAAAACAATGGATTTGTTTTCAGGGATTCTGTAAATACAGACATTTAAAAAACTACCAATGCAAGCGCCAATTATAAAAATATACCATTCCAGTCCGGGAAAATTTGGTGACATAATGCGTGTACCTTTATTCGTTGAGTTACTTTGCTTCTTGTTAAGTGGCCATAAAAATATTTTTGTATGGACATTGTAAAAAGCAAAATGTGTTTTATTGTAAGGTCACAAATATGAAGGCCTAAAAAATGAATGTCAACCATTGAATTCAGAGTCAGTAGAAAAGTGTAATTTGAATGAGTGGTTTTATACGAATAAAGGAGTAAAAATGGCTGAAGCAGATATTGACGATCTGATTGAGATTATAGAAAAAGATAATAACATTGAGGATATCCCGACAACACTTCCCATGATGCCGGTTAGAGATGTTGTTGTGTTCACGGACATGTTGCTGCCATTGTTTGTTGGAAGAGAAAAGTCCATCAAGGCGGTTGAAGAAAGTGTAGATTATGAACGGTATATATTTTTAGCGGCTCAAATCGATTCTGAGTTGGAAAATCCCTCAACCGAAGATGTTTATACCGTTGGAACTGTTGGTAGAATCCAAAAAATGATTAAGCTTCCAGATGGTAGAATTAAAGCTTTGGTGCAGGGGATAGCAAAAGCAAAAGCATTAAAATATACTAAAAAGTCTCCTTTCTTTAAGGTTAAAATCGAGTTTTTATCTGATCAAGATCCCACTGAATTGAATATCGAGGATGAAGCATTGATGCGGAATGTTCAAGAAGCCAGTGAAAAATTATTGGCTTTAAAGGGAGAATTGTCCGGGGATGTTGGCGATTTGTTGTCCCATATTGAATCTCCTGGAAAACTTGCAGATCTTGTGGCTTCAAATTTGAATTTGAAAGTGGAAGATGCCCAGAGCTTGTTAGAAATTACAGACACCACTGAACGGTTGCAAAAAGTAAATAGTCTTCTAAATAAAGAATTAAACCTCTCAACTGTTCAAGCTAAAATTCAAGTTGATGTTAAAGACGAGATTTCCAAAAATCAGAGAGATTATTACCTGAGAGAACAAGTTAAAGCTATTCATAGGGAGCTTGGAGAAAATGATGATAAGTTTGCAGAGATATCAGAACTGCAAGCTAAGATTAAGAAATGTAAAATGCCAACGGAGTGTGAAAAAGAAGCCAGGAAACAATTAAAACGTCTTGATCAGATGCATTCTGATTCTTCTGAAGCCTCCGTGATTAGAACCTATCTTGATTGTATTGTGTCATTGCCGTGGAATAAATCCACCAAAGATTTTCTTGATATTGTAAAATCCAAAGAGGTCTTAGATAAAAATCATTTTGGTTTGAACAAAGTTAAAGAAAGAATCCTTGAATATTTAAGTGTCAGAAAACTTAATCCTAAGAAAAAAGGTCAGATCATCTGTTTTGTCGGTCCTCCGGGTGTCGGGAAAACATCTTTGGGGCAAGCTATTGCCAAGGCCATGAAGCGAAAGTTTCATCGAGTATCCTTGGGCGGAATAAGAGATGAGGCGGAAATCCGAGGCCACAGAAGGACTTATATCGGTTCAATGCCGGGAAGAATTCTACAGGGGCTTCGTCAGGTTCGGACAAATAATCCTGTTTTTATGTTGGATGAGATTGATAAATTAGGGAATGACTATAGAGGTGATCCTTCTTCTGCTCTTTTAGAAGCGCTTGATCCGGAACAGAATGTTGACTTTTCAGATCATTATTTGAATATGCCATTTGATTTGTCGAATGTGTTGTTTATTTTAACAGCAAATATTTCTGATACGATTCCATCGGCGTTGATGGATAGAATGGAGATTATCAGAATTTCCGGATATACCCGGCAAGAGAAAAAAGTAATTGCTCAAGAACACCTTTTGCCCAGAAAATTGAAAGATAATGGGTTGATCAGGCGATCCATTCATTTCAGTTCAAAAGCAATGGAATCGATTATTGCTGAATATACACTTGAAGCAGGGTTGAGGGGGCTTGAGCGCAAACTGGATGCGGTCTGCAGAAAGATTGCCAGGAAAATAGCAGAAGGTGAGAAAGGAAAGTTCTCGGTTACCATGCAAAATATAGCAAGATATCTGGGACCTCCACAATATCTTACGGAACTTGACCAGGAAGAGAGTCAAGTGGGCCTTGCAACTGGGCTTGCCTGGACTGAAGTGGGCGGAGAGCAACTGTATATTGAAGTCTCCCTTTATCAAGGTAAAGGAGAGCTGATGGTTACAGGACAGATTGGTGAGGTTATGCAGGAATCTGCCCGGGCAGCATTGACGTATACAAAGGCAAATGCAGATAAATTTGATATCAAAAAAGAAGACATCGATAATAATGATATTCATATCCATGTGCCTGCGGGAGCAATCCCAAAAGATGGACCTTCTGCCGGAATTGCTTTGGCAACAGCGTTGGTTTCCGCCTTTACCGGCCGTAAGGTAAACAATAAAGTGGGAATGACCGGAGAGATTTCTCTAAGAGGACGAGTGCTGCCTATTGGTGGCCTTAAAGAAAAAGCGTTGGGCGCGTTAAGGGCAGGGATTGAGCATATAATTATTCCTGAAAAAAATCGGAAGGACTTATATGAGATGCCACGGGTGATTAAGAAGAAGATAAAATTTACCTGTGTAAAAGACATCCAGGAGGTTTTTGATATTGCGCTTGAAAAACCTTCTGAACAGCATAAGGTTAAGTGATTTGAGACTGCTTTCTTTAAGCACCGCTGAGCAAGGATGTAGTCTCGCTGTTATTGACGAGACTAATCTTGTCTGCGAAGAGTATTGGTCAAGCAAGCAAACACATTCAAAGCGGCTCGTTAATATGATTGAGCATATGCTTGTGCATAGAGCGAATATGAAGCTTGATGATATCGACGTTTTTGTTGCCGCTAAGGGTCCTGGTAGTTTTACCGGGCTTCGTATCGGTATTAGTGTGACTCAAGGTTTGGCATATGCTTTGGGAAAGCCGTCTATTGGTGTTTCAAGTTTGGATGGGATTGCATTTGGACATGTGCATTCATCGATCCCTGTATGTGTCATGATGGATGCTCGACGTAATGAAGTGTATAGCGCCCAGTATAAATTTGAGGCAGGTTGTTTGGTTTCAAAAACCCAGGAGAAAGTGCTTTCTCCTTTGGATGCTGTTACAAAAGAAGAGAGCCCGGTATTGTATGTTGGATCAGGATCTAAAGTCTATAAGACAATGATTGAACAAGAAGCGGATTGCCCCGTGTTTGGAGATGATTTTTCAAATTTTGTTAGTGCGAATGCATTGGTTCGTACTTTATTTGCAAAAGGAAATTTTTTGGAATCCTCGGAAAATATATTGGTTCCGAGCTATATTCGGAAGTCAGATGCAGAACTGCAATTTGTTCAATAATTTAGGATGTTGACATTTCAAGAGGTCTTTTGATATTATAGTAAGGATATAGTTACGGAAAATTAAAATTATGGACAATTCAAAATGGCCGGCGCGGGCAGTTTTACCTGTTGCTCTCCCTGGCCTGAAATTTATTTTTATAGCCATCCTTATTACCGGGATGCTTTTTTATTTTGGGTGGATGCTATCTGCTGGAATTTGTTTTGCTGTCACAGTTTTTGTCTGTTGGTTTTTCAGAGATCCTGACCGCAAGATTCCTGAACAAGATAATTGTCTTGTCTCTCCGGCGGATGGAAAGGTTATTATTGTTGAAAAGCTTTCGAATTGTGAGTATCTGTCGACTCCTTGTGTTAAGATTAGCATATTCATGAATGTGTTTAATGTTCATGTAAACAGGGTTCCGTTTGATGGCGTTGTGAAAAAAGTGATTTATAGCCCTGGTAAGTTTATTAACGCATCCTTTGACAAGGCTTCAATTCACAATGAGAGAAATGCTTTGGTCATAAAGACAAAAAATGATATTGACTTTGCTGTGGTACAGATTGCAGGGCTGATTGCCAGAAGAATAGTAAATTGTGTGAAAGAAGGTGAACGTTTGCAAAAAGGCGATCGCTATGGAATGATTCAATTTGGTTCCCGGCTGGATTTGTATTTACCGGATAATTTTAAAACCCAGGTTCGCGTGGGTGACAAGACGGCAGCAGGATCAACTATTATTGGATTTATGGAACAAAATTAAAATGTATATGACTGTTGGCCTTTTTTTTCTTTGAGAGACTGTTCGTCATCCAAACAAACCAAAGAGGCTATAGTTAATAGAGAATTAATATAAATTGCAGTTAACCATACGGAGTAGATTTTAGTTTGGAGCAAATACCCATTACAAAACAAGGCTATGAAGTCTTGAAAAAAGAATTTCAGAAATTAAAGACCATTGATCGACCTGAAAACATAAAAGCAATTGAGGTTGCCAGGGCGCACGGAGATCTATCGGAAAATGCCGAATACCATGCAGCCAAGGAAAGACAATCCTTTCTTGAAGGCAGAATCGGTGAAATTGGTTATAAACTTGGAAATGCAAAAATCATAGATCCAGCGACAGTGCCAAAGGATGTGGTGAGATTTGCAAATCGTGTTTTGCTTGAAAATCTGGATTCGGAAGAAGAAATTGAATATATGATTGTGGGTCCTGATGAAGCAGATATCAAGCAGGGGAAGATCTCTGTATCTTCTCCGGTAGGACTTGCACTTTTAGGTAAACGGCCTGGAGATGAAGCAGTGGTTCAGGCCCCTGGTGGGAAAAGAGTTTACGAAATAATAGATATTCTTTAAATATATCGGAGGTGTTGGTTTGGCAAGAGTTACAATTGAAGATTGTTTGAAAAATGTAGACAATAGATTTAGCCTGGTACATCTGGCTGCAAAAAGAATTCGGCAGGTCAGAGAGGGTGCAGACCTTTTAGTGAAATCAAGCAAGAACGAAGATGTTGTCTCCGTTTTACGAGAGATTGCAGCGAATAGGGTTGTTGCTAAGAAAACCGAAAAATAAGAAATTGAGCTATGATCAAAAGGTTTGAAAATCGGTCTTAAAAAAAGAATAGACCATTTGCTTGGGAAAGCTATTTTTGACTGGGATATGATCCAGGAGAATGACCGAATTCTTGTAGGCTTGTCCGGCGGTAAAGACAGTCAAGCATTGTTAAACCTTTTGTTTTCTTTGAAAAAGCGAGCTCCGATCAATTTCGAACTTTTACCCGTACATATAGATGCCGGGTTTGAAGGTTCTTTTAGTCAACGGCTTGAGGCATTTGTTCAAAAGATATATGGCAAGTTGAATGTTGTATATACAGATTATGGTGTTGTTGCTCATTCTGATGAAAACAGGGAAAACCCCTGTTTTTTGTGTTCTCGCCTCAGAAGAAACAGGCTTTTTGAAATTGCAAAAGAAGAAGGCTGTAAAAAGATTGCCCTGGGTCATAATAAAGATGATATTATTGAAACATTGTTCATTAATATTTTTTATTCTGGTAAGATCGGTACCATGAAACCCCGGCAATCTTTTTTTGATGGCGCCCTTGATATAATAAGGCCGCTGTCATATGTTGAAAAAAAGGATATTACATTGTTTTGTAAGATGTTTAATCTGCCGGAGTTTAAAAATAACTGCCCCAGTGCCAATCTGACAAAACGGGGTGAGATACGGACCATGCTTGAAAAAATGTATAAACAAAATAAAAATATAAAAGGCAATATATTCAGTTCAATGAGCAACGTTGCAACTGAATATCTTTTAGATATAAAAAAATGAAAGACATTCAAAATCAACCTGATTATCGAAAGATACCCATTGATAAAGTTGGAATAAAGGGCTTGAAATATCCAGTTAAAGTATTGGATAAAACGACCGAATTACAGGCTACTATCGCTCAGATTAACATGTATGTGGATCTACCTCATCAGTGTAAGGGGACACATATGAGCAGGTTTGTTGAGATCCTGCATTTGTTCCGAACGAAGGTCTCATTGGAATCTATCACTAATATTCTAGAAGACATGAAAAAAATTCTGGGAGCAGAATCTTCACATATTGAAATTACATTTCCATATTTTATTGAAAAGCAATCACCAGAAACTGCTTCAAAGGGTTTGATGGACTATACCTGCTCTATTATTGGTTCATCCAATGGCACAAAAGACACCGATATTGTTTTGACTGTTGCTGTTCCCGTAACATCAGTTTGCCCGTGTTCAAAAGAGATCAGCAAGTATGGTGCACATAATCAAAGAGGAGAAGTACTGGTCAGCACAAGGTTTAATAAATTTATATGGATTGAAGATATTGTTCAAATTGTAGAAAGTGCCTCTTCCTGTGATATTTTCTCAGTGTTGAAAAGAGAAGATGAGAAATTTGTGACAGAAAAGGCCTATGAAAATCCAAAATTTGTGGAAGATATTGCCCGGGATGTGGCCAAATCTTTGATGGAAGATGATAATATAACCTGGTTTTCAGTTAGTGCTGAAAATTTTGAATCTATCCATAATCATAGTGCTTATGCATATATAGAAAAAGGTCCTGCTTCTTAAAAACAGATATAAAAAATGCCAATACAGAAGTTAACACACAAATTATCAAAACTAACTTCCGATGATTTGATGTTCTACAGTGTTGCGTTGACTTTTTTCCTTTTGCCAACAGGTACAGCCCCACCAATAATATCCACCGGTATCGCTTGTCTGATATGGGTAGCTTCCGGTAAAATACTTCAAGTAAAATCAATCATAAAACAACCCTGGTTTTATCCTGTCATTCCTTTTCTTATCCTCCCCTGGATCGGCCTTTTACATTCTCAAAATCTCGAACTGGGCATGGACTATGCCATGAAGACAAAATACTGGGTGATACTGTTCATAACAGCAGGACTTACTTTGAATCAAAAACATTTCGATATCATCATAAAGTGCTTTTGGGCTGGTCTTTTTGTAGGTGCTTTTTTAGCATTATTGCAATTTGTTGGAATCATTGGTCCAATTCATGATGCCAGATATATGGGATTTGGGGTCGTTTATACGCTTATTAATATGTATTTGATTATCGGAATTCTGATTACTTCGTTTTATTTTAAGAAGGCAAAATCTTTTAGTTTAAAAGGGATTTTATTATTTCTTATATTTTCATTTATATTTCATATAACTGTCTTGCGAGGAAGAAGTGGATATTTGATTTTTGTTATGGTTTGTCCTTTGGTTGTAAACAATTTGTTATCTGAGTTTTCCTATAAAATTAAAATTGGAGGGGTTATATTTCTTGCAAGTGCTCTTTTATTGTCACCTGTTGTTAGAGAAAGAATTAATCTTACTGTAATTGAGTTGCAAGAAGAAAAGGAAACGATTCTTGAGGGTGGAAATAGTGAGCGATTTCCCCGGTTTTTTCTTGTTCAAGAATCCATAAAAATTATTTTGGCACACCCCATTGTAGGTATTGGTACTGGAAGCTTTGTTGAGTCCACTAAGAAAAAAAATCACAAAGTTTCTCATCCTCATAATAATTTGCTTCATATGGGAACAAGTTTTGGGATTTTAGGGATTATTGCCTGTTTTTGGCTTTTTGGAAGAATGTTTAGAGACGCCTGGAGACATAGAGATACTGCTATGGGCTATTTAGTTTTTTCTTCCTGTATTGTGCTTTTTTTAGGAGGCATGCTTGATACCCAGATATTGAATACTGGTACATTGCTTTTTTTGTCATTGATGTATGGTTTTTTAAATCATCTCAAACCGATCGTTATAGATGATGAAGAAATAACTAAAGATATAAATGTTTAATTCATATCTTTAGTTATTTCAAGAATCGTATGGATCAGTTTTTGATGAATATTTTTATAGCTCTTGTTTTCTTGGTTTACCATAATTACATAGGGATAAAATCGCTTATCCTGGCCTATAATGTATCCCGCACGGGTTTTTACATCAGATAGTGTCCCGGTTTTAAAATAATCATTTTCTTTTTTTTTAAGTAATTCATAATATGGCATAAATTTAATCAAGATTTTGAGCATCTGATCTGGTGAAATTCGGTTTGATCTTGAAAGACCTGACCCTTCAAAAATTGATAGTTGTTCTAATTTTAGATCGTTGGCAAATCTTTTGAGAACTTTAATCCCCTTGTTCAATGTGGCTGGCTCACCATATAGAGATGATCCAAGTGTTAACAAAAGTTGGTTTGCAATGAAATTATTACTGAATTCTAATAATTTTTTAACAACATCTGTTAACTTAAATGAAGACAAAAATATTTGAGTTTGTCTGGGGTTTTTATTGGTAGTGATTTGAGAAATATTTCCGGTTACCTGGATGTTATATTTTTCAAGAAAATGTTTAATTAAAAGACCAGGATATAAACGGCTTTGCTGATCTGTAAGAACAATCCTTCCTTCTTTTAGCTGTGTCTTTTTTATTTCATCGTAAAAAATTGAAAGCAAAGGTGTTTGAGGCTCTCCACTGATAAAACTGTTTTTTTGAGGGTCCCATTTAAATATAATGGTATTGAAATTGCTGCATAATGCTCCCACGATTGCATCATACGGGTTTAGAGAATCTCCTTTTCCAGGGATATGGATTTGGTCAGAAAAGAAACTGTTATCAAGGAGGATATGGTTAATTTGTCTGGTCTTTGTAGTTATGCTGATTTGTCTGCAAAGTCTGTCTATTTCTTCGGAAATAAATAAGGGATCCCCTTTCCCTCGTATGTATAAATTATTAGAATCCTGATCAAAATAATATTCTGTTGTGAAATGATAGTTAGGCCCAAGAATTTGAATTGCAGCAAGACTGGTTAAAAGTTTTAAGATAGATGCCGGTATAAATTGTTTGTTCTTGTTTTGACTTAGAAGAATATTGCCTTGATCGTCAGATAAAATAAATCCTGTATTTGAATTCTTATTGTACGCGAATGCATTGGAAGTAAATTGGGAAAATCCAAATACTAAAACAAACATAATAATATAGAGTATTTTTCTATTAATCATTATCTGAATAAAAAGCCTTATACCCCAGATAGGTCATATATACATCTGCCTTGCTAGAGATTTCAAATGGTGAATGCATGGAAAGAATTGCAGGCCCACAGTCGAGCACATTCATACCAAATTTGGCAAGGAATTTGGCAACAGTTCCGCCACCTCCCTGGTCAATTTTCCCCAGTTCCCCGGTTTGCCAGACAATTTTATTTTTATTGAACAGTTGTCTGATTTTACCGACAAATTCAGCACTCGCATCATTCGATCCAGATTTTCCTCCTACACCAGTGAATTTTGCCATACAGGGACCAAAACCCAATTTGCCGGCATTCATAGATTCATGAACGTCTTTAAAATCTGGATCCATAGCAGCATTTACATCTGCAGAAAGGCAAGAAGAGTTGATCAAGGTTTTTCTAAGTGATCGGTTGTCAGTCTTTTGGCCGCTGATAAAGAGCAGATCTGACATGAAGTCTTCAAGAAAGTTAGATTTGGCTCCACTGCTTCCTTCACTGCCAATCTCTTCTTTGTCAAAAAATAGAGCAATTGAAGTCTTGTCTTGAGATGGCACTTCTAAGATAGCCTCAAGGCTGGTGTAGGCACAGACCCTGTTGTCCTGCCCATATGATCCGATCATTGACCTGTCAAAACCAATATCCCTTGCCTTTTCAGCGGGGACAGCCTCAATTTCGGCACTTATGAAATCTTCTTCTGTAAGCCCATACTTTTCATATAAAAGGTTCAGTACCCCCAATTTGAAACGATCTTTTTCCTTTTCACCGCCTATCGGTATGCTTCCCACAATTAGATTTAACTTTTCACCCTCAAAGGCATCTGATAGCTTTTTGTTAGCCTGGGTTTTGCCTGCCAGGTGGGGCAAAAGATCGGTAACTGTGAAAACCGGGTCGTCGGGTTTTTCACCAATGGTAATATTAATTGTCTTGTTGTCAGATGTTATGATCGTTCCATGAAGGGCTAAAGGAATTGCTAACCAATGATACTTTCTAATGCCGCCATAATAATGCGTTTTCATTAATCCCATACTCAAGTCTTCATAAA
>JAWSVH010000029.1:14235-90340 GCA_033852015.1 Desulfobacula sp.
AAAACTTTATAAACTTTTGTGGCGGTTTTTGATTTTTTTGTCAGCAGGGTATCAACATCAACAAATCCTTTAGCTTTAGCAAGCTTAATAATCTGTGTGGCGGCTTCTCTTTCTGTTTTGGATTGATTTAAAAAATCTTTATAGGTTTCATTAAATTTTAAAATTTCATTTTTCTGATTTTTATTCAGTTGATCAAAAACCAGAGATTCCTTTTTCAAAACCTTTTTTTTTATTTTTTCCAACTGGGTTTTATTCATTGAATCTGATTCCTATAGAATAGTATTATTTAAATAATTCGAAAAAGTTTGAAAACATCTTTTTGAATTTATATTTAAGATGAAGCGTCTCCCATCTATCTGGAAAAGCAAGGGGGCTGAACTCAACGTTAACCTTGTATGAAAAATTGTTCTGTGCTTCATTATAAGTTTTCTGAATAATATGTAAAGGGGTATTGATAATACCCTCATAGCTGATAACGGTATCATTGTCTTTTATCTTAACTGACTTTAGCCCGCTTTCTACTAAGATAGTTTTTAAAGAATTTTCTTTGATTCGTTTATCGATTAATGGCTCGGGTTCACCTGGAGTGGCAGATATTACTCCTGTTGTAAAAAATTGAGAAAATTTTTCCGCTCTGAAATCATTTTTTGCTGGAATCATCAGCAGATTGTCATTAATAATTTTGTTCCTTGAAGATTGGACGTCATATCTTATATAATAGGTGCTAATCCCTTCATTTGCTTGTATTGAAGTACTTGTGGATATTATTATGAAGAATAAAAAGGGTATCAGTACATAAAGTAATCGTCGTTTGTAGTTTTTAGGCATGGTTTTTGTATAAGTTTTGTTCAGATTAAAGTTAATACCAAGTCTGGACGATTTCTATCAGTATCACGAAAAATCGTTTGGAATCAATGTTAAAAGGTTTATCACCTGTTTGATTGTTTGGCATAATCGTTAAAATGGGGAAAGAAAATGAAAAAACTAAGTATGATGTTATTGGGAATTTTTGTTTCTGTAATGTTTTTTTCAGGCTGTGGTAGTATTGTTACACCTTCTTCTACAGCTGGTGGACCGGGTAAGGTATTAGGCCCTCCAGGTGGTGAGTTGGATGATCACAAAATAGTGACTTTTTTTGTGATTGGAAAGGGACTTGAGCCTGAGAATGCCCGATCAAAAGGTGAAGCAGTCATAATGGCTGAAAGAGCGGCCGTTGCAGATGGTTACAGGCAGCTTGTTGAAAAGGTTCGTGGGGTATATGTCGATGCGTTTATGCGCGCCGGGCGTGGAACTGTAGATTATGATACTATCCAAGTTCATACTCAATCATGGCTCAGAGGAACTGAAGTTATGGAAATTTCTGAGGGTGAGTATGGGATTACGAATGTAAGATTACGTTTAAGAATTAATTTTGCTAAAAATGGTATGGTGTGGTGGCCAGTAGGTATTGGAAGGGATGTAAAACCGACGTTCTCTTCAGATAATCCACTCGTCAGCGGAGCATCTTAATACTATATTGTTTAGAAATTAGTTTGTTTAGTTTTATTAAACAGCAATTAATATTAATGGTCCATTTTGGAGGTTGTCATGGGATCTATGTGGTATAAGAATAGGCTTAAAATCGGTATCCCAATTGTATTTTTCATATTATGTTTTGTGCCCACTTTAATTTGGAGTGCAGGATATCAGGAAGATAAATTATTTGACGGCAACTTTTATTCTTCTGAAGATTTAAGGAATAAGGTTGAGGGTCACAATAAAGAAATCCAAGTTCTTGATACTCAAATTAAAGCTCTTGAAACAGATATTGACTGGTTGGTATTGAAAATAAATCAGGTTCAGGATTCTGGTAGGACAGCAAGCTCAAATTTGAAAAAGTCAATTACAAGTAAGGAGAAGAAAATTATAACCCTGCTGAAAAGTAAAAATCGGCTTGAATATCTGGTTCAGCATTATTCGGCAGTGCTTGGGGGGAAAAAGGAAAAAAATTATAAAGAAATCCTTAGAAAAAAAGCACCGGTTATACCGAAAAAAGCACAAATTAAGATGGAGGCAATTTCGCCAAAAGTTTTAGCAGAAAAAGCTCCGGTTTCATCATCAGATGGGAAAGATTTGGATAAATATGATGGGATCAGCAAAACGGAATTGCAGATAGCTATTAATCAATCAGGATTAAATGACTGGGTTGAAATAATTGGAACTGGAACTTGCTTAAGACTGGAAACAACATTGCCAATTCTTTTTCCAACCGGTAGTGCCAAAGTTGCAGAAGAATATAAAACCTTTTTTGGGAAACTTGCCGCATTTTTAAAACCCTATGATGTGAAAATTTTGGTAAATGGATATGCAGATACCGTTCCAATACAAAACAAGAAATATCCTTCTAATTTTGAGCTTGGTGCAACAAGGGCCGCAAACATTGTCCATCAGATGGTTAATAACGGACTCAAACCTTCTATATTCAGAGTAGAATCTACAGGAAAATATAGATTTGCTGCAAAGGGCATGTCAAAACAAAAAACACTTGAAAGAAGAGCAGAGGTTACGGTTATTTTTTCCGGGTAGTTAATCCTTCCAAAATCTTTTCTTAAAATTAAAAACGCCATTTTCAAAAATGGCGTTTTTAATTTAATCTTTCTAAAATATTTAACTTGACCTTGTTTTGCTTTTTACATATAAGTTCAAAGCATGAACACGGCTTTAGACAATGAAATCAAGCTTCAGCTACTCAATCTTTTAAAAGAAGACCCCGAACTGACTCAAAGAGAAATGAATAGGCAAATGAAAGTCAGTTTGGGCAAGATTAATTATTGCATATCGGCTCTTGTTGAAAAAGGAATGATAAGGGTAGAACGCTTTAAAAAACATAAAAACAAATCAGCTTATGTATATCGTCTTACTCCGAGAGGTTTTGAAGAGCTCGCGTCTCTTACGTTGAGTTTTTTGAAAATTAGGATTCGAGAATATGATCAGATCAAAATGGAAATAAAATCTCTCTCTGAACAAATTGACGAGATTGATCTTATTAATAACCCAGATTTGATTGAAGAGTTGAAGAATATTAGTTAGATTTTTAGTGGTATTGCTTGAAATTTTTTTGTTGGTTGCAGGAGCGGAATGTAACTGACGGGGCGAAGCTATGCCTGTTTGAAAAAGATACTATCAAACGATGATATTTTCCAAAATAGATTTTATGAATCAATTAAACGCAAAAGGGTCAAAGATTTGTTGTGATGATATCGTTTTTGGTTTTGTTGCCTTGACTTTTTTTTTCCTGCCTACCGGTACAGCGCCTCCTTTGATTGGAATAGGTTTAGCCTCTGTTATCTGGCTTTTTTCAGTGCGTATAAGCGCCATTGGAAGAATTATAAAGCAAAGTTGGTTTGCTCCGGTCATTTTTTTTATTCTTCTTCCCTGGATTGGTTTGCTGTACTCAAAAGATATCCAATTAGGCTTTCATTATGCCTTAAAGACCAAATATTGGCTTGTTGTTTTTATGAGCGCTGGTTTAGTGTTGAACAAAGATCGGATAAATTTTCTCATTATGTCTTTTCTTGCAGGTCTCTTATCGGGAGTTTTATTAGCGATGATGCAATGTATTGGTATTGTAAGGATATTTAAAGAGCATTTTTTGGGTTATGGGATTGTGCATACACTGCTATCAATGTATCTTGTAATCGGAATTCTGATAGTATCCTTTTATTTTAGGAAGGCTAAAAACCAATATCAAAAGCTGGGAATTATTCTTGTTATTCTTGCTTATATATTTCACCTTGCAATGTTATATGGCAGAAGCGGATATATTGTTTTTGTCCTAATTACACCCTTAGTAGCCTGCAATATAGCCTTTAACGGTTCAAGGAAGAAAAAAGTTGCAGTTTGTTTGGCTTTAATCCTTTTTTTTGTTTCATTTCCAAATGTGCGGCACAGAATTGCTTGGACAAATACTCAAATTAAGAACCAGTCTGCTTTGATAAAGCAAGGTCAGGAAGGGACCGAGTTACCAAGGTTTTTTATAATATCAAGGTCAATCAAATTGTTTTTAGGACATCCATTAATTGGTATAGGAACTGGAAGTTTAAAATACTATACAGAAAAAGAGATTCGTGTGGTTTCTCACCCGCACAATAATATCCTCTATATGGGTGTAAGCTTTGGGATTTTTGGAGTTTTTGTATGTGTTTGGCTATTTTGGAATATGTTTAAAATTTCATGGAGAGTGAAGAGAACACCGCTTGGATTTTTTATTTTTTCTGTATGTATCGTCATTTTTTTAGGTGGCATCTTTGACACACAAATATTGAACACAGGTACCCTTCTTATGTTAACAATGACCTATGGTTTATTAAATCATATCGTCGATTTACCTCAAACCGACACATGAGAAAAGGTATTTTCATACAATCTCGAATGTCTTCTATGAGATTTAAAGGGAAGATGCTGGAAGATGTTAATGGGACACCTCTTGTCGAATATGTTTATGAAAGATGTCTAAAAGCGGGATCAGATGTGGTTGCGGTTATTACCTCCTGTGAAAAAAGCGATGATAGTTTGGCTGCTTATTGTATGAAAAGATCTATTCCAGTATTCAGAGGAAAATTAAATAATGTTCTCGGACGGTATGTAAAAGCTGGAGAGTTTTTCAATTGCGAGGTGATATGCCGAGTCTGTGGAGACTCTCCTTTTGTGGACACTGATGCAATAGATTTAATGTTTGATCGGTTATCCGATTCTGATGACCGAAGTTCAAGAAGGTTAGATTACATAACGATTGGCAATTGTTTGGATGGTTTTTTATCAGAAGTTATTACGTTAAGTGCTTTGAACTATATTGGGCAAAAAACCATTCAATCTGAAGATCTTGAGCATGTGACAAGATATATAAAAAGAAATCAGTCTGAATTTAAGACCGCGGTAATTAATGTCGATTTGTTGCCTGCGGATTTAAAAGGTATATCCATTACCATTGATACTGAAGAAGATTTGGCTTTTGCTAATAAAGTTATAAAAAATGGGCTTAAAGGATATGGATTTACATCAGTAGATGTCATCCAGAAAATTAGAGGATTGAAAGGGTAATTATGTTTCTAAAAGTACCATTATTTCCGAGCCGTGTTGAAATTGAACTTGTCAGTGATTGCAATTTGAGATGTACATATTGCCCTCGACACTATGTAAATGATCTTAACGGGTATATTGATTTTGAATTGTTTAAAAAGATTATTGATGAGATAAAGGTTTATCCGGATACGATAATTGTTCTGCACCGAAGAGGCGAAAGCCTGCTGCATCCAAAAATTAATGAAATGTTAGAACTTGTTTCGGGAAAATTTGCCCAGGTTCAGATGGCAACCAATGCAACGTTGTTGAATAAAGATAAATTCACGGCCCTGGTTAACGGGTTGTCGTTTATTTCATTTAGCCTTGATAGCCCTGAAAATTATAATGCAACCCGGGTGCCGTCAAAATATGAAAAAGTTGAATCTAAAATTCTTGATTTCCTTGAATTTAATAATGGAAGAATAAAGACCCAGGCGTCAATGGTGAAAACGAGTGCGACGTCTGATAAAAGCTGTGAACAGTTTAAAGAGATATGGGCAGATAGAGTAGACAGGGTCCGCGTCTATGAAGAACATTCTTCCAATGGAAATTTTGGTTCTCTTGCTCATCCTCGACTTGATCGGCAACCCTGTGTAATGCCATTCTATGAAATGCTTGTTTATGATAACGGAAATATAGGGCGCTGCAACCATGACTGGGATAGCGATGATTCAAACAGCATGGGAAATGTCAGGGATAAAAAGTTAAAAGATATTTGGCATGGTGACAAATACTCTAAACTAAGAAAAGAGCATCTGTCATTACTCTTAAAAGACCCAATTTGCAAATCATGCGATTCTTGGTATCCAGAAATAGGAAATCAGGGAACAGGAGATATTTATGGGAGAAATTAGAAAGGAGTTTTTGCCATTAGCGAAACCAGATATTTCCCAATTAGAAATTGATTATTCAATAGAAGTTATAAAATCTGGATGGTTGACTACTGGGCCTAAAGTTGATGAATTTGAAAAAAACCTTGCTTTGTATTTGACAACAGATAATACATCTGTATCAGCCAAACAAGAATTATCCGCAATTGGACTGAATTCTTGCACTTCAGCCTTGCACCTTGCCCTGGTTGCTTTGGGTATTGGTAAAGGTGATGAGGTGATTTTACCCACCTGGACATTTGCCAGTACTGCACTGGTGGTTGAATGGGTCGGTGCAAAACCGGTATTGTGTGATATTGATGAGAATACATTGACCATTGATATTGATAAAGCTGAAGAACTTATTAATGATAAGACTAAAGCAATTATTCCGGTGCATATTGGTGGATGTCCATGTGATATGGCAAAGATTGCATATCTGGCAGAAAAATATCGTTTAAAGGTAATTGAAGATGCAGCACATGCAATCGGTTCAAAATATCGAGGAGATAAAATTGGAACTTTTTCTGATATTACCTGCTTTAGTTTCTATGCGACTAAAAATCTTGCAATGGGAGAAGGCGGTGCTGCTGTTTCAAAGGATAAAGATCTTATCGACAAGATTCGTAAGTTGAGTTATTTGGGGATTAACAAAGACGCTTTTAAAAGATATTCAAAGTCGGGGAACTGGTTCTATGATATTGAAATGATAGGGTATAAGAATAATCTTGATAGCCTCCATGCTGCAATCGGATTAGCACAGTTGGAACGTCTGGATGATATGAACAGTTGCAGGAGAAAGATAGCAGGGGATTATCGGAAAAATCTTACCAAAAAGGTTGAATTTTTTAAGGATACAGAGGATGTCTTTCATACCTACCATCTTTTCCAGATTCGTATTAATTCTAATAGAATTAATAGAGATGAAATGATTTTAAAACTCAAGGAAAGGAATATAGGGACAAGTGTCCATTTTATTCCTCTTCATCGCCATTCTCATTTCATGAAAAGAATGGATCAAAAACAATTCCCGGTTGCGAACAAGATGTTTGAACAGGCCCTGTCAATACCGATGTTTTCATCTATGGTTGAGCAGGATACAGATTATGTAATAGAACAGATTAACAATCTTATTGATAATTGATGGTGATCAACTTCCTTATAAAAGAAAGGGGCGGATGGAAATGAAAAATAGAATTTTGAAAGACAGAAAAATATCCATCTGGGGGTGTGGCTATTTAGGATACACCAGCACTATAAAATTTCAACAAGCAGGTTTTTTTGTCAAAGTGTATGATTTTAACATGAGTCGTCTTGAATCACTTAGGAATGACAGGTATCCGGATGTTGAGTCAATTGATTTGTGGACTAGCTCGGGTGAAATACCTAAAATAAATGTGTCAAAAGTTTCTATAGCCTCATCCATACACGATATGTTCGAGTCTTCGGTACATATTGTATCCTTTCCATCTGAAGATAACGAAAAAAGAAACTTACTCAAAAAGCTATCAGATATTTTTGTAGAAAATAAAGATTTAATTGATGAACCATTGATAATATTTCAATCAGCTGGAATACCAAGAGGGATTGAACGCGATTTCATAAGAAGTTTGAAGAATTCTGGAGTTAATTGCTTATATGCGTCAGCGTTTAGAAGTGATTGGGTAATTGAAGAATTTATTGATGGCAATAAAGCTCAGGTTATTGCGGGATATGATGAAAAAGCATTAGCAGCTGTAAGCTCTTTTATGGATCTTCTTGAGATCAAGTATGCGACACTTTCATCCATCGAAGAGGCCGAAGTATATGAAAATGCTCAAAAAGCAATTCATTATACTGTCTCCGGTTTTTTAAATGAATTATCTTTGTCATACCCTGGGATTGATATTCGAAGGTTATCAAAATTGTTAGTTGAGAACATTGAACCCGAAGAAATTTCTGCGGGACTTGGTACGCTGAAATATAAAATTGCAAATTCCCTTGATCATTTAATTGGGGGTGTGAAAAATGAAAATTATTTTTCCGTCCTAAAATCGGTTCAAAGGGATAATATATCTATATTATTCTATTATTGTGATCTTATTGTAAAAAAGGGTTTCAAAAAAGTATGTATTTTGGGCCTGTCCACAAAAGGTGTTTTCAAGGACGTTAGATTGTCTCCTTCTGTAATAATGGCAGAGTACCTAATCAAATTAGGTTGCAAAGTTTTGATTCATGATCCGCTTTTTTCAGAAAAAGAAGTTTTAGACATTTTGCCTTATGCAGAGTTTTTGAATATTGATAAGAAAGCCATTGATGTTGATGTGATTTTGATTTTGAGAAATACGGGATTTTACAGAACCTTTTCCCAAGAAGACATGGATTTAAAAGGAATTACGAAGGCAAAGATCATTATTGATGATACAGGGATGTTTAATAACTATGACTATAGCGATGAAACCTTATACCACGTACCCGGGGATGGGAAATTGACTGAGTTGATTGAATATTAATATGTGTGGAATTGCCGGATTTATTTCAAGTAATAAAGCTTACAATAGTAAGAATATTGTATCAAAAATGCTTGAATGTATTAGACATAGGGGGCCTGATCAAAAGGATCTGGCAGAATATGATGATGTTACATTGGGTATGGTTAGATTAAGCATTATTGATACTCAAACGCATTCGATCCCTTATACCAATATAGATGAAACCCATGCAATCGTTTATAATGGAGAGATTTATAATCATAATGATATTAGAAAATCATTAGATTCCATTTATAAATTTCAAACAAAATCAGATGCTGAATCCGCTTTGGCTGCGTATATAGAATATGGAATAAAATCATTTGATAGCCATAACGGTATGTATGCGTTTGCCATTTATGATAAGCTGAACAGAGAAACAATTATTGTCCGGGATAAAGTCGGTGAGAAGTCGATATATTATACCCAAGGCAAGGATTATTTTGCTTTTTCAAGTGAAATTAAAGCTCTTTTGACACTTTGTGATCCTGTTTTCAACAGTTCCGCTATATCATATAAAGCCTATGAATTCACAGTGGGGAAGGAAACTCTTTTCAAGGATATCTATCAGCTTGAACCAGGTGATTATATCAGAATTAAAAATGGCGACATGAGTGTCCATTCATATTGGAAAGTATGGGACAATCTGATTGAAATAGAAAATAATGAGCAACATGTCTTAAAACAGCTTACAGAGCTGGTTGAGGATTCTATTTTACTAAGGACTCAAAATTGTGCTCACCAGTATGGAACTTTTGTTAGTGGAGGGGTAGACAGTGCTCTTGTCGCCTGTATTGCAAAGCCAGATTACATATATACAGCTCATTATGATTATGATGAATTTGATGAACTTGAGTATGCCAAGCTTGTGGCAAAACAGATTAACAGAGAGCTTGTGATTGTTTCACCCAATAAAGATGATTTTTTAAACACTCGTGAGCAAATCGCATGGCATTTGGATACACCCTGCACCTGGACTAGCTTTACCCTATGGCATCTTGTTAAATGTGCATCAGAAAACAATGTTAAAGTGATTTTATCAGGGGATGGAGCAGATGAAATGTTTGCAGGATATCATCGGTACCATTTGCTTCATCACGATGAGTTGATTCACAACCTTGAAGCGATGAAAAGATATGGATACATGATTGAAAAATATTATGGTTCTCCTGTTGAAAGATATTCAAAACTTGTAAACCGATGTGATAATGCGTTTGATGAATCTGTACAAAGATATCTCCATGAAACAATCAGTATGTATTTCAATAATGCCAATGAAGATATTGTCCATTCCATGGGGATAAATGATTTTTATTCAACCATGCAGGTCCTTTTGCAAATGGCAGATAGATTGAATATGGCATTTAATGTTGAAAATAGAGCCCCTTTTTTAGATTACAGGCTTGTTCAATTTGCTTTTTCCATGCCCTCGGAATATAAAATAAGAAATGGTACCACTAAATGGGCTTTAAAAGAGATTTCAAAAAAAATTATTCCAAAGGAAATCAGTACGAGAATTGATAAGAGAGGTTTTTCAGCCCCAGTCAATAAATGGTTTAATTGGGAACAGCATGGGAAATATAATAGAAGTGCCTATAGAGATATGGTTTTTGAAGATTGGAAAAATGTTTTTAATGTAGTTATGTGATCTATATATTATCATGTCTATGAATACTTATATTATAGCGGAAATTGGAATCAACCATAATTCTAATTATGAGAATTGTATTAAATTGATAGACTCTGCATCTGTAGCAGGATGTCATGCTGCAAAATTTCAATTGTTCACAGCAAAAGCATTATACCCAAAATCAGCAGGAGAACTTGACTGGCAGGATGGTAAAAAGAAAATAAGTTATTCTATCTACGATGCGGTTGAAAGATTTGAGTTGCCAGTTGAATGGGTTCAAGATCTGATTACCCATTGCGATAGAAAAAAAATTGAATTTTTATCTTCCGTCTTTGATATTTCTGGGTTAAACATCTTATTAAAGTCCAACCTCAAAAAGATTAAATTATCATCTTATACAATTACAAATATCCCCTTGATTGATGCTGTTGCCCAAACCGGCCTTCCTATCATTATGAGTACCGGTGGCGCAAACCTTTCAGAAACCGAAAAAGCAGTTGAAACCATATTAAAATATCATGATAATTTGACTTTGCTCCATTGTTCAATCAAGTATCCGACACAGCTTGAAGAGTGCAATCTGGCAGTATTAAAAACTCTGCAATATGCTTACCCAGGATTAAAAGTCGGCTACTCAGACCATACTATTCAAATTTCGGATGCAGTGGTTCAATCCATATATTTAGGTGCCTCAGTTATTGAAAAGCATATTACACTTGACAAAAACATGGATGGGCCGGACCATTTTTTCGCACTTGAACCTGGTGAGTTAAAAAAAATGGTCGAGGATGTTAAATCGGCTGAAAGTCATTTTAATAATGGGACGTTTGTGATTGATAAACAAATACTCGGTGACAGTTCAAAAATTTGCCATGAACATGAAAAATACTTAAGAGATTTTTGTTATATGACACTGTTTTGTAAGAGAAATCTTAAAAAAGGAGAGCAGATCAAATCTGAAGATATCGAAATCTTAAGACCAGGAAAGGCCAAGCGCGGTTTGGATCCTGCCTATATAGATCTGTTTCAGACAAATATTATTCTTGCAAAAAAAGATCTTAATATAGAAGACTCTATCTGTTGGGAGCACATCCTATAGATATGTCTGGACGAATTCTTTTTCGAGCAGATGCTTTTCCGGCAATCGGTGTTGGAGATTTGATGAGTTTGATCAATTTGTCGTTCTATTTTAAATCTGATGGATGGGAAACAATTTTTATGGTTAAGTCCTATCCTGCAGCTATAAAACTTGTCGAAAAATATGGGCTTACTGCCATATTTTTAGATAGCAAGATCTCAATCAATTCAGAAGTAATTAAAATTAATAATGTTATTGCCCAGCAGAGTATCGACCTGGTTTTTTTTGAAATTACAGAAAATTGTTTGAATGAATATCACGGGATAACTTCAGATGTTTATAAAGCATGTGTATCATTTGATGGGCAGATTCCTGACGATATAGATCTTGTTATCGATTGGGATGTGAATTATTCAAAATTTTTCCAGCCAGAAAAATATCCAGAAACAATGTTTTTATTGGGTCCTGAATATGTAATTCTGCCAAAAACCTTTGATATTGAATGTATTAATAAAAGAAAGCGTTCTTTCCCGCCTAAGAAGTTGCTGATTTGTATGGGAGGAGCAGATGAATATAATTTTACCCAAAAAGTCACTCAAAAGGTTGTTGATCTGAAGAGTGATATTGAACTGATTATTATTTTAGGTTCAGGATATGAATTCAAAAAAGAATTAATGCAATATTTAGCCACGATAAAAAATAGGTTTACGATCAAAGAAAATATCTCAACAATGTTTGAAGAATATATGGGATGTGATGTGGCTGTGGGGGCTGGTGGGTTAGTTTCATCTGAGCTCGTGGCAACCGGGACTCCAGCTATATTGATTGCTATATATGAACACCAGGAAGCTCGATGCGAATATTTTGCTAAGAAAAAATGGGCAACCTATCTGGGAACTAAGGAAAAGTGGGAAATAAAAGCTAATGATATTTTAAAAGCTGATTTCTGTGAAGTTCCCGGACAGTTTTTTAACTCTAAAAAGATTGTGAAGATATGTAATGATTTCAGGAAAGAATAAAGATATTTTATTTGAAAAAGGAGATGTTTGCTTTTGTTTTTCCTATTTATCCTGGGATTCTCAGTTTTTTCAACGGCCATCTTATGTGCTGGATACCAGCCGATCCTGTCTTGGAGTTTTAGACAAAAAGAATAGTCAGTCTCTATCCAGGATACTTCAAGGCAGTTTTGTTACGGCTAAAATAGATACTGCTGTTAGTCATCAGTTGATCAAAAGCTTATTCGCATTAGACTTTTATTATGTTGAAACTGAAGTGACTCTGGAGTTTATTAAGTCAGGTTGCTTAGCACAAGGAGATGCTGTTTACGGGCAAAATATCGTTGTAGAAAAAAAAGAGGTTAATGCAGGTTTGCCCTATATTAAATTAGGATCATCTTTCTCGCATACAAGGTTTCATACCGATTCCAGTATAAAAGATAAACTCGCAGATGATCTTTGGATAAGTTATCTTAAAAATTATTTGCCTGATGAAAACCATCATATGATTATTGCAAAATATAAAGATCAGATTGCCGGAACTATTTTGGCCAATGAGGTGGGAAATAAGATAATACTTTTTTTTGTAGCTATCCGAGAAGAATTCAGGGGAAAGGGAATTGGGTCTGCATTGATGAATTATGTGGTCAGATATTTTGATAATCAGCAAATTATTACTGGCACCCAGATAAAAAATATTCCAGCATTAAATTACTATATTAAAAATGGCTTTTCAAAAATTATTTCTACAAAAACCGTACTGCATCATTGGGGATAATCTAAATTAAAAATGTTTAAACTTCTATCACTTCTAACAGATAATAAATATTGGCGATTTCACTCGCTGATAATCAAGGTGATCCTGAAATTAAAAGGGATAAAGATTGGCAAGCATTTTTACATAGAAGGTATTCCACAATTGAAAATTAATGGTCTGCCTGAAAATATTATCATTGGTGATAATGTTTCAATATTGGGGAATATCGATCTGAGAAACAGGGAGAACGGGAAAATAATATTTAGAGACAATGTGACCATCGAGAGAGATTGTCGATTTGTGTCTGCAAGAGAAGGCATTATAGAAGTAGGAGAAGGGTCTATCGTAACAGCATTTGCAATATTGAATGGCGGAAGCAATATACTAATTGGGAAAGATTGTATTATTGGACCAAGGGCAAGTATAAATGCCAATGAACATAGATTCCAAAAAGATAAACCTATCCGTGAGCAAGGGTTTGTTCATGCGCCAGTTATAATCGAAGACGATTGTTGGATTGCTACAAATGTCTCAATCAACAAAGGTGTCCTGATCGGGAAGGGGTCAGTTGTCGCATCTTACTCAGTAGTTACAAAAGAGACCCTTCCATATTCAATCAATGCTGGGATACCATCAAAAAAAATTTCAGATCGTATGTAATTTATTAATGTTGATATCAGAACAGATTGAGTTTCATTTAGTAGGTTACCTTTTAAAAAAATGAGTAACAAAAACATTGAATAGTTCCCCCCTTTATAATAATGGTCTAAACGCAGTTATTTTGCATACTGTGGACGATGCTCGGGATTTTGTTTTAAAAAAAATTGATGGGTATCTGCTATTATCTACAAGTCCAAGTGTGGATACCTATTTCAAATATGAGTCAGATTATAAGTCCATTTGCCTCAGTAGTTTTTTATCCTACGATCAGATTCAAATAGATATTGAAAAGAGTATTGCAAAAACTGAACATATTATTCGCCAATTGGATGAGCAGTGGGCCGACCTTCTGGGACATGTAAGAGAAATTGAAAATATTCACATATTTAACACACTATATTCTTTTGTGATTAAATACATGTATGCGCCATATCAGAATATTCTTCAAGCTATCCGTAACGCAATAGACGAATATTCTATCCAAAAGCTATTCATATATGATTTGAATGGATTTTCACTATTGGGAAGTCAAATAAGCTTTATGGATTTAGTAAAATGTATAGAGTTGAATATCCCAGTGCAAATTCTTAGTAAATCCATGATCAAAAAAACAAGTGTCTTCAGGAAAGCATGGAGGTCACCTCTAAAGGCTTTTTCATATCTGGCTAATGACTTCAAAAGTAAGAAGTTTAAAGTATTTGATAAATCCAACCCGACTATATTAGTCTGCGAAAGTCTTTATGATCTGGATTTTATGATTGACCATCTGGGTGGATTAAATATTGCTTATTATAAAAATAATGCATTGTTCCCTGAAAATAGCCCCTTCAAAATAGAGAGGAAGGAGAAAAATAAAAAGGTTAAAATCCTATTTGAAAAAGAGAAACATACTTTGGATGACCTTATTATAAATGAGATTTTTGATCACTTTAATCGGAATATAAATGCCTATATTGAGGCCATTAAATACCTTGATAAAATAAATAAAAAATATCCAATCCAAATTGGATTATCTGGGAATGCAGCTACCTATGGAGTAAAACCACTTATTTTGGAGTATCTTAGAAAAAAAGATATTCCTGTGGTGATTAGCCAACACGGGTTTAATTATGGGATACAGGATCCATATGGGATGCATTTTTACTCTGATTTTAATCGGTGTGATTATTTTATTTCCTATGGTTTCCACACTAAGGATTTGGACGTGCTTTACCAAAAGAGGGAAAATGCGATTAAGTGTGAGGTTCTTCCTTTGGGGTCGACTAGATTAAAACCAATAAGAAAACGATTGAAGGGAAAAATTGATATTCTTTATCCGTTAATGAATAATATTTCGATGTTACATCAAGGTTTGTTCCGGATTAAGCCGGATATTTTAACTGATATTCAGGAAAAACTTCTGCTGTATCTTGATTCGAAAAGAGGATTTAACATCATCGTTAAACCATTTTTAAATTATAATGATTTTACCTGTTCAGTACTCCCCATACTAAGACGCTTGAAGAACATAAAGGTGAAGGATAATATCCATTTTAAGGAATCGTTCAGAAAATACAATGTGGCATCAGTATTAATCGATCATATATCATCCCCTATGGCTGAAGCAATTCCGTATGATGTGGAGATTTTTGCATTGGGGAATGAAGCTGATAAAATCGAATCGGACGCCTTGGGTTTATTAAAAAAAAGAGTCCATTATTCTGAAAAAATTGATGAATTGATCGATTTAATTGACAGACAATTGGACAATAAACTGCCCCTCAAAAGAGATCGGTTATTCATGGATAGATATTTATTGCAGAAAAATGCAGAATTCAATATTGAAACTTTTATAAAGGGACACATAAATAAATCATGTGCGGTATCGTAGGGTATTTTAAGCCTCACCAGATGGTGAATCGCGTTAATATAGAAAAGGCTGCAGCATCTATAAAACATCGGGGCCCAGATGATTTTGGTATCATTGAAAATTCAGGATCGCACATTGCATTTCAAAGATTATCAATCAATGATCTGAGCAAAAACGGAATGCAGCCGTTCAAATATGATGGCGTGACTGCTTATGTTAATGGTGAGATATACAATCATATTGAATTAAAAGAAAAATATAAAAATGAGTTTGTGCCCAAAACCACATCTGATGCTGAAATTTTGCCTTTTTTGTTTCGTAAATTCGGAATCGATTTTGCCAATCAGATAAATGGCATGTTTGCCATTGTTCTCATCGATGATAACACAAAAAAACAATATATTTTCCTTGATCGGTTTGGGGTCAAACCCATGTACTATTCATTAAAGGACAAATGCTTGTTTTTTAGTTCAGAACTCAAAGCATTTCATCATATTTTTCCGCTTACCCCAAACAATAAAAATATTAATATCGGTTTTAACCTGGGTTATTTTCCATATCCAATTACACCGTATAAAGATGTTTTTAAAGTTTCGCCCGGAACGTTTATCGAGTTCGAAAAAGGGGAAATTACTGAGAAACGATGGTATTTTATGAAGGTCCAGGAGAAAATTACAGACCTGGCTTATATCAATAAAGAGTTTAATCGATTGTTTGAAAAATCCATCCAATATCGGCTTCGAAGTGACGTCCCCGTAGGGGCATTTTTAAGTGGGGGGCTTGATTCATCAAGCATCGCTGTTGAGGCATCGAAACTGTATGGTAAAGAATTCCATGTCTTTAACGGCGTCATTGATGGCAAAGAAGATAGCACAGACAATATAAATCCCATAAAATTGTCAAAAGAAAAAGGGTTTGTGTATCATAAAGTTCAAATTGATAAAAAATTTTATGAAGAAAACCTGATTTCCTGCGTCAGTAATTTTGATGATATCATGTTTGAAGCCGGAACAATGAATATTTATGCCATTCAAAAAGAGGCAAAGAAACATGTGACGGTTATGCTCGATGGGGTTGGTGGAGATGAACTCTTTCTTGGATACCCCAAATATTTGATGTATAAAAAACTGCCGATATCCATTGTTAACGGTCTGAATTCAATAATGCCGGCATCAAAAACGTTGAAACATATGCTGACTAAAATTGATAGAAGAGGCAGTAAAATTTATGATATACTTAAGAACAAATTGCTATTTTTTCTCCATCTCCAGGAATATATTCCTTCGGGCTTTTTTTGGAAAGACAGCCAATATGATGAAACATATCTTGAAAGTATTATTCAAAGAAATTTCGATGTTTGTAAAAAAGCGATTCCGAATGATCCACTCAATGTGTTGGGATATTTTGATTTCTTTAATATTACAAGCCTTCAGAATATGTTTTCAGACAGAACCGGAATGGCACATTCAATAGAATCCAGGAACCCTTATGAAGATTATAATCTTGTTGAGTTTGCAATGAGTATTGATTCTTCAGTGAAAACTGATGGAAAGATTACCAAACAATTATATCGAAAGATTCACAGTAAAAGATTGCCGGATTACATTCTTGATGCAGAAAAAATGGGATTCAGTTCACCAGTATATCGTTGGATTTTTAATTCAGACCTTCAGAAAACGTTTGAACAATATATCAATAAGAACAAGGATATACTGATGGATGTGATTGGCTCCCATGCGTTTAAAACAATTATGAATTATCCGGTTTATCGAGGTACCGGGACACGATGGCATATGTTGATGACGTATATTATCTGGTATAAAATAAATATTGAGAGAATTAATTTAACAGATACGAATATTTCAATTTATGATTTTTGTAATTCCTATTAAGTGAAATACTAATTTGAAGAACAATTATGGAGCATTTTAAAATGACTGAATACGGGAAACCACCATTCAAAAATATTCAATATTGTACAAGATGTTGTATGCCGGAAACGTCTGAAGGTCTTATCTTTGATGAATTGGGCGTCTGCAGAGGATGCCAGAGTTCAGAACAGAAAATGCATCTGAACTGGGAAGAGAGACAAAAAGAACTGGGCGACATTTTAGAATATTACATGAGTAAAAGCGGAAACAATTATGATTGCATTATTCCTATAAGCGGTGGAAAGGATAGTGCATTCCAACTGCATGTCTTGACTCAAATTTACAAAATTAAACCCTTGGCCTTGACCTTCAGCCACAACTGGTATTCTGAGACAGGCAAATTTAATTTATGGAATATTTTAGAAAAAACAAATGTTGATCATATAATGTTCACCCCAAACAGAGGTTTGGTTAATAAGCTGGCTAAAAAAGCGTTACATAAAATTGGAGATCCATGTTGGCATTGTCACTCTGGGATACCGGCTTTTACACTTCAGATTGCTGTAAAATTTAATATTCCTCTTATCATTTGGGGAGAATCTTCGGCTGAATTTGGCAGTAAGGCGTCCTACAAAGATAAAGTCAAGTTTGATGAAAAATATTTTTTAAAGGTTTCTTCCAAGGTTAAACCAGAGGAAATGCTTGATGATGAAAT
The DNA here is from genome assembly GCA_033852015.1 of Desulfobacula sp. Taxonomy (GTDB): domain Bacteria; phylum Desulfobacterota; class Desulfobacteria; order Desulfobacterales; family Desulfobacteraceae; genus Desulfobacula. The sequence goes on from JAWSVH010000029.1 coordinate 32,270, forward strand.
CGGGATTACCCAAAGAGATCTTTGTCCTTTCCAAATCCCCTCAAAAGAAGAACTTCAAAAATTGGGGATGATGGGAATTTATTTAGGCGATTATTATTTTTGGGATGGTGAAAGACAGACAGAATTTTTAATAGAAAAATATGGCTGGAAAGAGGATCATGTTGAAGGCACATATAAACGATATAAGTCTGTTGAATGCATTATGCCCGGTGTTCATGATTATTCAAAATTCATTAAACGCGGATTTGGCAGAGCCACGGATCATGCAAGCCTTGATGTCAGAGCTGGGCTTCTTTCTCGAGAAGAAGCTTTTGAGTTAATAAAAAAAATTGATCCTAAACGACCAGAAATACTTGATTATTACCTTGAAATTACAGGCATGACAGAGGAAGAATTCGAAAATATTTTAAAGGCCCAAAGAACGGGCAAAGCAAAAGAAATTTTATGATTGTTGTCATTAATAATTTATTCGTTTGGAGTATTCGTTGTTATGTTAAAAAATAGAAAATTATATGAGTTGACAGCTACTGAAGCAATATTAAAAATAAAAAATGAAGAGACAACGGTAACAGAGCTGATTAATGCATATATTGAAAGAATTGAAATTATTGAACCGAATATTAAAGCTTGGGAGTATTTTAATAAAGAACACGCACTGGCGCAAGCAAGAATTATTGATAAAAAAATAGAGAACAAAGAAAAAATCGGAAACTTATATGGCCTGCCAGTTGGTATAAAAGATATTTTTAATACTATTGGGATGCCCACTGGAATGGGGAGTGACATTTGGAAGAATTTTACTCCCGGAAATGATGCCAGAGCTGTAGAATATTTAAGATGGGCAGATGGAATCATCCTTGGAAAGACTGTAACAGCAGAATTTGCGGTACACCATCCGGGGCCTACGGTTAATCCGCATAATTATAATCATTCTCCTGGAACATCCTCCAGCGGTTCCGCTGCGGCAGTTGCCTCAAACATGGTGCCTCTGGCATTAGGTTCGCAAACCGCAGGCTCTACTATAAGACCCTCAAGCTATTGTGGTGTGTTTGGCATGAAACCGTCTTTTGGATTGATACCCAGAACAGGGATTTTGAAAACTCTGGATACGCTTGACCATGTCTCATTTATGTCAAGATCGGTTGATGATTTAAAATTATTATTAGATGTATTACGGGTAAAAGGCGCCAATTTCCCCTTTGTTCATCAAAAAATGGATAAAGGGATGCGCACAAATAGATCTAAAGGAGAAAAGTGGAGGGTGGCATTTGTCAAAACTCCTGCATGGGAAAATGCCTATGATTATGCCCAGGAGGCAATTTGTGACTTTGTAGAAAAGCTTGAGGCATTAGACATGGTGACGGTTGAATCCGTTGAATTGCCAGAAGAGTTCTCGAAAGCTCATGACATCCATGACACCATATACACAAAAGCCCTGTCATATTATTTTATGGAAGAGTATGAGAAGCATCGGGATAAAATCAGTGATGAATTTTGCCAATTGGTTGAAAACGGAAAAAAGATTCAAAAACGAGAGTATATTGATGGGCTGGAAAGTCAGCGGCAATTGAATTCGTTGCTTGAGCATTTTTTAGGCGACAAGGATATTATCATTACTTTATCAACAGCTGGTGAGGCCATGAAAGGGTTGCATACCCCAGATATAAAGGATTCCTGCCTGATATGGACGCTATGTCATGTTCCGGCAATAAGCCTACCGGCCTTCAAGGGCCCGAATGGGCTGCCCTTTGGTGCTCAGATTGTATCCTCAAGATATCGAGATTATGATCTTCTGGCTTTTGCAGGAATGCTGGAACGTGAAGGCCTGATTCAATACTAAATCATATAAGATAGTCATGGAGAAAAAAAGATGAACTATTTTCTGGAAGGAAAACAGATCGGACTTAGAGCCTTTTCAAAAGCCGATTTGCCAATCTGGTATGGATGGTTTAATGATCCGACCGTCACAGAACATATGAATAAAGGCATTTTCCCAAACTGCATTGAAAAACAGGACGCATTTTATCAGGCTATGACGGGAAGTCATGAGGATCTTCAGCTTGCAGTTGTTCTTAAAGAGGATGAAACACTCAGTGGTGTGGTTGGTATTCATAACATATCCTGGGTCCACCGCCACGCAGATGTGAGTATTGTAATCGGCAATAAATCGTGTTGGGGAAAGGGTATTGCAACGAAAGCCATTGCTCTCATTGTAGAACATGCATTTTTAAAAATGAATTTAAGGCGGCTTACTGCTGGGACATCGGCGAAGAATGTTGCTTCAATAAGGTGTTTTACAAAAAATGGGTTTGTACAGGAAGGTATTAAAAGAGGACACTTGTTTAAAAATGGTATATACCATGACATCGTAACGTTTGGACTACTAAAAAACGAATGGGGAAAAGCATGCAAGAAACCAAAATAGATGATGAATATCTCAAATTGATAGGAATGGATGGTAAAACGTATAAACAATTTGATCTTGACTGTGAAGTTTGTAGTAGACATGAGTTTGAGAAAATTTTGGGAAAGGGTCGAATTGGCAGGGTAGGAGAGTATGGCCCTATCAATATAATGCAGTGTTCATATTGTGGGCATGTCATGATCAATCCCCGTTATGAATCACAATTTTATATTGATTATTATCGGGATCATTACAAAAATGTTGGCAATTTCGGTGGAGAGACTCCAAAAGAGGGTTTTTTGGACAGGCAAATTGAAAGAGGTGAGTTAGTTCGCAAATATTTGGTAGATAAGTGGAGTATTGTTTCAGGCGGGATGCTGGATCTTGGCTGTTCCTATGGTGCAACAATGATTCCATTTAAAAAAAACGGATGGAAAGTTGATGGAATAGATCCTGAAAAGGCCAGTATCGAATACGGCAAGAAGGAACTTGGTCTGCCTGTTTGTTATGGATATGGAGAAGACCTGCCATATGAAGATAATAGTATGGATTTGGTTGTTTCCTTGGGAGCATTAGAACATGTGCATGATTTTGATGCAAGCATGCTGGAACTCGATAGGGTTATTAAGGCAGATGGTTATTTGTTTGTCCGTATGCGCCATAACAGGCCTTGGGGGCTAATCTGGGAATATTATAACAAGAATCATTACCGGTTTTTTTGTGAGCAAACGCATCGTTTAGCTGTCTTAAAGTATGGTTTTGAGGTGCTTTGTTACACGGATGAAGAAATTGAAGGAATACCAGGCCATAAATACTTGGTTTGCAAACACACAGACAGTCCATCAATGGAACATGTAGAAAAAGCAATTGCAAACGGAATTAAAGACAGTTCTGAAAAACTAAAGTCATATCTGGAAGAGCACCATAATCAGTTTGTGGAAGCAGCAAAACGACTCATTGATTTCGTTGAGACGAAGAATGGCGATTTACAACAGGTTGCTGAGGCAATAGATAACGGTGAGTTTGAATATACGATTCTAGATGGTGACCGAATAGAGGCCGTTGACAGGGCTTTGTTTGAAGCACATAAGATAGTTGAACAATCAGGTAACAATAAACAGTAAGGGTATCAAATTGATTCTTTTCATTCAAAAACCTAATTTATTCCAGTTGATTTTGCACATTGATTTATTCTTTAAGGCAAAGATTATCTATGTGTATGACCATGAAAGAAAGTTTTCAGCGCTTGACAAGTTGAATGTTTTTAATTTTTTTGTTAAAAAAATTTTAAATTTAAATTTTATTCATAGAAAAATTAAACCAATAGATTCAGGTATTTTTATACCATCCCTTTGGGAATCTAATCGTGTCTCAATCGATCTGGCAAAAAAATTAGAGCAGGAATTAAGTCAGGATCGAAGTTTCAGGTTTATACATAAGTATTTAGGAAAACCTCCTCAGTTAATGAAATTTTATATGGCAAGGTATGTGCTTTATCTATCAAGAGTCATTCATGTAGCGACACTGCTTGAAGCATTAAGGGGAAAAAATGAAATAATAGCATTACTTGCACCTGAAGAATTTATTAGTTTAGAAAAACATCAAAATCAGTTTGAAAAACTAAAAAATATAAGAACCAAAAGATCTTTAGTCATATCTTATATTCAACAGGCAATAAGTAATTTTACGTATCGACTCGAGTGGTACTTTCTTCCAATTTTGTTTTTATTTTACGCAGTTTTAAAATATCGATTTACCAATGAAAAACGCTACCTTTATAAGGTTCTTATGCAAATGCATTGGGGAGTGCCAGGCGATGAAGATAAGAAATTTGGAAGATATACGCAACATGACTATTATCTATATGGGGAGAAAATTCAGTCGGGTGATATTTTGCATTATTATGATGGTGCCTGGGCATTTCCGGAAAATCAGCGGGCAAAAGTAGATGAGTTTATGGAGAAAAATGGTTACCTTTCGTTTGAGAAAAAAAATCGTAGGATATCATTAAAATGGGTAATTTCGACATTAATTTTGCAAAAGAATCTTATCACCGATGGGTTGTCTGGTTTGCTGAAAAATAGAAGTAATGCTTCCATACAAAATGTTTCGGCATGGGGATTGTTGCGGATCCTTGATCGGCAGATAGATTTGTTAAATTTCCAGGCATCAGTCTATTTTGACAGAGTTGATTACAACCCTTCTCATATCATCGATACAATTGTACTCAATCAGAGTGGTACAACTACAATTGGTTTGCATCATTGTGCATCACCCTATGATTCACCTCAAATTGCTTTTGTTTTTTACAATCACTATATCGCTCTTGGCGAGATGTTCACAAAACCATACTTGGGACTTTGGGACGATGAAATGGTAGTGAAAATTGGTCGATTACACGTTGATTGGGCAGTGAATGTAAAGAATGATCATCAAAAGTGTACATCTTTGAAAAATTTTGCTGCTAACCATTATGGTAAGAATAAATACTATACCACTTTAGTCTTGCCTGGAGAAGCTTTTTGTCTTTATCCTGAGAGATGGCAGGAATTAGAAAATGGTCTAAAACAATTTTCTTTAAGTGATTTAGATGTAGGAATATTTGTTAGATTTAGGTCTATAGAAAATTCAGGGCCGTTGAGAAGGATTTGGGATCTGTGTGAAAAAGATGTGCGATTGATAACTGATCATGAAAATTACACGACGTATGATTGTCTGGCAATCAGTGATCTGGTGATCGCGAATAATTGTTCCTCTGCCATTAACGAAGCTGTGGCAGTTAATAGCCCTGTATTCACGTTTGATTTTACGGAAAGACCAGGTCTTTTATTTAAAGAATATGGCACTGATTTTATATTGAAATCAGGTCAGGCTCTGTTTGATCGCTTGCAAAATATCGAAAATATAAAAGAAATATATGACGTGGACTGGGAATTATTAACTAGTGATTCAAACTATACAAGCGATGGAAGAAATGAAGAATTGATTAGGAATTATATCGCTGATCTTTTAATTGACAATGCTAATACTACCCGGGGTGCGAAAGAATCTAAGTGTATTAATATATGAGAAAGTTAGATAGGAGGACACCAATATGGCAAAAAAAATCATCAGCAAACTAACAAATGTCGGTGAAGATATTGTCGCTGATAATGCTTCCTGGACATTTGGTGATTCAGTCCCATCAGGATTTACCGAACATGTAAAACGATCTGTACCATATTATGAAGATGGTCATGATATTGTGTGTAAGCTTAGTGATTTCTTTTTAAAAGATGGTTCTATTTGCTATGAGCTTGGTGTGTCAACCGGCTCGCTAATTAAAAAATTATCTGAACATCATAAGAACAGAAATGTCAGATTTGTTGGTATCGACCTGGAAGAAAAAATGATCGAGCAGGCCAAAAAAGAAATTGGGGATGATAAAAAAATTCAGGTAATTACAGGTGATATTAATGCGTATGAGTACGAGCCGGCAGATCTTATCGTGTCTTATTATACGATACAATTTGTTCCACCCAGACTTAGACAGTATCTGATTGACACGATATACAAGAGTCTTAACTGGGGTGGTGCCTTTATTATGTTTGAGAAAGTCCGGGCATGTGATGCCCGGTTTCAGGATATCATGACGTTACTATATTCGGACTATAAGCTTGAACAGGGATATACATCCGAGGAAATTATAGCCAAAACAAGAAGTCTTAAAGGTGTGTTGGAACCGTTTTCAACGCAAGGCAATTTGGATCTTTTGAAGCGTGCTGGATTTGTGGACTACATGACAGTCATGAAACATCTATGCTTTGAAGGTTTTCTTGCGATCAAATAGTTATTGGATAAATATATGAAAAATAAATCATCCAAAGGTAGCATAATATGAAAGGTTTAAAATCTTGAGTTTTATAAACATCTTAACTGTGACAATTATTATCGTATTGGACTCATAAATGGGGAATGTAATGCCTAAGATAACCGTTTACATGCCAAATCATAATTATGCGCAATATATTGATGAATCAATTCAAAGTGTATTAAATCAGACGATAGATGATTGGGAATTAATTATAATTGATGATGGATCAACGGATAATTCTTTAGAGGTTATTGAGAAATACCGTAATAATCCGTCTATAACTATCATAGAGCAGGAAAATAAAGGGCTGAATGTCACCAATAATGTTGCGGTAAGGTTGGCGCGTGGAAAATATATCGTACGATTGGATGCTGATGATTATTTTGATGAAAACTTCTTACTGGTTCTTTCCAATATCCTTGATAAAAAAGAAGAGATAGGGTTAGTATACCCGGATTATTATCATGTAAACAAGGACGGAGAAATAACAGAGGCCATTCGAAGGAAAAAAATTGGCGATGAAGTGAAACTGCTTGATTTACCTGCTCATGGTGCATGCACTATGATAAGAAAAGAGTTATTAGTTGGGTTGGACTCTTATAATGAAGAGTTCACCTGCCAAGATGGCTATGACTTGTGGCTTAGGTTCATTAAAAAGCATAAACCGTATAATGTAAATATCCCATTATTTTACTATAGGAGACATGGGGAAAATTCCACCGAACAGCAGCAAAAGATCTTGTATACTCGAAGTGTAATCAAACGGAAATTTGTTGAGAATAATGGTGGGGCGAAGTTAACGATTTTAGGTGTAGTACCTGTCTTGAATTCAAGTATTTACAAGCAGAATAGACCATTGATAGAGTTGTGTGGTAAACCGTTGCTTTGGTATACATTAAAAGAGGCTCAGAATGCCCAATGCCTCGATCGTGTTGTTGTGGCATGTGAAAATGATGAAGTGCTATCTTATGTGAATGATAATTTTCCAGATTTTACTACCTTAAAAAGAGAGGGGAAGCATGCCCGCCCTGATAGCAACTCTATAGACCTGCTTCAATTTATTTTAGAGCATCTTGAAGGATCAGAAAATTATGTTCCTGATGCCATTTGTGAGTTATATATTAGTACGCCACTTCGGAAAGCTATGCATATTCAAAAAGCATCGGATACAATGGAAATTTTTGGTGTGGATTCTGTGATCTCTATTCAGGAAGAGTTAAATCCATATTTCCATCATGAACGCTTTGGATTAAAACCGATTAACATTTCAAATTATGGTATGTCAAGGTTGGAAAGAAAGGCAATTTATAAGGGAAATGGTGCAATTCATCTATTGAAAACGGCTGTAATTAAACGCGGTGAGATGTTAGGTAAATCAGTAGGACATATCTCCATGTTACCAGAAGAGAGTATTAAAATTAACACAGATTATGAATTCTGGTTAGTAAGTAAGATTATGTTAGAATGGATAGAGCTTAATTAATTTAATATTGAAGCATTTATATTGATCACGGTCTTAATATATATTCCAAAGGTATTTCCCTCGATGAAACCTTTTAAGGAGAATCAAATATGACTATTGGAGCATTCATTGTTGTTCGTTTAAGCTCTTCCCGTTTGCCGGCTAAAGGGATAATGAAGATTCTGGAAAAGCCCATGATTCAGTTGATGATTGAAAGGGTCCAACAATCAAGATGTATTGATAAGGTCATTATTGCTACAAGCGAATTGCCATCAGATGATCCTTTGGAAGATTTGGCTGAAAAACTTGGTGTAGGATGTTACCGTGGTTCTCTTGAGCATGTTATGGAACGAATCAATGGGGCTGCGAAAGCAAATGGTTGTGACACAATCGTCGAGTTGTTAGGAGATAATCCCTTGGTTCATTCAGATTTAATTGATGATGTTCTTAAAATTCATACCCGGGAACAATGTGATTATACTGCAACATTAACAAAAGAATATCCAACATCAGCAAAGGAAATGGAAAGTTTTTCTGCTGGTATACGAGTTCAGGTATATTCGCAAGCTGTTTGTGAGGAATATAAGGCCTACCCTGATTATATAAATAATGAAGAGAAACACCCCTGTGCATATATATTTGAACATCCTGATAGTTTTAAACTTAAATTTTTAGAAGCTTCAGAAAAATGGAGCTATTTAAATAGACCCGAGTTAAATTTTGCAGTGAATTATAGAAAAAATTTTGACATGACCCGAACAATTTTTGAAATGTTGTACCCGGACAATAACAATTTCTCACTGAAACAAGTGTGTGATTTAATGGATAAGGAACGTCACCTTTACCTTCAGATGGGGTGCTAATATTCAGAGCAAAATATGTATAAAACAGCCATAATTGGATGTGGTAATATAGCCGGGGGATACGACCCTCATGTTCCTTCCACATGGAGTGCTACTCATGCAGGGGCCTATCATCTGTGTAAAAAAACAAGCCTTTTTGCCGTTGCGGATTCTGACTCTATTCAGTTAGAAAACTTTCAAAAAAAATGGGGGATTGCCAAGGGCTATACAGATTATCGTGAAATGATAGAAAACGAAAAAATTGATATTCTCAGTATCTGTGCTCCAACGGATCTTCATTTCGATATCTTCAATCGTGCTATTGATGCTAAAATTAAAGCCTTGTATCTTGAGAAACCATTGTCAAATGATATTGATGAAGCCATAAAAATGGTGGAACTGGGTGAGCATACCATTGTTTCTGTTAATTATTTCAGGCGCTGGAATACAACCTTGGCTGATATTGTATCTAAGGTAAAAAAGAATGCTTTTGGGAAAGGTGCTTTTGCTACGGTACATTATAACAAAGGGTTGTTGCTAAACGGTTCTCATTTTATCGATCTGATGTGTTGGATGTGGGGAGAGCCAGTATCCGTGGAGTTTATAAAAACAGTTGTTGATGATTCAGTAGATCCTGCAGTAGATTTCAGGCTCGAGTTTAAAGAAAACGTAACGGTTTATTTTTTAAATGTTCCTACTATCAGTTATAATTTTGCTCAGATTGATATTTTGTTCGACAAAAAACGTATGACAATTGGCCAGCGTGGACAGCAGTTGTCCACGTATCCGATGATTAAGGAACCCCATTATCAACAGTTTGAAATTTTAGGGGCGCCTGATGAAATAGAGACTGATTGGCGAAATTGTACCACTCGTGCGGTTGAAGAAATAACGGGAGCGATTTCAAATAAGACAACTGTTTCATGTACATTAAAAGATGGCTTGAATGTGCTTCAAATATGTCAGGATATTCTCAGGCAGAAACAAGAACAGATGAGGAAAACATGAGTAAAAAATTGGCATTGTGCGGGGGGGACCCAATACGAGTTAAATCATATCCTGAGCATACCACAATGATTGATGAGGCTGAAGAAAAACAGGTGCTGGAAGTCCTGAGAAAGGGTCATCTATCCGGTTTTTCTGCAACGCCTGGTGCTCGATTTTTAGGGGGGGAAAAAGTACGGGAATTGGAAGAAAAATTTGCTGAATATTTTCAGGTGAAGCATGCCATATCTTTTAACTCGGCAACTTCAGCTCTCCATGGTATTATTTCAGCGGCAAAAATTGGGCCTGGTGATGAAGTGATTGTATCACCTTTTACAATGTCTGCCACAGCAACAGCCATTCTTATGCAAAATGCAGTCCCAGTCTTTGCCGATATTGAAGATGAAACATATGGCCTTGATCCGGAATCGGTAAAAAAAGTGATTTCCCCACGAACAAAAGCCATCTTAACTGTTAATCTTTTTGGGCATCCATCACGGTTGAAAGAACTTGAAATTATAGCAAAAGACCATAAAATACTGCTGCTCGAAGATAATGCTCAGGGTCCTGGGGCTATGGTTGAAGGTAAGCGATGCGGAACCATAGGGGTCATGGGGATACAGAGTTTAAATTATCATAAATTTATCCAGACCGGTGAGGGAGGGGTTGCTCTGACGGATGATGATGCCTATGCAAAACATCTTCGGTTGATGCGAAATCATGGTGAGGTTGTGATTGGGAAGACTCCAGATTATAGTGATGATGAACTGGTCAATATGATCGGGTGGAATTACAGATTAACAGAAATTCAAGCTGCTATTGGTATTCCTCAGTTAGAAAAATTAGACTATTTAAATGATATCCGGATATCATTGGCAGAGCAGTTAACCTCGGCGCTTGCTGATTTTAGTTTTTTAGTTCCTCCCATGGTAAGAGAAAAGAATCGTCATATATATTATGTCTATCCAATGAGATTTTTAAAAGAAAAGATTGGTATAAGTCGTTCTGTTTTTGTTCAAGCTATGAAAGCAGAAGGTATTGCAATTGCCCAAGGATATGTGAGACCGATCTATTTTGAACCGATTTTTCAAAAGAAAATAGGTTATGGGACGGTCGGGTGCCCGTTTAAATGTCCGCATTATAATGGACAGGTATCCTATGACAAAGGACTGTGTCCCAATAATGAACGCCTGCATTTTGAAGAGATTTTAACAACTGACATATGTAAGTACCCAAACACAGAAAAAGAGGTTGACGAATTCGCTCAGGCGGTTGAAAAAATTGTTAGCAATATCGATGAATTAAAGGATATTCAATAGAAACACAAGATTCATATCAGGGTGTTTTAATTTATTCTCAGGACCCGGGTGGCAGTAAATTTATTTTGCCGATGATAGCAGAGTTTTGTTCAAAAAAATATTTTGGAAAAGAGCAAATTATAGTTCATCCGCTATCCGCGTTTTTTTTTGATCAACAGGGGGTGTCGCATACACTGATAGATGCGGTCTTTGATACAGTTCCCGTGTCTGTTTTATCCTGGGGAAACTATCTGGCACAGAATCAAATCAAAAAAATATTTTGTACAACAAGCTCTCCGTATCTTGATATGTCAAATTGTAATTTGATTCTTGCTGCAAAACAAAAGAATATTGAAACTTTTGGGGCAATGGATCACTGGAAGGGGATTGATCGTTTTTTTAACCAAGACTCTGTCGATTATATGACCGATTATCTGTTTTGTATTGACCAGACAGTGAAAAACAACTTGATTCAGGTTGTAGATAATCCGGATAGAGTTTTTTGTATTGGTCATCCCAATATTGAACATGTTTCAAATAAGAAATTTTCTGATCAGGGGGAAAAAACAAATGTTCTGATTGTATCTCAGCCTAATTCAGTTGATTTGAATTTCCAGAGTATTTTTTCTGTGCGGATGGGCGATATGAGAATCATTGATGCTATTTTAGCTCAAATTTTCCAAGCTTTTGAAAAATGCCGGAAAAAAGTTAATATCATTTTTAGACCCCACCCAAAGGAAAAGCCCTTTATCCAACTGCCGGATGAGATTCTTCTGGATGAAAATCCGGATTGGAATGGAGCGTTGAAAAAAAATGATATTTTTATCGGCCTGGATTCAATGGCCATGCTTGAAGCTCATGTCGCAGGCAAATATTGTATTTCTTTGGCTTTAAAGGGGTCTGAACAACTATCCGATGTATCAATCCCTTTTATATTTTCAAAAAAGATTGATGATATCTCTTTGCTTTCCCAGACAATCGAAAATTTTATAGAATCACCTCAACAAAAAGATTCTGATTTGAGTAGAATTTATAATGGGTCAAAGTCAAAAGCCGTAGAAATTCTGGAGCGCTATTTTAAGCATACCCTGAGCTCACATTTAAAATAATTATAGGATTTTTATTATATGAATCAAAACAGTATTGTTGACCAGCCTTCGACGACCATTTTAAATGGCTTGCAGGATCATGCACTGGAACTATCCAGTATTCAGGTTGGGAAACACACCATCGGTCATGATGATCCTACTTTTGTTGTTGCTGAAGCAGCCTGTAACCATATGTGTGACATGGACATCGCAAAAAAAATGATTGAAAGAGCGATTGATGCAGGAGCGGATGCAATAAAATTTCAAACGTATAAGGCAGAAAAACTGGTAACAAAAGATGCGATGGCTTTTTGGGGAGATGAAAAAATGTCCCAGATCGAATATTACAAAAAATTGGACAGATTTGGTAGAGAAGAATATGAAACTCTTTTTAAATTTGCAATAGACCAAGGCATTATCCCATTTTCTTCTCCTTTTGATCTGGAAAGTGCTAAAATGCTTGTTGATATTGGAATGAAGGTATTTAAAATAGCATCATGCGATATAAATAATATTAGAAATTTGGAAATTATTGCCAGTTTTGGTTTGCCTGTTATGTTGTCAACCGGCGCGTCAAGTATTGATGAGATTGACAGAGCAATTGAAGTCGTTTTTGGTCAAAACAATTATCAACTTATGCTGCTGGCCTGTACACTCAGTTATCCCACTCAAAATAAAGATGCCAATCTTTTAAGAATCCAGACATTGAAAAAAAGATATCCTGGTATGATTATTGGCCTTTCGGATCATACCAGGCCAGATGACTCAATGATTATTCCATCATTGGGGGTTGCTCTTGGGGCAAAGATTATTGAAAAACATTATACTCTGGATTGTTCAATGACAGGTTCCGGTCATTTTTTTGCGGTGGACCCAGAAAATTTAAAGAAAATGGTTAATAATATCCGCCTGGCTGAAAGCGTTATGGGGAATGGTCGTTTAGGAGTGGCAACGTCTGAGCAAAAGGCATGGGAAAGTGCGCGAAGAAGTATTGTCGCAAATACAGACATTTCAAAAGGAACGGTTATTAACGGGGAACATCTGGGATTTAAACGACCGGGCTCGGGGATATCCGCATCAAAATTTTCTGAAATTGTCGGGAAAATTGCAATTTCAGATATTAAAGAAGATCAGATGATCCGGTTTGATATGCTCAAATAACCATGATCTATTGTTTAAAATATAAATTTTCAAGAAAGAGATAGAATAAGAGGGATTTTTGTGAAAAAGATATTATTGCTCACAGCACCAAGGCCGGACCAGGGATATTCCCCCGTTCATTTTGGTGATAATCGTCCGCCCCAGGGGCTTGGATATCTTGCGGCATATTTGAAAAAGCATGGTCATTCGGTCGAAATAATAGATCTTTACGCCTTTGGTGGAAAAGAGATCCAAAATAATAGTTTTGTAAATCAGGAAGAAATTGGCGCTCAATTGGATATTAACTTATACGGTTTTATTGACACATATCAACCGGATTGTATTGGTATGTATGTGCATACCATGTCTTTTGAGTCAGCTTGCGAGCTATCTGAGCAGTTAAAAATTAAATATCCCAATATTATGCAGATTTGTGGCGGGCCACATCCAACAATAAAACCTGAAACCATGCCATTCTCTTTTGATTTTGTGGTCACGGGTGAAGGAGAACATGCTCTGCTGGATATTGTAGAAGCCAATCAGAATACTCGTATCGTCCCGGGCGATCATTTGACATCGGAACAACTTGAGGAACTTCCCTGGCCAGATTTCGATCTATTTTGGGGCAAACCTTACAACTATAAACTTAAGTTATTTAATAAAGAAATAGAGCCTGTTCTAACTATTTCTACCAGCAGAGGATGCCCCTTTCGATGTCGGTTTTGTGGGGTTAAGGATATTTATCCAAAATATATCACTGTCTCTGCACAACATGTCTTTGATCGAATGAAGTTTTTGTCTGACCGTTACATGGTGGATACTTTTTATTTCAGGGAAGATAATTTTACTGCAAATCTTAAGCGATTGGAAACATTTTGCGATTTAATTATCCAGAGCGATTTTGATTTCCAATGGGTTTGTGAAAGCCGGGTACGGGAGTTGTCTGAAACTTTGATTGCGAAAATGGCCAAAGCGGGATGCATTGGTCTTTATATTGGTTGTGAAAGTGGCAGCAACAAGGTTCTGGAATTGATGTATAAAGATGAAACTAAAGAAGATTATCTTGAAAAATTTCCAATATTACATAAATATGGAATCGCAACGTATACTACGTGGGTATATGGTGTCCCTGGTGAAACTCCTGCAGACAGAGAAATGACAGATAACCTGATTGCTGAGTTGAAACCGGAGGTAGCAGATCGATTTGTATATATTGGAATACCTGCAAGCGAGCTGTATCATGAAATTATAGAAGCCCGTGAATACGAATATATCGATCAGAATGGTTTTATGTATCCCAAAGGATATTTGAGTCTTGCTACCCAGCTGTTTGGAAGTGATGATCCTAGAACAATTTATGTCAAACGCATATATAAAGAGCATAATGTAGAATTTAAAAGATTATTATGGTAGATCGTCTGAACAATAAATGAAAGGTTGTAGGTTTTATTTTTTTTAGGATGAATAATAAAGGCCGAAGTTATTAAAGATTAAAGAAGATTATTGAAAAAAAATTGGAAATATAATGAATAACAGAAAAAAAACATATGTCTATTTAATTGATCCAGTGTATGAGAATACGACTCTGTCAAGCTTCACCTTTCCCTTGGGGATTGGTTTTCTTGCTTCATATCTTAAAAAAACGCTGGGTGCCAGTGTGCACGTCGAAATATTTCGGTTTGTGGGTGAGTTAGAAAAAGCAATTAAAAGACGTTTTCCTGATGTGCTCGCGGCTACAAATTATCCGTGGACATGTGAGCTGTCGTCTTGCATACTGCGACACTATAAAAACCGGGATAAATCCTTGTTGACAGTTATGGGCGGCCCCAATATTTCCTTTGAACCGGACGAACAGGAACAGTTTTTAAGAAAAAGGCCTCAGATAGATTTCTATATTAAAGGTGATGGTGAAGAACCATTTACACATCTGGTTCAGTCCTATATTAAAATGGGCAAAAGTATCATCGAATTGAAGAATGGTCATGGGAAAGGGCTTCTTTATATCACCTCTGAGGAGGATTTTGTTTCAAACCCTCATTTGAGAAACACTGCATTAGAAGATCTTCCTTCTCCCTATCTTGACGGAACTTTTGATTCGTTTTTTGGCACCAAATTATTTCCACTGATGCAGTCCAATAGAGGATGCCCTTTTTCATGCGCTTTTTGTCAGGAGAGCAACTTAATTTATAATCGGATATATCATTTCCCACTTGAACGCGTCAAAGCCGAATTGGATTATATTGCAGAACGCGCCACTAACTCGTTGTTATATATCACTGACAGTAACTTCGCTATGTATCCACGAGACAAAGAAATTTGTGTCCATATACGAACCATTCAAGACGCTATGGGCTGGCCCAAAAGTATAAATTGTGCGACTGGTAAAAAAGCTGAAACAGTTATGGAATGTCTCAACATCCTTCAGCCCGGCACGATTAAAGCACGGGCCGCACTCCAATCCACAAATCCTGAGACACTCAAGGTAATCGGGCGAAAAAATATTGATGCCCAAACATATATCAAATTGAAAGACCGGCTCAATAATCCTGAGAATAAGATAGATGGGCAAATCATCGTTCCTTTGCCTATGGAGACGTTCAATAGCCATACTCATGCCTATAAGTTTATGTTTTCTGCATCAGTTGATATAATGCAGGTCAATACTTTGATGCTTTTAACTGGAACTGAATTGTCCACTATGGAGTTTCGAGAACGCTACGGGATGAAGACCCGATTTAGAATCCTTCCGCTCAATAGCGGTGAATTTTTCGGTGAAAAATGTTTTGAATATGAAGAGGTCTGTGTTGCAACAGATACATTTAGCTTAGAGGATTTTAAAAAGGCTCGCCTCATCGAACTTATCATGAATGTCATGCACAGCACGCTGTTCCAACCCTTTTTGAAATATATACAAGATGAATATGATCCCTTTGTATTCGTCATGGAAGTTGTGAATAGTATTAGAAAAGCACCGGTTGATCTTGGCATATTGTTTGATGAATATGGCAATGAAATCGTCTCAGAGCTATTCGAAACAGAGGAGGCTCTCAAAGCATACTATAGCCAAGATACCGTATTTCAAAAGATGCTAAATAATGAGATTGGGCGGAATCTGGTGCAAACATATTATTGCCTATTGGTCACTGATTTAGCCTCGCAAACGATTGATTTCTTTCAACGATGCATCCCCGCACAAATCAGGGAACCTGAAATCAAAGGATTAAAAAAATTCATGCTTATGAGATATGTGAATTTGAAAGAGGAGTTTGATCGTTCTATGATAGCCGAGTTCGATTACAACATAGCAGAATGGTTCAGCAATGCAGAAGCGAATAAGCTTTCAGATTATAAAATCGGCACAACGATACGGTTTTTGTTTAATGATCAGACAAAGCAGGAAATCCGTATGAAATTGGAAAGTTTCGGACAAACTGATGTCGGGATTGCAAACTTACTGTGGCGGACGGATTCATCATTCTTGAAACGAGAGATATGTGCTCCGAGATGATTCAAAATTTTCATCATTATTCAAATAAAGTATGTGTTTTTTGATTTTGAAAGTCCTATGAAATTGTCTGGAAAGTATTATACATGAAAATTATGTCACATTTTTTTATGATGAAATTGGCCTGAAAGCAATTTGTAAGTAGCATGTTCGTAACCAATAAAAAGAGTAGATAAACATTCTCTCATTAAAATAAGGAATTTTAAATGTTATCATCAAACAATTCAAAAATTTTGGTGACTTTGGGTCCCAGTTCTTTGTCGGAAAACATAATAAAACAATGCACAAATGAAGGTGTGTATTTATTTCGCATTAATCTTTCTCATACTCCGCTTGAAATGGTTAGCCCCACTATAGATAAAATAAGGCAATGGACAGATGTGCCCATCTGTCTTGATACCGAAGGCGCCCAGATAAGAAATCAAAAAATGGATAATAACAAAGTCGTATTTAATGATGGGGAAGAAGTTAAAATTCATTTTGACGAAATTTCTGGAGATTCAAGGAATATTTCATTTGCTCCGGATAAAATTGCAAGAGAATTTGTGGTTGGAGATCTGATTAATGTCGATTTTGATAGTGTTTGCTTGGAAGTTATTGAAGATTGCAAAGATCATTTACTGGCAACCGTCAAACATGGGGGGATTGTAGGGAGTAACAAGGCCGTTGACGTTAATAGAAATATTGACCTTGCACCCGTAACTGAAAAAGATAAAGAAGCCATAAAGATTGGAAAAGAAAAAGAGATCAAGCATTTTGCTCTTTCTTTTACCAACTCTAAAGCAAATGTTGATCTGATGAGAAAATTGGTAGGCAATGATTGTACCATTATTTCAAAAATTGAAACAATTTCAGGATGTTTGAACTTAAATGAAATATTGAAAAGCGTTGATCAAATATTAATTGACCGGGGAGATTTATCACGGCAGGTACCTATTGAAAAAATCCCATTTTTACAAAGAAGAATAATTTCAACTGTCCGAGCAAAAGGGAAACCGATATTCGTAGCCACGAATCTTTTGGAATCCATAATTAAATCGAGGAATCCCACACGGGCAGAGGTCAATGATGTCATCAGCACGCTGTTAATGGGAGCTAATGGTTTAGTTCTCGCTGCCGAGACGGCAATAGGAAAATACCCTGTTGAAGCAGTCCAGATGATTAGGCGGTTGATTTGTCAATATGATAAATGGACACCAAACACGATGCTGGAAGACCTGCTATATGATGAGATGAATGTTTTTTCAAAATAAATACATTTAATTATTAATCCTAAAAAGAATGAGTATGAAATCAAATAATTTTATTATCTGGCTTATGGGGCCGACATCTAGCGGCAAAACAACGATTGCTAAGGCCTTTACTGAAGAAATGAGAAAAAATGGAAAAATAATCTTACATTATGATGGCGACGAAGTTCGAGATTTTTTCGGGTTAGAACATGGATTTACAGAATCCGATAGACAAAGAGTTGTAAGTACCTTGGTTCATTTATCTCAAAAAGCATACAATGCAGGCATTAATGTTGTGGTTTCAGCGCTCACTGCCCATAATGAAGCCAGGCAATATATAAAAGAAAATGTGGATGCTTTGCTAATTGGGTATATCGAGTGTTCTATTCAAACGTGTGCAAATAGAGACCCAAAAGGGCTTTATGCAAAGGCTAAGAATGGTTTAATTGATACTTTAGTGGGTTTCAACACTAAGTATAATCCACCTGATGCTCCGGATATTGTCTTGAATACGGAAAAAAAATCTGTAAATGAGCTTGTAATACAATTGACAAACCATCTATTTCCAAAGAACAGTCATGGATAAAAAAAATATACAATTAGCCTTTTCCCATATGCGGTTGCACAAGGTCATGTTGTTTGTAAATGTTGCGATTTTAATGGTCGCAAGTTGTTTTGAAGGGATTGGAATAAGCATGCTAATTCCAATCCTTCAATCCATCTCAAATAATGAAAATACTAATATTTTTATTAAATACTCTCGCTCAGTCTTTAACTATTTTCATATCGATTATAACTTTGTATCTCTTATGTCATTTTTTGCTATTGTTGTACTAATGCAGTTTTTTTTAGTGGGCCTACAGCATTATTTGGCAAGAGTAGTCAGTGCAACGATGACTTATGAGTTGAGAAAAAAAGCATTTCAAAATCTTATGCGTGTTGCATTGGATTTTTATTACGGAGTTCGATCCGGTGATTTAGTCTCTACTGCGTGGGTGTCGACCAACAATGCAGGAGGTATTATTGAATATACCATTATTTTGTTAAGATGTATTATTTTTGCCACAGTTTACATTGTAATCAATTGCATGATTTCTTTACCTTTGACTATCGTCACGTTGATGATTGCTTCTCTTTCTTATTTGTTTATAATTCCTAGATTTAAAAAAGTATATGATCAGGGATCAGAGGAAAAGATACTAACCGATGACGCCAATTCTTTTTTACATGATTCTTTGTCAGGGATTAAAATTTTAAAAGCATTTAATAATGAAGGGTACCACGTTAAAAGGTATGTAAATATATTGAAAAAATATCGAAATATTCAAATACAAATTATGAAAAATAAAATATTTGCATCCTTTATGCTAGAACCATTTGCTTTTTCGATTGTAATTTTCATTATGATTATATCTGTAAAGATATTCAATACTCCTCTCCCACTGCTAGTTGTTTTCCTTTTCGTTTTTGTTAGAATAATCCCCAATATAAAATTGATAAATGGTACATATATGCAAATCAACGAATTGTTGCCGCATTTTTCAAAAGTCCAGGAGCTGATTGATAAAAAAGATAAGATTTATCTTAATAATGGTACTTATTTGATAAATACGTTTGAAAGTTCGATAGAACTATCGAATGTTTTTTACAAATACTCTTCCAATGAGCCATATGTATTAAAAGATATTTCTTTTACCATTGAAAGGAATACTATTGTTGCCTTTGTTGGTGCATCAGGTGGTGGTAAAAGTACAATGGTAGACTTAATACTAAGATATCACGACCCATCAAAAGGTATTATAAAAGTTGATGGGATGAATTTACAGTCAGTCAATATAGAATCATGGCATAATCTTTTGGCAATTGTTGATCAGGACCCTTATCTTTTCAATGATTCAATTTATAATAATATTGCTTATGGGAATTTCGATGCAAATAAGGAACAAGTGCTACAGGCGGCTAAAATGGCGTATGCTCACGAATTTATTATAAATCTACCAGAAGGCTATAACACGGTGGTTGGTAATAGAGGAATTAAGCTGTCTGGAGGACAACGGCAAAGAATCTCATTAGCAAGGGCTTTGGTAAGAGATCCTGAGATTTTAATTTTGGATGAAGCAACCAGTTCTTTAGACAGTGAATCTGAACAGCTTATACAAAAGTCGATTAATGCACTTCAAAAAAAGAAAACAATTCTAATTATCGCCCACAGGCTCTCAACAATTCAGAATGCGGATAAAATTGTTGTCCTTGAAAAAGGGGAAGTCGTTGAATCAGGAAGTCATACTGAATTGATAAATAAAAATGGGCGTTATAGAGATTTTCTTTCGTTGCAGAACAGTAATCATTAGAAACAACTGATAGTTGAATACTATTTTGATCTAATTAAATTAAAAGAATATAAATATGAAAACAATCCTTGCAACAACCAGTTCTTTTGGGACAAATAACCAAAGCCTGCTAAATAATTTGATTCAAAGCGGATTCAATCTTGTTACCAACCCATTTGAGCGCAAATTGACTGAAAAAGAACTGATTCAACTTTTGGAACAACATAGACCGGAAGGCCTTCTTGCAGGAACAGAACCAATTGGACCTGCTGCAATCGATAGCTCAAAACAATTTTTAAAAATAATATCACGGGTTGGGGTTGGATGGGATAATGTTGACCGAGAATGTGCTCAAAAAAATGGTATCAAGGTGTTCCGAACGGTTGGTGTATTAAATCAGGCGGTTGCCGAGCTGGCTTTGGGTATGATTCTTTGTGCTTTACGGAATGTCTCTGCACAGGATCGACAAATACGCAATGGTATATGGAAAAAACAGATGGGACGGCTTTTAGCAGGCAAGGTCGTTGGAATTATTGGATTTGGCGAAATTGGTCAATGTCTTGGCAGGTTGATTCAAACCATTGGTGGCAAAGTCCAGTTTTATGATCCAAGAAAGATAACTCTGGAGTGGGCTGAACAAACTTCATTGGAGGAGCTGTTAAAAACATCAGATATTATTTCACTTCATGCAAGTGGTGGTGATCAAATCCTTGGGAAAGAAGAGATAGCACTTATTCGGGGACGGGGCACTATTATCGTGAATCTGGCACGGGGTGGTCTGATTGATGAGCAGGCATTGTATCAATTCCTCAAAGAAGAACCGCTGGCGTATGCCTGTCTTGATGTTTTTGAAAAAGAACCCTATACAGGAAATCTGACGACACTTGATAATGTTGTTTTAACGTCCCATATTGGCTCCTATGCAAAAGAGGCAAGAATTGAAATGGAAAAAATGGCGGTGGACAATTTAATCAAAGAATTTTCAGAATAAATGGATAATATAGTTGCACCTATATGGCTTTCCCATCTGATGGAAGCGGATACTCCTTTATATGGCGGCAGCACAGATATAAACATTCGATCTGATAAAAGTATTACTAAAGGCGATTCATGTAATACCAGTATTCTTGAATTTCCATCCCATGTTGGAACCCATGTGGATGTTCCATATCATTTTGTTGAACAGGGAAGATCGGTTGATATGTATCAACCAGGGGAGTTTATTTTTAACCATCCGTTTATTGTAAATGTTAAAGTAGAATCTGGACAGTTGATTTTACCAGAAGATATTCAAACTCAAATTCCTGCAACAACAGATTTGATTTTGATCAAAACCGGATTTGAGAGTCATCGTAAAAAAGAAGTATATTGGCAGGCGTCGCCAGGTCTTTCCCATGAACTTGCAGATGCTTTTTTGAACAAATGTCCAGCCTTGAAAGCCATTGGCATGGACTTTATTTCCATTTCAAGTTTGAAACATAGAGAAGAAGGACGAAAAGCACACAAGGCATTTTTAAGTAAACAGGTATTGCTTATTGAAGATATGAAACTTTCAGTGCTTGACTCGGGAATTATTTTAAACACAGTGATGGTTATGCCATTAAGAGTTTTGGGGGGCGATGGGGCACCCTGCACAATTATTGGATTTAAAGATTGAAAACATAATTACTAAAATCGGGAAGACGATGAAATACGAAGCATTTATTTTTGATTTTGACGGAGTGATCGCAGATTCTGTTGAAGTGAAGACACGGGCATTTGCAAAGCTATTCACCAGATTTGGGGCAGAGATCGAAAACAAGGTTGTGGCGCATCACCGAAGTCACGGCGGCATGACACGGGTGGAGAAATTTAAATATTATTATGCCCATTTTTTAAATATGGAATTATCTCAAACCGGTTTGAACGAATTATGTCAGGATTTTTCTTCTCTGGTTGTAGACGATGTGGTCTCCTCAGAAGGGATCGTTGGGGCATATGATTTTATTGAGCAATGGCACGATAAAATCGACTGTTTTATTGATTCAGCAACACCTGATGATGAGATTGTTGAAATTGTAAAAAAACGTGGGTTGAATCCTTTTTTTAAAGAAGTATTAGGATCTGGTCAATCCAAGGCGGATAATTTGAAAACCATATTGTTAAATTATAATTTAAAAAAAGAAAATTGTATTTTCTGGGGCGATGCCCATAGTGATTATCTGGCTGCAACCCAGTGTCAGGTTCCTTTTATCGGTATTGTTCCAAACAAGGACGCACCATTGTTAAAAAAAGCAGGAAAGGTAAAATGGTATACAAACTTTGTTGATATGCAGGCGGACCCTTTGGCTCTAATTTTTTAGGATGGAGAAAATTTGATGGGGATAGACGTAAAAGCCAAACTTTTAGACGGCAAGGTAACCATTGGCAGTTGGCTGCAGATTCCAGATGCTTCTATCGCTGAAATAATGGGAAATGCCGGATATGACTGGGTAGCAGTTGATCTGGAACATGGTGATTTTCCAAAAACAAATTTAACCAATATTTTTCGTGCAATAGAGCTGGGAGGAACGCTTCCTTTTGCCAGACTCTCAGATACCTGTCCAACCAATATAAAGCAGACTCTCGATGCCGGTGCAAAAGGTCTGATTTTCCCTATGATTGAGTCAGCAGAACAGTTAGCACGGGCAATTTCATCCGCAATGTATCCTCCACAGGGAAATAGAGGAATCGGTTACAGTAGGGCGAATGGATTTGGCCAGTATTTTGAAGACCGTTTTCAGTCAGCCAATCAGATTCCAATCGTGGCACAAATAGAACATATTACAGCAGTAAAACAAATAGATGAGATATTATCAGTTAAGGGGTTGGATGCTATTATTGTCGGACCTTACGATTTGTCAGGTTCCATGAATCTAACTGGTCAATTTGATCATCCGGAGTTTATCAAAACAATGGAAATGATTTCTTCAAAAGCTTCAGCACACAAAATTCCTATGGGATCGCACATTGTTCAACCCAATAAGCGTGAACTTGAGCAAAAGATTCAAGAGGGTTATCAATTTATCGCCTATGGAATTGATGCTTTATTTCTGTATACTGCGGCCGCAAATCCCCTGAAAAAATAATTTTTAAATCATAAACTCAATAAAAGCAGGTTACGAATGAATATTACCGTATTTGGAGGCTCGGGTTTTTTAGGCTCTCATGTCTGCGATAAATTAAGTGATGCTGGGCATGATGTGACAATCTTTGATATTGTTGAATCCAGATGGCTGCGAAAAGATCAAACATTTGTTGTCGGAGATATTTTAGATGAATCGGCCGTGTCTGATGCAGTTAAAAACGCAGATATCGTATTCAATTTTGCTGGAATTGCAGACATTGGCGAGGCTCATGAGAAACCGCTTGATACGGTTCGTTATAACGTAGTCGGCAATACGATTATTCTTGAAGCCTGTAAATTTTATCAGGTTAAACGATATATTTTTGCAAGTACTGTTTATGTCTACAGCCAGTCGGGCAGTTTTTATCGTTGTAGCAAACAGGCATGCGAGACGTTTATTGAAAATTATTATGAAAATTATGGTCTAGAATATACAATTCTTCGTTATGGGTCTCTTTACGGGCCTCGGGCGAATGAAAAAAATGCCATATTTCGGTTTGTTGATCAGGCACTGAAAGAAAAAAAGATCAGTTATTTTGGGAGTCGTAATTCGTTAAGAGAATATATTCATGTGGAAGATGCAGCCCAGTGCAGTGTTGAAATTCTTAAACCTGAATACGCTAATCAGAGCATTGTTCTCACCGGTCATCAGCCAATGACAGTTGAAAACCTGTTGAAAATGATTGCTGAAATGTTGGGTGAGGATATCAGTTTTGAGTTTGAGCATAATCCCAATAAATCCCACTATGAAGTGACACCCTATTCGTTTAATCCAAAGGTTGGGAAAAAATTTGCACCACCATTGCATATCGATCTTGGGCAGGGTGTACTAAAAGTTATTGAAGAAATATATGAAAAAAATCATCCTGATCTGCATAAGATTAATGGTCTTTTAATGAAGGAGTAGTAATGAATATTGTCAGTATTATCCCGGCAAGAATGGGAAGCAGTAGATTCCCCGGCAAACCGCTAAAGGAAATAAACGGTATTCCAATGATTGGTCATGTTTATTATCGGACAAGAATGTGTTCGGATCTGTCTGAAACCTATGTAGCAACCTGTGATGCTGAAATATTTGATTATATTGAATCTATTGGGGGGAAGGCTGTTATGACAGCCAATACTCATGAACGATGCACAGACAGAACTGCCGAGGCCATGTTAAAGATTGAAAATCAGACAGGCAAAAAGATTGATGTTGTAGTCATGGTTCAAGGTGATGAACCAATGGTTCAGCCACAAATGATCAGTGATGCTATCGGCCCCATGCTTGAAAACTCTGATTTAGCGTTGGTTAATTTAATGGCTCCTCTTCGTTCTCGAAAAGAACACGATGACCCAAACGAGGTCAAAGTTGTGGTGGATTTGCAGAATTATGCGCTCTATTTTTCCCGGGAACCGATTCCATCATGGAAGATGGGGGCAAAGAATGTATCCATGTTCAAGCAGGTCTGTATTATGCCGTTTAAAAGGGATTTTTTAATAAAATTTAATGAAATGACTCCAACACCACTGGAAGTTGCTGAATCTGTAGATATGCTCAGAGTACTTGAACATGGTTACCGCTTAAAAATGGTCCCTTCTGATGTTATAACCTACAGTGTTGATACAAAACAGGATTTAGAAGTTGTGCAGAAATTAATGCTGGATGATCCGCTTGTTCAGAAGTATTCAAAATAATAGGTGAAGGAAATGAACATATCTCCTGATATTTGTCCTATATGCAAAAACAAGCAGACTTCTTTTAAAATTCTCGCAAAAAAAGTCTATTCTGGAAAAGATAATCAGCATTTTTTTCAGTGTGATATCTGTGATGTTGCGTTTTTGTATCCCCAGCTCACGGTTGAAGAGGAACACGAATTTTATGCGAATGAATTTTCAAAATTTATGGAGATACGATCGGGTAAAGATTTTGACTGGTCTGGACCGGAAAACCATGTAAAGAGCAATGAAAAACAGTTTTTAAGGCGTTGGCCTTTTTTTAAGGATTTTATCCAGCCTGGCAAAAAAGTACTTGAAATTGGCTGTTCTTCCGGGTTCATGTTATTGCCATTGATTGATAAAAAATGTGACGTTGTCGGAATAGAGCCCTCAAGGCAGTTTACCTCTTTTTTGAAACACAACAAGATTAAAGTATTTTCTTCAATTGATGAAATGAGCAAACAAAGTGCCAGTTCTGAAAAATTTGATCTGATTCTACATTTTTTTGTACTCGAACATATCCGAAATCCCTTTGCTTTTTTAATGGAGGCGCTTGAGTTATTAGATGATGAAGGGACAATGGTATTTGAAATTCCCAATAGGGATGATCCACTCATCACTATATATGATATTGAAGCATTTCATGCATTCTATTGGTCTGTTGCCCATAACTACTATTTTAATAAAAATTCTTTAAGTTTTATCCTCGATCAAATTCCCTGTGAGTATAAGATCATTGATGAGCAGCGGTATGATTTATCAAATCACATGACATGGGCAATTGAGGGAAAACCAGGCGGGCAGAGTAGATATTCAAAAATGTTTACCCCTGAGCTTGATAAACAATATTTGGAAAGCATGAAAAAAAAAGGATGTTGCGATACATCTGTTGTTATATTAAAGAAAAACGGAGCACCAAAATGAGAACCGCATTTGTAACGGGTGGGGCAGGATTTATTGGGTCATGTCTGGCCAGAAAATTACTTTCAGATGGCTGGAAGGTGGACATTATTGATAACCTGTCAACCGGTGATAAGGCAAATATTCCAGAGGAAGCACAATTTAATCTTTTAGATTTGTCGGAGAGTGAACTGGCTACAAAATTGCCGGCTAAAAAATACGATGCTATTTTTCATTTTGCGGCACAATCATCAGGAGAAATTTCTTTTGATGACCCAGTATATGATCTAAAGACGAATTGTTTGAGTACGGTAATTTTATTGGATTGGTGTCTCAAGAATGGTACTGATCGTTTTATAAATATCAGCTCCATGTCCATATATGGGGATCAGGAGAACCAACCGGTAAGTGAGAATGCTGTTGCCAATCCCAATTCATTTTATGGTATTGGAAAATATGCGTCAGAAAGATATGTAAAAATTTATTCTAAACTGGGTCTGAAAACAACTTCTTTAAGATTGTTCAATGTCTATGGACCTGGACAGAACATGAAGAATCTTCGCCAGGGGATGGTCAGTATATATATGGCTTATCTTTTAAAAGGAGAAGATATTCTTGTAAAAGGTTCACCGGAAAGATATCGAGATTTGATTTACATTGATGATGTGATTTCAGCCATTATAGCCTGTCTGGATAATGAATATTCCTATGGAAAAGAATTTAATGTTGGATCAGGTATTCCAACAACGGTTCAAGAACTATTGAATGCCGAAATAAAAGCTTTTGGGTACGATCCTGAAACCTATGGTATTGTTTTCTCTGATCCAACTCCAGGAGATATGTTTGGTATCAATGCAGATATCAGTCGAATCAAAGATGCTATCGGATGGGAGCCCAAGGTTACCCTTCAACAAGGTTTGAAGGCTATGGTTGCTTCTCTTATAAAATAAGCCCTTCAGGTACCCACTTTATGTCTTCCACTTTACTTATTTTTGATTATTTAATTACCCAGAAAAATTTAAATTCTTTTACTGATAATGTTGAAGAATTTGCGGTATTTCCATTGCTTTCTGATTGGGGAATTATCCATGATGTTCAAAAAATGTGCTCAGCTCGTTATGGAAAAATAGTTTGTTCTCAATTGCTTAATTCAGCAGAGATGATCAATAAAGAGATGATCAAAATTCGCCCGTATATTTCGCAATGGTCTGCAGACCTTGGGAATAGAAAAATTGGTGACCAAACAGTTAAAGGCTGGCTTCGAAATGATCCTGAAGGTATCAGTTCGTGGTGGTATTCCCTTTTGTCTGAGAAAAATCCATTCAAAACCGATCTTTTTTTGAAGGTTGCTCAGTTCCATGCAATTATTTTTCTAATACAGGCTGGAAAATACGAAAAGTGCTTCATCTGTGTAAAGGACAGAGAATTATTAGCTGTTCTTAAACAATATGCAAGTCAAGCTGATTTTTCAATATCATTTGAGGAACAATCCTATGGAAAGATTCAAAAAATTAAGATATTTTTTGGTAAATTGATTCCTGTGACAACTGTTTTTAAAGAGATCGTGTCCGCACTTTTATGGTTATTTATTTTTTTTATTAGAGCTTTATCAGCCAGAATTATTTTAGGAAGCTTAACCAAACGACAAATTAACGAGTCCACGGTATTTGTCAGCTATTTCCCTTCGGTGGACATAGCAGCTCTGAGAGAGGGAAGGTTTTTAAATAAGTATACCATACCAATCCAGGGAAAGTTGAACCAGGTGGGGCAAAAAATTATATGGATGTTTTTATATGTAAAGATTGATGGGTGGTCGTTCGTTGACGCAATAAAAATCAGTCATAAAATTAAGAAAGTTGGCGAAAAAGTATTCCTTTTGCACGAATTTTTTTCCTTTTGTTCTCTGGTAAAAGTTTTAAAAATTTGGGTGCGTCAATTGATCCAATACAGAAAGATATCGGGCTCACTAACTGCAGAACACTTAACAGATGGGTTCACGTTTACTGAAGCTTTTCCATTAATTTTACCCCTGTTAAGACGGTCATTTATTGGCCGGAATGCAATGGAGGGGCTGATCTATTTTGAAATCTTTAAAAATATGTTTGGATATGTAAAAACAAGTTCAACATGTGTGTATTATGCAGAAATGCAGGCGTGGGAAAGGGCTCTTAATGCAGCCAAAAAATTATCATCCACGAATATGCAGGCAATTGGATTTCAGCATACTTCTTTATCTGAAAATTATTTTCACTATTTTTTTGCTCCATCAGAACATGTTGTTGATAATGTGAATGAGAGTCTTCCACTACCTGATATTTTTGCGGCAAATGGTAAGATTCCATATACACTATTGTCCGAATCCAACTATCCTAATTTGGTCGTCCTTGAGTCTGTCCGGCAGCTTTATTTGAATAAGATGATAGATTCTTTTAAGCCAGACTCAACTAAGAGGATGGTAATTCTTATTGCTGGAACCATTTTTTATAACGAGACCAAGGCACTGATTTCAATGATTATGCAGGCTTTTCCCGATAAAGATAGGCCTTTCGAGATCTGGTTGAGGGGACACCCTTCGATGTCTGTAGTTGATGTGTTACACTCCATGGGGATTGAAGAACAAGATATAAATTTTAAAGTTATGGAAAAAGAAGGTCAGTCGATATATGATCTTCTGAGTCAGGTTCCAGTCGTAATTACCGCCACTTCGACAATTGGAATCGAAGCCCTTGCCTTTGGTTGTGATGTGATTATTCCGGTGTTTGCAGATTTTTTGTGTATGAGTCCTTTGATTGGGTTTGAAGCTTTATACAATACTGTTTATACCCCCCAGGATTTGGTAGAAAAGATTGCCTTTATTTTCTCTGACAATTACAAGAGTATTCCTCTTCATGAAAAACTGACCTTTATTAAAAATTATTGGTCCTTGGATCCCTCCCTGAATGGATGGAGAAATGTATTGGGTATTAAATGATTAATATAATTAAAAAAAATAAACTGTTAAAAAAAATTGCTGAAGCTGTATTAATAAAATCTATTAATACAGCAGTCAAAGAACAAGGGCTTGAACAAATCAAAAGAGATTTGAATAAAATAGTTTCAGATCTGTCCACTCACAGGATTCATTCTGTAATAGAAGGTGAATTTGCCGAGACCAAAGCCAGAGGTCAGCATGCTTTTCAGATGGGGTTGCTCATAAAGGCAGTTAGAATGCTGGGCAAAAAGCAATTGACCATCGTAGACATAGGAGATTCAGCAGGGACACATCTTGAGTATATCAAGGCGTTATGCCATGATCTGGATATAGACACAATCAGTGTTGATATTGATAAAGAAGCTGTTGATAAAATTAAATCTAAAGGTATGAAAGCCATTCATTCTCCGGCAGAAGAACTTGATCTTGGAGATACTAAAATTGACATTTTTACATCATTTGAAATGGTAGAGCATTTGACTAATCCAAGCCTCTTTTTCAGGAGAATGGCTGTTAAAGGAAAGTGTGAGCTTATGCTAATCACAGTTCCCTACCTTAAAAATAGTCGCGTTGGACTTCATCACGTGAGAAGTATTTTGAAAGGTAAAAGCACTGTAGAGGCTATGCGTCAGATTTATCCGGAACAGGAACATGTTTTTGAGCTTTCGCCAGATGACTGGAAGATGTTGATTTCTTTTTCAGGGTGGCGCATTATTGACGACCAAATATACAGGCAATATCCTCAAAAACATATCATGCACTTGATGAAACCTATCTGGAAAAAGTATGATTTTGAAGGGTTTTGGGGGGCTATTTTGAGGCGCGATCGATCAATTTCAGACCTGTATAGAGGCTGGAGTGATTAGTCTAATATCATTTGTATGACCTTGATTCCCTGTATATTTAAATTCTATTATTTAAAAGCTTACTGCAATTTTGACACATCGACTTAAAGGACTTTTTTATATGAAGTGGAAAGAAAATCTTTTTGGTGACCGGCAAATTAGTTTTAGTGAGATATTACTTGTATTTTTCCCACTTCATTTTGTACTCCCTTGGCAGATAGTATTGTCTTCATGGTGGCCATGGAATACTGTGGGGCCTATGGAAATCCTGTTCTATTTTTCTGCAGTTCTTGCAGGATCTATAACTATAGAAGCTATCCTTGGGAAGCAGATATTAAATAATAAATTTTGGTGGCTCACTTTCATTACATTTTTGATGGTGACTATATATAATCTTGGCGCGATATCTTTGGTAGATGACCACACGCTTAAATATATTGGTTCAAGAAAATATTCAGGCATCCCTTTTTATTTAGCTACTTTTTTATTTTCATACGTTATTTTAATTAAAAATTGGAAGATCGGACAAATTGAAAAGTTTTTCTTTATTATTATAAGCATTGGCCTGCTATTTTTTGTTGATTCCGTGTTTACTTTGATATTCTTACCTTGTATCAGTGATGCTTATAATGGTTCTGGAATGTTTCATAGTAATCTAACATTTAGTACTCATCATGTTTCCAAATTTTCGCTTATTGTAATGTGGTTAAGTGTATATTTGTTTTTCGCTACAAAAAAAAAGCTTTTTATAGTTCTTGCAATATTTACAATTTTGCCTATTTTAATGACTTCTTCAAGAGCAACGGTTATCGCTATGTTTGTGGGTTGCATAGTATTCTCAACTTTTGTTTTGTTTGCAAAGACAAAGCAGAGTCTGCCTCCTCAATTATTAAAAGGTATCTCAATCCTTTTAATAATAGGCACTCCACTTTTATTTATAATTGGATTAAATTATGCCCGCACTAATTTGGAGGGTAAGGAACGCCTTTGCGATTATAAAGTTGTTTTCATGAGAGTTATTGCTAAAAACGATCAGTTATTGAAACCGGCTAAAAACGATCAGTTATTGAAACCGGCTAAAAACGATCAGTTATTGAAACCGGCTAAAAACGATCAGTTATTGAAACAGAAAATTGACAAGTTTATAAATGGTTTTATTTCTGCTATTATCCCAAGGACATATCAGCATATTAGAGCGCTTGATGTTTTGATTGAAAAACCATTTGGCACTGGGGGGGGGGTAGGATATTTAATGTGTTTTTCAGAGGAAATTCCTCCATGGTTTTCATCAAAAATTTTCAAAAATGATAGTTTTATGGGAAGATCTTACAACGGCAGTACCGGCTGGATGGGAACAAGTATTTTTCAGAAAAATCCAGGTCTTAAAGACAGTACATTCTCATTGCACAATGCAACTTTTATGATGATATTAGATTATGGTATTTTTGCCATATTATTTTTTTTATATTTTTCGATTAGAATTTGCCAAAATATTTTTTCTGTTATGAAATTTAGAACAAAAATTAGTTTGAATGATTATCTGGCTTTTGCAATTTTAGTAAGTGCTTTAATCTCGATAGCTGTGGCGACTTCATCAACCTCAAGATTTCCTCCACACTGGATATATATGATCTTATATTTTTCTATTAAGCTTAAAACTGAATCTATAATAGGTATTAAAAATGTATAATTTTTTTTATGGTGAGAATGGGTTTGCTTAGAAAAATTTTAAAAAAAATCGCAAGGTACTATCAATTTAAGAAAAATGGTATTTATGTTCATCAAAGTTGCGTTCTTTCGGAGAATATAAAGATTGGAAGATCTGGCAAGATTTTAAGCCATTGCAGAATATTAGCAGAAAAAGAGATTAAAATCGGCACGTGTTTTTTTTCTAATTCATTTTGCCTGCTATCCGGGAATATTGAGATTGGAAATGAGGTAATGCTTGGGCCGAGAGTGACTATTTGGGGGCGGGAGCATAAAACAGATAGAGCTACATCAATGATGTCTCAAACGAAAATTTCAAAAAAAATTATTATTGAAGATGATGTCTGGATAGGGGCTCATGCTGTAATTCTTAAAGGGGTCAGAGTGAAAAAAGGTGCTGTCGTGGCAGCAGGAGCAGTAGTCACTAAAGATGTCCCTGAGTATTCTTTTGTCGCAGGTGTGCCAGCTAAAGTAATTAAGTATAGGGAAGACATGGAAGAGTGAGTTTTTTTATTGATAAGGGATGTGAAAAATAATTTTTATGAAAAGAGATACAAAATGGTGGGTGGAGACAGCCTCTTTAGCTATGAAACATCCAGATCTGGTGATCAAACGTTTTAATTATAATACGCAAAGGGCTGTTTTCGATCTTAAGGCTAAAATGGGGTTTTATAAGTATCCAAATAATATCATCTTTTTAGCTGGAATGGCGGGTAGTGGAAGTACCTGGGTGAAGAATCTGTTGGCAAGAATTCCTGGATATTTCACCCGGCCAAGCCCTATGCCAACAGACGTTATTTACAGACAAGATATTTGTGATTCTGCCTTCAGTCAAACGCCTGCAAATTGCTATTCATTGTTCAAGACCCATTTGAACCCAAAAATTGAAAATCTTGAGTGTATTAAACGTAATAACGTAGATAAGGTATTGGTTACCTATCGAGATTTAAGAGATGTGGCTGTGTGCCGCTATCATCGAATGATAGATTTCCCCAAACCATTGGATGCCTACGATTATGTGAATTATAATGAAATGGGAAAGGAAAAATCCATGGAGCACTCAATAAATACTGTTAATCAACACTATATTCCATGGATAGAAGGATGGATGAAATTTGCGGAACAAGATCCTGATCGGTATCATTTTTTGAAATTTGAAGACTTAAAAAAGGATACCAAAAAAGAATTTGAGAAAATATTGCTTTTTTATGGGATCGAGCTGTCTGATGTGAAAATTAACAAGATTATTGAAGCTTCTAAAGGCCGGGGAAATGTAAAGAAAAACATATCAACATCTCGTTTGCTGCCCTGGGGACTTTCCAGTAATTTTCGATCCGGAAATACTGGGAATTGGAAAAAGGAATTTACAACCGATCAAATTCAAAGAGCCAATGAATTATACCGCCAGACACTGAATAAAATGGGCTATGAGATTGACCAAGCATAGAGCCTGTATGAAAAAAACAGGGATATGTGATCTGTATTAAATAATATAAAAAGATTGAAGGATAGATATGGGAAGAATTGCCATTCAAGAGTTGATTGAAAAGGATCCGTGTTTTAATTGTCCGGATTGCCGCGGTAAACTGAAATATGAGGACTCTGCAAATCCCGGAAAACTTGTCTGTTATGAATGCAGTTCCAACTTTTCTGTTTGGAATAATATACCGGTTTTGCTACCTAAAAGTCAGAACAAAGTTAAAGGTGATATCCAAAAATTTTGGGGCGAGTTATATAAGGCTGCTTATGAAAAGTATGATGCTAATTTGGATAGTCATAAGTTTTTAAAATTACTTGGAAAGCTTAAAGAACTTTTCAGGCACCGACAGCATCTTGCTGTGACCGAAATGCCAATAGATGAGTTGTCAGATAAGACTGTCCTGGAAATAGGCTCTGGAGCAGGTGCCCATACAGCCTTGTTTGCAGATCACGGTGCGCGGATGTTCTCCATGGACATTACTCATGATAGGGTTGTTGCCACTGCCGGGAAATTAGACTTGATAGATAAAAATTCTAATAATGTCTGTTTGCAAGGAGACGCAGAAAAATTACCGTTTCCGGATAATTATTTTGATATTGTGTATTCAAATGGTGTGTTACACCATTCTCCTGATACGCCTCTTACAATTAAGGAAGCCTATCGGGTTCTCAAACCAGGAGGCGAAGCGGTCATAATGCTTTATGCAAGAGATTCGTTTTATTATTGGTTTGTTATCTTTTTTTTAAGAGGAGTTTTGACAGGAAACATTTTCAGGCATAAAAATTGGCTTGGGCGAGTGACAGAATGGATGTCAGCTAAAAGACAAACTATAATGAATCCTGAGACTAAAGTATATTCGAAAATTCAGATTAATCGCTTATTTAGCCAGTTTAAACAGGTTAATATCCGCAAGAATAGTTTTATTTTTGAGCAGATTCCGATTATCGGAAAGCTCATAGCCAGAATGGTCATGAAAAAGACTGGTATTAATGAGGCGGGACAGTTGATTTACGGTCATGGGTGGAGAAATGAATCCCATTTTGAGCTTTTGGTTAGCAAATATATGGGTTTCGCTTTGAATATAAAAGCTAAAAAATGATTCTAACCAAGCTATCATCTGCTCATAAAAAAGAGTTTTTGAACTATTTTAAGTTTATTATTAAAAAATTTGGAATTCTGTATTTTCTAAATGCTTTGTTTCAATTTGGCCTGGTGCGTTTGCTGCATAATAAAATTCCAAAAGAGTATCAGGATCTTAAAAAACAAGATGAAGTTTCTCTAAAATATGAGAAAAAAGATATCCGTTCTACCCTTCCTATTGCCCGTTCATTCTTAAAAAATAAAACCTGGGATAAGTATAATTTAAATCTTGCGCGGAAAAGTATTCCTCTTAAGATTGAAAAATTCTGGGACGCTGATTTCGATGATATTGAAGATAACTTTTCCTTACATCGATTCGGATGGTTATTCCACCTTTATTCTGGTAATTCTGATATTGAAATACTTAAAACATCGGAACAATTAATTCTTGAATGGATAACATTAAATCCATGTGACGACAAAATTGGATGGGATAGCTATTCCATATCAGAACGAGTTGTTAATTGGAGCTATTTTTTATTATTGGCAAAACCATATTCTTTTCCTGAAAAGGAACATTTAAATATAATTTTGAAAAGCCTGATAGGTCAGTTAGAATTTCTTTCTCATAATTTAGAATTTAGATACACTGGAACGAACAATCATTTAATTAATAATGGTAGGGCGATGTACCTTGCTGGAGCCTTATTGGATATTAAATCTGCTACTTCACTCGGGCGAGAGATTCTTTTGGCCTGTAGTAAGAAGATGTTTGCCTCGTCTGGATTTTTAAATGAGGGTTCATCACATTATCAGGCACTAATGGCCAGAACTTATTTTGAAGTATATCTTTGTGCACATGCCATTAAAGATGAACCATTCTTAAAATCAATCGAGCCTGTGACAAAAAGAATAATCGAATGTGCGTCTTATTTTTCTCAAGGCCAGTCTTTTCCTTTTTTAGGAGATATATCCCCGGATTGTTTTCCTGAATTTCATATGGATTGGTTGGAAAGTTTGAAAACAAATATAGAGGAAGACGCTTCTGGAAAATTTCATAAACTGGGGGGATGGGGGCAATTTTTTAATCAGAGGGTCCCTGGACAAATAAAGGGTATTCTTCCGCACTCTTCTAAAGCGGAACAAGATTTCATTGCTTATCCAGATGCCGGTCACTATAGATTCAAAAATAACGTGTACTCATTGTTTGTATACGCAAATCCAATGGGTTACGTTCCAGAATGGTCGCATGGACATTCTGATGTCGGTGGTTTTGTATTATATTGGGAAGGCTTGCCTGTGTTTGTTGATGTGGGGCGATACAGTTTCCAGCAGAATTCTTTAGGGCTTTATGGCAGAAGTGTTAGAAGTCATAATTCCATTTCTTTAGATGGCTATGAACCCTGTGTGACTCATGGGTTAAACGGCTATGCACAGTTAATGAGTGAAAAATATACAGGGCCTGCTCCTAAAGTTTCGTGTGTGCAGGAGGATAACGCTATGGTGATCAACGTTGAATTTTACGGGTTTTCAAGAATATGGTCAAATACTGTTATCTCACGAGCATTTATATGTGAATCGGATCGCCTGATTATAGAAGATACACTCTCAGGAGAGGGGTCAAGATCTATTGAATCATTTTTTCATTTGCATCCTGATGTTGAGGTTAAAGAAAAATTTGGCGATTCAATTGAATTTTCTTTTCCAGACAAGTGGAACCTTTTATTTGATGTTGAAAAGACCTCCAACACGTCACTGGAGACCTATAACGGATGCCTGGAACCTAATCCGGCTGGTTGGTATTTCCCTAAGTATGGAAAGAAAGTTCCGACGAATACACTGATTGTTACAGAAAAAACAAAACTTCCTTTTAAAAGAAAATATTGTTTGTGCAGTGAATAGAATATTTTAATGTTTGATAATTTTAAGAGCGTTTAAAAAATGTGCGGAATATGTGGCTTGGTTTCTTTTGGATTTAATCCTGGAGGAAAAAAAGAAATTGTAAAAAAGATGAGTGATGCAATGACCCACCGTGGGCCTGATCACTATGGCAGTATAGAATTTGAGTCGGCAGCGCTCGGGATGAGGCGGCTGAGTATTATTGATTTGAGCCGTGCTGGTAATCAACCTATCTGTAATGAAGATAAATCATTATGGTGTGTCTGTAATGGTGAGATTTATAATTACCAAGAATTAAGAGAATCTTTAATTAAACAAGGGCATATCTTTAAGTCCGGCAGTGACACAGAAGTAATTATTCATTTATATGAAGAGATAGGATCTGACTGTGTGAATTTGCTCAGAGGTATGTTTGTATTTGCCATTTGGGATGAGAATAAAAAAGAGCTTTTCCTGGCAAGGGATCGACTGGGAATAAAACCTGTCTATTATATTCAGTCTTCAAATAAATTTGTATTTGCGTCAGAAATTAATGCAATAAAAAATAGTCGTCTTTTTGATTTGGAGCTGAACTATTCTTCTGTTGACCACTATTTGTCATTTGGGTATGTTCCACCACCGGAGACAATGTTTAAAGAAATAAAGATGTTATTGCCTGGATCGTATGTCCAGTTGTCATCTAAAGGGATAAACATTGATACATGGTGGAGGTTTCCTGAGCAGGGTTCAATTGATTGTGAATCCCAAGAAATCGTTCCAACGCTTCGTGGATTATTAGAAGACAGTATCCGGCTTCATCAAATTAGTGACGTCCCCACCGGTGCATTCTTGAGTGGTGGGATTGACTCAACAGCAGTTGTTGGATTGATGTCAAAGATATCAAAAAAACCGATTAAGACATTTTCTATCGGGTTTGATAGTCACATCGAGAATCAATTTAACGAACTTGATTTAGCTAAAATTGTTTCTAATAGATTTAAGACAGATCATAGTGAGATTATTATAAATAGCCAGGATGTTATTGATCATATTGACCATTATATCGACTCCTTAGATCAGCCAAGTTTTGATGGTATTAATACCTATTTTGTATCTCAGGCAGCAAAAAATGGCGGGTTGACGGTAGCGCTCTCCGGGTTGGGTGGAGATGAACTTTTTGGCGGATATGGTTCATATAAGGTTATCCCTCGTTTTGCAAAGTATGCAAATCTTTGGGGGGCGTTGCCTGAGTTTTTCAGGCGGGGTCTCTCAACAGGATCAGCTCGTATCATGGGAGCCTTAAGTCAAGGGAGACGAATTAATAAAATCGGCAGAGTGGGGTGGGTTGATTCTCCTGTAGCCTTATATGCATTGGCTCGTTTCAATTTATGGCCAAAGGAAACAAATACGTTCTATTCAAAGGAATTTAAAGAGATATTAAATGCACAAAACCCAAGGAAAGATGCACTCGCAGTTTTAGAAGAAACAGTTGATAATATAAAAGATTCCTGGAGAATGGTCACGGAGCTTGAACTAAAGACTTATATGGGGTGGCGCTTGTTAAGAGACACCGATGTGATGAGTATGGCACACTCGTTGGAGGTGCGAGTGCCGTTGATCGATCATAAACTTGTTGAGTTTGTTTGTGGTCTCCCTGATGGTTGGCAAAAGAACCTGGGTCATCCCAAAAGGATGCTGACAGCCGCTGTGTCAGATATTATACCTCCAGAACTTTTGAATGTACCCAAGCATGGATTTGAGTTTCCGATGGGGCATTGGATGAGAAATGAACTCAAACCAATTGTTGACGACGCATTGTCAGTTGAAACAATTCGAAAAAGAGGATTATTTTCACCGATTAAATTGCAAAGACTATATGATTCATTTAAAAATGGGCAGCTTTCCTATCCTGTCTTGTGGCAGTTTGTCGTGCTGGAACTATGGTTTCGTCAGATGGAGTCTTAAATGGAACTGATAAGTGTTATCACTACTGCGTATAATGCAGAGGTCTATATTGACGAGACCATCCATAGTATCCTGAGACAGGATTATGAAAATTTCGAATTTATTATTGTTGATGATGGCTCTACTGATCGTACAGTTGAAAAAATAGAGCAATTTTCAGATCATAGAATCTGTTTGATCAAAGCAGGACGAGTTGGCCGGGGTAAAGCTTTAAACATGGCAATTGAAGCAAGCCATGGTGACTACATTGCTATTCAGGATGCAGATGATCTATCCCATCCACAGCGCTTCAGTATTGAAATTCAATATTTGAAAGCGCTTGGAGACAAGGGGCTGATAGGCGCTTCTCAAGTTGTTTTTTATAACGAAGATTCACCAAAGTGGTCAAAAGAATGTGCAAGTCAAAAAGAACAAGATGTAATAACCGAATGTCAGAATAGCCTGTTGTATTTTAACCCTATTTCACATACCTCGCTTATGATTCCCAAAAAACTTCTTGATACTGTGGGAAGATATGACCAAAGCAGAGCTATACTTTTTGACTGGGATTTGTATTTGCGTGTAGCAGCACTCGGGTATGGCATATATCAATTGTCGATACCTTTGGTTGGAAAAAGGCTTCATAATTATCAATATTTTGAAAGGAAGAAGAGATTAAATTATTTGATAGGTAGTTTGAAACTTCAGTTTAGAGCAGCGGTACAATTAAAAAAATATGGTGCTGCTTGTCTCTCAATCCCCTTTTTATTTATTTTTCGGTTACTTCCCGTTAACTTGCGCATTAGTGTGAGACCTTTCATTAAAAGTTTTTTTAAAAAATGATAGTTGCAATTACAGGTGGGACAGGTTTTGTGGGTAGAAAACTTGCTCAGGCACATTTTGAAAAAGGGGATACAGTAAGGGTTTTGTCGAGACAAAATGCTGCTGATAATTCAGGGTTGGCTCGCGGCATAGAGCTAGTTCGCGGGGATCTTCTTGAAAAAAGAGGAGCCCATCTGAGTGCTTTTGTGGACAATGCAGATGTCCTTTATCATTGCGCAGCAGAGCTTAATGAAAAATCAATGATGCAGGATGCACATGTCACAGGCACAAAGAATTTATTACTTGAAGCTGAAGGACGAATCGGTCGCTGGGTGCAATTGAGCAGTGTAGGTGTCTATGGTTCACACAAAACAGGAAAAATAACGGAACTAACACTGCAGAGGCCTGAAGGCGAGTACGAAAAAACCAAGGCGGCATCTGACGCTTTAGTGGAACAATTTTGTACGCAAAAAAAAATAGATTACAGCATATTGCGCCCCTCAAATATTTTCGGTCCGACGATGACCACCCAATATTTTTTCCAGATGATCAACTTAATTGATCGTGGGTTATTTTTTTTTATAGGCCCTCCAGGTGCAAAGGCAAATTATATTCATGTGGATAATGTCGTTTATGCTTTGATGCAGTGTGGGAAAAAACAGAAGGCAATAAACCAGATTTTTAACCTTTCTGACCTTATAAAGATGGAGATATTTGTTGAAACTATATCAAATGAGCTCAATAAAAAGATGCCATGGGTGAGAATACCCAAGTCGTTAGCAATTATTGCTTGCGGTATATCTAAAGTATTGCCTGGCATTCCATTGACAGAGTCAAGAGTATATGCTTTAACGCTTCAATCTTGGTACCCTAACGATAAAATTATTAATCTACTTGACTATACTTATCAGAAGAGTCTTCAATATGGATTAAGAGAGATGGTTATGAGCTATAAAACTAAAAAGGCATGAATTCAAGATTGGGAAAAAATGGAAACCAAAAAAAACATCAAAGTATGTAGGACAGCTACTGTCGCTTATTATGTGAAAAATCATCTGAAATCCCAAGTCGAATATATGAGGGATTTAGGGATGGAGGTGGTTATTGTTTCGTCCTATGGACCGGAAATCCATCAAATAGAGTTTGATGATAAATTGAAATACGAAGAAATTGAAATATCGCGCCAAATAGACCCGCTAAAAGATCTTGTGGCCCTGTTCAAACTGGTTCGGTTTTTTAAAAAGCATAAATTTGACATTGTTCATTCCACAACCCCGAAAGCAGGGCTTCTCTCTTCTATTGCAGCTCTTGTCGCTGGTGTGCCGGTCCGACTACACACATGGACGGGTCAACCATGGGTTACTCTGGTTGGAATGAAAAAAGAAGTTACAATCTTAGCCGATAAGCTGATCGGTTTTCTTAGCACTAAATGCTATGCAGACAGCCCGAGTCAAAAAGAATTTTTGATTCAGAAAAGGATCATCGCTCCTCA
Source organism: Desulfobacula sp. (assembly GCA_033852015.1). Taxonomy (GTDB): domain Bacteria; phylum Desulfobacterota; class Desulfobacteria; order Desulfobacterales; family Desulfobacteraceae; genus Desulfobacula. Next base: position 72,373 of record JAWSVH010000029.1, read on the forward strand.
AAAGATTAAAGTCATTCATAAAGGATCTATATCCGGTATTAATCTTGAACGCTTTATACCGTTGCAGCTTGATGAAACACAGAAGAATCTTAGAAAAGAAAAATTAGGCATTTCTCCGAAATCTAAAATTTTTACCTTTATTGGAAGAATTAACAAAGACAAAGGAATTGTTGAATTAATATCTTCCTTTAAAAATATTTTAGAGCAGGGATACGATTGTGATCTTTTGTTAATTGGCCCCCTTGACCAGGACAGCAATGGGGTGGAGACACTCAGTTTAAAAGAGTATATTAATGATTGTCACAAAATTCACTATCTGGGTTATAAGAAGAAACCAGAATACTATCTTTCAATATCTGATATTTATTGCATGCCCAGTTATAGAGAAGGTTTTGGTACAACGGTCATTGAAGCTGCAGCGATGGGGGTTCCTGCTGTCGGAACCCGGATTGTCGGCCTTGTTGATGCAATCGAGGATGGTATAACGGGTCTCCTGGTGAATGCCAAAAGTGTCGAAGAGCTTGTTGAGGCGTTCAAAAGCCTCTTGGACAACCCAAAAGAAATGGTGCAAATGGGTCAGAGGGCAAGAAAGCGATGTGTTGAAAATTTTGATCAGAACATGATAAATCGTTTGGTATCAATGGAGTATTTGGAGTTGATGAAACCTTGATACCAGTTGTTATTCTTATCATAGTATCGTATTGTATCCCTCTGATTTTTATAAACTATAAAGATTGGAAAAAGATACTTCTTATTTGGTTTGTTATAACAGTTTATCATGTTGTATCTTTTATAAACGGATTTCTTTTCAGAACACCAGGTGCGGATGTCGATGCCTTGTTATTTCATACAAATGCAGTAAGGTTGAAACAAGTCGGTAATATTGATTTTGGGCTTTGGGCAGATTTTTACACCAGTTTTTTAGCATTCGTTTATGATTTTAGCGGTTCAGATTTGATCATGGTTGGACAATCGCTCTCAATTATATTTGTAAGTTTCTCAATTGTTTTATTTATTAGGCTGTTTAAATTGATAAGACCATATAATAGATCCAGCATGTCTGTTTTAGCCTTGTTTTTATTACCATCAATGATTTTTGTGTGCCCGATTACGTTGAGAGAATCCTATGAGATTTTCTTTTCATTGTTGTCCTTTTATTGCTTTTTGTACTATTTTTATTCACAAAAGAAGGTGTGGCTGGTTTTTTCAGCTATAGCCTCCTTTATTATGGGGTTGTTCCATCCTGTTTTAAGCATTTGGGCGCTATATCTATTCTTCTTTATTTTATTAGAAGTTTTTGGAATAAATCTGAAGAGGGTTGTGAACTTTTTTGCAAAAAGGAAGGTAGTTATCCTCATAGTGATAGGTCTATGTCTTACATTGATTCCATTGAGTTATAAACAGACAAGAGATGATCTTCAGGGTGAGAATCTGATTTCAAGTTTATTGAAAGGGAATCTGATCCAATATGCTATATATAAGCGAAGTGAGTCAATCAGGGGTGCAGAACTTTCGAATGCAAATGCAACATATGGTGTTCTGTTTGATATGGATTCAATTCCAGCTTTTTTTATTTCCAACAGTAAAATTGTTCTGTATTACTTTGCGACTCCATTTCCATGGAAGGTCAGTCGGGGAATTGATGTGTATGCGGTGGGTGAAAATATGTGGAGAATTATACTGATTATATTGTCCGTAAAATCGATTTCCCAATATCATGAGAAGCGGTATTTATTAAGCTTCATGTTTTTTTCTTATATATTTATATCTGTTCTCTGGGCTATGGGAACCGTCAATTATGGTACAGCTATGCGGCATCATTTAGTTGGATACTGGATATTGATTCTTTTGGGTTTCCCTGAATTAGAAGCCTCTATCATAAAAATAGTTAACAAAAAGAAATCCTAAAATTATGTATTTATCATTTTTTAAAAAAATCATACCATTAGCAATATCATTTGCTTTAGTTGTGGCTTTGTTTGTTTTCTATGATATTGATTCAAAGTTGCTTCTGGCCTTTGATATCCGTCTGTTTTTGATATTTATTCTGGTAGCAGTTTTAATCTCGATTTTGGGTTCATTGAGGCTGTATTTCAATTTAAAGCCATTTTATTATGGTGTTTCTTTTGGGACAGCTCATCAGGTTAATATTTATTCTATGTTGTCGGGCCTTTATCTTGCAGGAATTATCGGATCAACACTTACAAAAGTTTCTTTGCCTATAGTGAATAAAGTTAATAAAAATTTATTTATTATTATATCAATTTTCGAAAAAGCCATAACGCTTGGATTTATTTCGATTGTTGGCATAATTTCTTTCCTGGTTTTAAGAAAAGTGGATTTTTTGACGGCAATTCGGTTTGGAAGTTCTTTTGATTTTTTAATTTTGGCAGTTTTATTGTTCGGGGGAGTCTTTTTTTATTTTAAAAATTTTACTTATCAACTCTTTCGAATTATTTCAGCGCTTTTGTTCAGCACAAGTTTCTATTCGTTAATGATAGTGTTATTGAATTTAATCCCTGTATTTTTGATTTTGAACAATTTGTTAGATGTCAGTTTGGCTGAGAAATTGGTCTATACCACGGCACTCATGTTTGTGGGAAGTTTGCCTGTTTCTTTTCAGGGCATTGGTTTGAGAGAAGTCGCAGCTGTTTATCTGCTGTCACAATATAATATTGATACGTCTTTGCTGTTAGGAAATATTTTGATGGTTTCTTTTGCATCGATAGTTGTTATTTCCATCATGCCTTTAACCATCAATCTTTTTCCGAACAATAAAAAAGAAATTATTGAAAAAAAAGAGACACTTTTTTATAAATCATTATCATATCTCGAGAAAAATATAGGCTTGCTGTCAATACCCTGTATAATTCTTGGCTTTTTTGAGATACGTATCCTGTTTTTTAAAACACAAATTCCAATTACACTGGGTGACTTATTTGCCATCGTTTTATTTTTTATTCTCATTGCATCCATTATAAATAAAAATGTTGATGTTTTATTGAAAAAAGCGACCGTTATTATCCTTATGATTTTGTCTTATTTTTTAATTTCATTTTTGTATGGGTGGCTCACGAATGAAGCATCTTTTTGGGCATTTAATAATAGGGTTGTGGGGGGGCTGTTTCTGTTAGGTTATGTTCAGGCGGGTTTTCTATTTTTTAAATTAGATAAAGTACATATTCGAAATACATTATTGATTATCTTCTGGATTATAGCCATTTATTTTTTAAAGTTGGTGATTTTACATGTGTTGGTTTTTTTACCTGAGCAAACGTATTGGGGGAAGATCGGAGCACTCAAGGAACTGGAGTTTACCGGGCCGGGACTGAATTCGGTGACGGCTGCTTTTTATTTGTGTTTTATCATGCTCTTATATTTTATCGGCTATTATAAGAAGCTTATAAGCAAACAGCTATTCTTATCGTCTGCGTTTGTCTTGAGTGTGTGTGTCGGCTTAAGCCATTCTTTATGTGGTATACTTACTGTTGCTGTTTTTGGTATTACCTGGTTGGGATATAATATAAAAAAACAGTTAGTTTATGTTATTGTAATTTTACTCGGCTTATTGTTTTCTTTTGTTTTACTTGTTGGCTTTTACAGTCTTCAAGGAAAAACTCAGGACAGATTTCAGACAGCTGAATTTGATTGTAGTATTGTCAAAAATAATATCATAAAAAGAGAAATATACAGTTCTAATAGTTGGAGAAAAAGTTGCGATATATCACTTAACCTCTTGAAACAAAACTGGTTTTTTGGAGCTGGTTTAGGTGGAACATTGATTGAATTCGGGAAAAGCATTGAAATTTTTCCGAAGAAGTATAATTCCATTAGCCTTTATCTGGGAGACACTGGATTGGTAGGTTTTTTCTTGATAGGTTTTTTCTTTTTCTGGCTTTATTCTCTTGATTTGCAAAATCAAAAAGATAAATTTTTATTAAAAGTTTTCTTCTGGAGTGCAATAATATGTATTGGGATTTTTTCAATCGTACATGATATTAGTTACCAAAGAATTTTATGGGTATGGGTTGGTGCGTTTTTATCATTAACAGCAAAACCGGATGACTTATTGATTGAATCTTCCGGGAATAAATAGGTAAAATTTTTTACAAATGGTCGAGTTTATTGGTATTTGTGTTTTGAATCTTATTGTTGGAGGTGCCGGGGCATGGTTTATTATGAAATACGGAAGCAGGCTGGGGATAAATGATATTCCAAATCACAGAAGTTCACATGTAAAGGTGACTCCAAGGTGTGGTGGCGTTGGCATTTTGATAGCATTTGTTATTTCAAGCCTGATACTGTCAATTCCAATATACCTTTGGTTTACTGCTGTGGTAATTTCATTGATAAGTTTGTGGGGTGGAGATAAGCATCATCTTTCTGCCAAAGAAAGGCTGGCACTTCAATTTGTTTGCAGCGTTCTTTTTTTGATTCTCCTTGGAAATTCACAAGGACTCCCTTTCAATTCATTTTTTATGTTACTCCCGTTAGCTGTGTTTGTCGTGGGTACCTCAAATTTTTATAATTTTATGGATGGAATTGATGGTATCGCTGGCATTACAGGAATAGTCGCTTTTTCTTTACTGGCTATGTATGCTTATATCAACAGGGTTGACGGATCCTACGTTATCTTATGTATCTCTTTGGCCTTTTCCTGTCTTGGATTCTTATTTTTCAATTTGCCCAGAGCAAGGGTTTTTTTGGGGGATGTGGGCAGTGTTTTGATAGGTTTTATTTTTGCCTGTCTGGTGATTGTTTTATCCGAAACATTTAATGATTTTCTGGCGATGGCTGGGTTTTTGGCGACGTTTTATTTCGACGAAATTTTTACTATGATCATAAGGGTTTACAATAAAGAATCGTTGCTCAGGCCGCATCGGAAACATATCTATCAGTTGCTCGTGAATGAGCTGTCCATAAGCCACTGGAAGATTGCTATGCTGTATGGTGTTGTCCAGTTTTTTATTGGGCTCACTATTATTTATTGTCATTCAGAAAAATTATTTGTTTTGCCTTTGCTTTATCTGTTTTATGTTTTATTATTCATATTTTTTTCGATGAAGGTTCTTAAAATGGTTGCTGAAAAATGAAAGTAATAGTGAATAGAAATTTCGTGGTTGTTTTTGCGCTGGATCTAATCCTGCTGTTCGGTTCAATTTATATTGCCCATTTGATAAGGTTTGATTTTATTATACCACAAGAACAGTGGGACAGCCTTATTTCTATCCTTCCTTTTTTGTTTTGTATGAAGTTATTTTGTTTTTATTTTTTTGATTTGTATAAAGGTATCTGGCGCTATACAAGCTTAAATGATTTGGTGAATATTGTTAAAGCCTCAACGGCAGCCACGGTTGGTATTATTGTTTTAATCCTCTATGTAAACAGGTTCGAAAATATTTCTAGGTCGGTATATATAATCGACTGGTGTTTAACCGTTATTCTCATTATTGGCACACGAGTGTTTATCCGTCTTTGTTTTTCTAAATTCACAGAAGATATTGGTTTAAAAGAGATAAAAGATGCTTTTCTGCAAATATTTAAACTTAGACATAACCAAGGTAACAGGGTGCTGATTATAGGTGCCGGTGATTGTGGAGAAACGGTCTGTCGTGAATTTCGGGAAAATGCATCAATTAAGTCATATGTAGTAGGGTTTTTAGATGATGACAAATCTAAACTGGGAAGAAAAATACATGGGATTCCTGTAGTGGGAAAAATTGATGATATTGAGAGAATCGTTGAATCCGCAGGGATTGAGGATGTTATAATTGCCATCCCCTCTATTGGCCCGGATGTGATGCGACACATTGTATCTTTATGCGAACAGGTAGATGTGAATTTTAAAACAGTTCCTGACATGGGCGAAATAATTGATGGTAAAATTAAATTAAGCTCTATCAGAGATGTTGAATATAGGGATCTTCTGGGCAGAAAACCAGTGAAACTGGATCGGCGTAAAATAGGGGAATATTTAGGGAAAAAAGTGGTTTTGGTCACCGGTGCGGCGGGGTCAATCGGATCAGGGCTTTGCAAACAGATAGGCAGGTATGCACCTGAGAAAATAATTCTTTTTGAAAGAGCTGAAAGCCCGCTGTATGATTTGGATTTAGAATTAAAGAAGCTTTTCCAAAATATAGAAATAATACCCGTTTTAGGAGATGTGCAAAATAAAGAGGAGCTCTCAAAAACATTTGAAAGATTTAATCCGCATATTATTTTTCATGCAGCAGCATACAAACATGTTCCAATGATGGAAAAATATCCCTTGAAAGCAGTTGAAAATAATGTTTTTGCAACAAAAAATATCGTAGAAACAGCAGATCGCTTTAAATGTGAGAAATTTGTTTTTGTATCTACTGATAAAGCAGTAAATCCATTTAATGTTATGGGGACAAGTAAAAGAATTTCAGAGATGATTGTGCAAAGCCATAGCACCATTAAAAATTCTGATACCAGTTTTATCACGGTGAGATTTGGCAACGTAATTGGAAGTGTGGGCAGTGTCATCCCCTTGTTTAAAAAACAAATTCAGGAAGGTGGACCTGTAACAGTTACTCATCCTGATATCATACGATTTTTTATGTTGATCCCAGAGGCGTGTCAATTAATTTTACAGGCCGGATCTATGGGGAATGGGGGTGAAATATTTATATTAGAAATGGGTGCTCCTGTTAAAATAGATAGTATGGCCCGGGATCTTATAAAATTTTCAGGATTCGAGCCGGATGTTGATATTAAAATTGAATATACTGGTTTGAGGCCAGGTGAAAAATTGTATGAAGAGCTCATGACAGGCCTGGAAAATGTCATTCCGACGGCCCACGATAAAATAATGATTTTAGAAAGCAGTCAAGTCGATCTGGACCTTCTGAATGCTAAGCTGGAAGAGTTAACGGTGCTATCAAATAAAAAAAAAGCTGGGGATATTCGAAAAGTATTTAAAGAAATTGTTCCAGAATATAATCTTAATCCTGAGCAATAACAGGTTGATAATTGTGAAACGCGCATTTGATTTTTGTTTAGCCCTGATATTGTTTGTCATTTTTATACCGGTTTTTATCATTATTTCATTTTTAGTCTGGCTTAAATTGGGATTTCCTGTTTTGTTCAGGCAGACTCGACCAGGTCTTCATGGTATTCCTTTTGTCCTATATAAATTTCGATCAATGACAGAAGAGAAAGATGAACAAGGGGAATTTTTACCAGACGAGAAAAGATTTTCCAGATTCAGCCGTCTTCTTCGAAAATCCAGTCTTGATGAACTGCCAGAACTTATCAATGTAATAAAAGGAGATATGAGTTTGGTTGGCCCAAGGCCCCTTCTGATGAAATATATTGATCTGTATGATGAACAACAGGCCCGCCGCCATGAAGTGACTCCCGGTATTACCGGCTGGGCTCAGGTAAATGGACGTAATTTGATAAGCTGGGAAGATCGGTTTAAAATGGATGTTTGGTATGTTGAGAATAAAAACGTATGGCTTGATATTAAGATTCTTTTAATGACGGTTATACAGGTATATAAGCAAGAAGGTGTTAACCAGGACGGTCATGTAACTTCTCAAGAGTTTACAGGGAACAAGGATGATGAACGACAGATTTGAAAAATGGGAATATCCGGAGATTGTGGATGGTAAACCAACCAAATACAACTGGGTTGTTCAAGCCTCCGAAGGTTTGACACTGGGTTGTAAGACCGATATTGGAGCCTTTACCTATATTAATGCTCAGTATGAAGTGGAGATTCAGGCAAATGTACAAGTGGGGTCTCACTGCTCAATTTATTCAGTCTCAACCATTGATGGCAAGAAGGGAAAGGTTACTTTAAAGAAAAATTGTTCTATTGGGAGCCATACAACCATAATGCCGGGTGTTACCGTAGGGGAAAATTCAATTGTCGGTGCCCATAGTTTTTTGAACAGGGATATCCCTGATAATGTTATAGCCTTTGGAGTTCCAGCAAGGGTGATCAGAAAAGTTGGAGAGTAATATGGAGTTTGCGTCATGGCCCTATTTTGGAGATGAAGAAATCCAGGCATCATTAAGGGTCCTAAAATCTGGGAAGGTGAACCAGTGGACAGGCACTGAAACAATTTCTTTTGAAAAAGAGTTCTCCCGTTATATCGGGACTAAGTATGCAGTTGCTTTGGCCAATGGAAGTCTAGCTCTTGATTTAAGTCTTATGGCACTTGATATTGGGATGGGAGATGAGGTTATTGTCACACCTCGCTCATTTGTTGCCTCGGTCAGTTGTGTCTGTCTGAGAGGGGCAACGCCTGTTTTTGTGGATGTAGACCCAATAACACAGAACATTATTCTTGAGAATATCGTAAAAGCAGTTAGTCAGAAAACAAAGGCTGTTATATTGGTTCACATGGCCGGGTGGCCGGGTGAATTGGAAGCAATTCAAAATTTTTGTAAGCGAAAAGGAATCGCATTGATAGAAGATTGCGCCCAGGCACATGGTGCATCCTTTGCAGGTAAAAAAGCCGGGAGTTTTGGGGATTGTTCTATCTATTCATTCTGTCAGGACAAAATCATGACCACGGGTGGCGAAGGTGGTATGTTTTTAACAAACAACAAAGAAATTTGGGAAAAAGTTTGGAGTTTTAAAGACCACGGCAAAAAATATGGTAAAGTTTTTCATAGATCGAATACCCCCGGATTTCAATGGACAGTAGACAGTTTTGGAACTAATTGCCGAATGACAGAGATACAGTCAGCCATTGGAAGGGTGATGCTTAAAAAACTTGATACATGGGTAGAAAAAAGAAGGGATTTTGCACAGCTTTTTACCCGTGAGCTTAAAACTATCCCAGGTTTAAGAGTCACGCAGCCATCTGATGAAGTTTACCATTCTTATTATAGATATTATGTTTTTATTAATTCAAAAAAATTGAAAAATGATTGGAATCGTGACGCTATACTCAAAGAGCTCAATAAGAAAAATATTCCCTGTAATACAGGAATCTGCCCGGAAATTTATATGGAAAAAGCATTCCAAAACTATCCTTTTAAAATTATCGACGAGAAAATAAACTGTTCTTATAATGCAAAAAAAGAAGATAGGATGGTTCGGTTGCCGTTTGCGAAACAATTGGGAGAGACATCCATGGCATTTTTAGTCCATCCGACACTCGATCCAAATACCATCCACTATGTGATTGATCAGCTGAAAATAATTATGGAAAAAGCATGCAAGTGAAATGATTTTCAATAAACAATGAAACGTTTAACAACTGAAACATTATGGGTGGGATTAGGGGTTTTTTTACCAACCATTGGTACTTTTGTGGGTGTTCGCATGTTGACGGCTGCTATGCCCCCTAATGAGTATGGTAAACTAGCGTTAGGCATAAGTGTTTCCATGGGGCTGGTTTACTCAATTGGCGTTGGCCTTTGGGGCACGACAACCCGTTTTTTTTCGATGGCAAAGGAAGACGGAAAAGCGGATTGGTATTGGGGATCGATACGAAAGGCCCTTTTATCATTATCTGGTCTGTTTGTTTTTATTGGCTTGTTGGTCTGTTTGGCTTTAAGCATTTCCGGAGTTCGTTTTTCTGAAACCTGTTTCTGGATTCTGGCGTTGGTTTTTGGAGGGGTTCAAGTTATTGGAGAGACAGGTAGCGCGCTTCAAAACGCTGCTAGAAACCGAAAAATATTCAGCGTGCATCAGAATCTTATTGGGTGGGGACGTTTTCTTGGAGCCTATCTTATCATTCAATACTGGATACCAGGAGCCTTTGGTGCGATGTTGGGCTTTGTATTCGCAGCTTTTGTTGTTATGGTCTCGCAACGCTATTGGGTGAAAAAAAAAATACTTGAGAACTGGTCCGATGTAAAAAGTGGCAAGGATAAATCAAAAGAGTTTTTTAATTATTTTAAACCTCTTGTATATACGGGAATCTTTATCTGGATACAGCTTTTTGCGGATCGATGGGCACTTAAATCCTTTGTCTCCCTTGAAGATGTCGGAATATATTTTGCATTATATCAGATTTCTTATGCCCCGGCGTTGTATTGCTCAAATTTTCTTCTTCATCTTTTAGGTCCGGTTTTTTTTGAAAAATCGGGAGATGGCTATGATCAGGAGCGTGTTGGCAGAACTGCCAAACTTAATGAAAAAGTGGTGATTTTTATCTTGGTTTTGGTTCTTATTGGCGTTGGAATTGCTTTTTGGTTAGGGCCTCATATTTGTTCCTTGTTAATAGATTCTCAATATCAGAAAGGATACTGGGCGTTCCCATGGCTGGTTGCCTCCAGTGGGTTCTATTCTATTGGGCAACAGTTGTTGATGTCGGTTTACAGTGGTGTGGAAACAGGTATTATAATACCATTTCGGATAGGTACAACACTATTGGCCATAGTGTGTTATATGCTGGGAGGAATGTTCTATGGGTTTAAAGGCATTGTTGCAGGAGGGGTGATTTTTTCAATATTGTATCTATGCTTGTCATTCTTGTTGCATAAACAGATGGGGCCGCCTAAAATTAAATTATTAGATCAAGATAATCATATTTCATTATAAAAGTGGACATTGTTTAATTAAGAGTAGGTTATAAAGTGAGTATTTTAACTGATCATTATAATAAGTTGTGGAAAGTACATTATATTCCTCCTTATGTTACATCGTTGCTTCCATTGCTTGAAGAACTGAAATTGTCAGACAAAACCAAAGTGCTGGATTTTGCCTGTGGAAATGGAGTGATTGGTAAATATCTGATAGACAGGTTTGATTGCCAAATTTGGGGGACAGATATTTCTGATGTTGCCTTGGAACAATGCAAAGAAATTGGTTATATCACAGACCGGATTGATTTGGATCAAGAAAAAATGCCGTTTCCTGAACACAAATTTGATTTGGTAATATTAAGTGCTATGCTTGAGCACGTTATGGAACCGGATAAGATTGTTAAAATGGCGTATCAAAAGCTTTCCCCGAACGGTTGTGTCATTATTCTTACCCCAAATGTTGTTTGGTGTTTTAATCGAATCCTTTTTTTGATGGGACGATGGGACCACTACCTTATGGGGGGTACAAAAGGTCATATCAGCTACATGAATAAGAAACAACTTCAAAAGATAATAATGGACGTTGGATTTAAAAAACTAAACTGGAATTATTCTGTTTTTTGTGTTGCCGGCAACTCTGATTTCTGTACCAAAGGGATCAGTGGATGGTTCATCCAGCGGTTAAATAATTTGCGGGTTCGATTCTGGCATTCTTTTTTGGCATTCAATTATATTGTAATAGCCCGAAAAGAAAGATAAAGCAGATATTTTAGAACTTAAATTAGGCGTTATAATTTAATTGGGTGTTTTTACATAAGGTTCAATCCAGTATGAAGGTTCTACACTTAGTCAAGACAACTGCAGGAGCGACATGGGCATTATTGCAGATGGCTGAATTGGTAAAACAGGGTGTTGAAGTTCATGTGGTGCTGCCTTCATATTCAGGAAAAGCTTCTTTGTATGAAAAAGCAGGGATAAAAGTTCACGTAATTGACATGGATATTTCACTTCGGTTAATTCTGAATGTCATCCCGCTGGTTAAAACTTTCAGAAAATTATTAAAAGAGATTCAACCGGACATTATTCATTCTCATTTTTTTGGTACAACAATTGTCATGCGGTTGGCTATGAAGGGGCTTAAAATTCCAAAAATTTTTCAGGTTCCTGGCCCGTTGCATCTGGAACACTTTTTTTTCAGGTGGATAGAAATACTTGTATCGGATAAAAACGATTACTGGGTAGCTTCCTGTGAGTGGACAAAGAAAAAGTACCAGTCTTTGGTAGCAGATGAAAAGCGAATATATCTGTCATACTATGGTACCGATACTACACCGTTTGTCAGATCGGATATGACATATCTTCGGAATGAATTGGGATTGCCTGCAGCTGCAAAAATTATTGGTATGGTGGCATATATGTATCCACCTAAATATTATATTGGCCAAAAGAGAGGTTTGAAAGGGCATGAAGATCTGATAGATGCTGTTTCTATTATTAACAATACGTATCAAAACGTGAAATTGGTTTTTATTGGAGGGGCTTGGGCAGGAGCAAAGCGGTACGAAAAAAGCGTGATCGCATATGGGAAAAAGAGACTTGGTAAGAACGTGTTTTTTTTAGGAACACGTTCAAATGTAACAAAGCTTTATTCCGGTTTTGATATCGCAGTGCATCCTTCACATTCAGAAAATGTTGGGGGCGCTGTTGAATCCCTTTTAATGAAGGTCCCGACCATAACATCCAATGTGGGAGGATTTCCTGATTTGATAAAACATAAAGAAACTGGTCTGCTTGCGGAATCGAAAAACACGTCTGATCTTGCTCAAAAAATTTTATTTTATTTGGAGTTTCCTCAAAGAGCTCGGCAAAATAGTGAAAAGGGAAGGGCGCTTGCCACATATTTGTTTGATATAAAAAGAACATCAAAAGAAATCAATGAAATCTATCAGGCAATTTTAACTTAGCCTGTTGGGATCTAAAATCAAGCTGATATAGTTTTGGAATTATGAAAATTTATGAAGATTACTAAATATATAGAAAGAATCAGTGCAGATGAGTTGCTTTTCTTTTTTGTCGCAGCAACATTTGCTTCTTTTCCAATTGGGACAGCAGCACCTTTGATTTCAATTGGATGTGCTTTTGCTGTTTATCTTTTTTCAGGGAAAGTTTTTAAATGTAGGATCTATAAAGAAAAATGGTTTTTACCAGCCCTGATTTTTGTGATACTTCCTTGGATTGGTTTATTATATTCCAAAGATTTGGATTTGGGTTTTGACTACGCTTTAAAAACAAAGTATTGGATAGCAGCTTTTTTGACAGCAGGATTGGTCTTTAAAGAAAACAAAATAAAAATCTTTTTTATTTTGTTCTGGCTGAGTCTTTTGTGCGGCAGTATTTTGGCATTCTTGCAATATATTACAATAATTCCTGTCCCAAAATCTGGGTTTTTAGGTTTTGGTATAGTGTACACGGTGTTGTCAATGTATTTGATAATAGGGATAATGACCGCTTCCTATTATTATCGTAATAGCAATAGCACAGTTGAAAAAGCTGTGATAATTTTGCTGATTATTGCTTTTTTGTTCCATTTGACTGTTCTAAGGGGAAGAAATGGATATTTGGTTTTGTTTTTGGTCTCCCCTTTTGTTGTACATAATCTGACTGCAAAATTATCGTTGCTCATAAAAGGGGGTGCTTTTTTAATATTAATCGGGGCATTGGCAATGTCGCCAGTTGTTCGGGATAGAGTAAAAATGACGGTAGATCATTTAACACGGACAGAAATAATTATGGAAGGGAAATTTGATCCATATTTCCCACGACCGTTTATGTTCCATCAGGCATTTAAAATGATAGCAAAAAGTCCGTTTGTTGGCATTGGAACAGGCAGTTTGAAATATTATACAAAAGAAACGGGGCATGTTGTGAATCATCCTCATAATAATATATTATATATGGCGGTGAGTTTCGGAATTTTGGGTACTGTAGCCTGTTTGTGGATGTTTGGTACTATGGTTTTCATGGCATGGAAAAACAGGGGGTCTCCTTTAGGGTATTTGATATTTAGCATTGGTATCGTGATTTTTTTAGGAGGTTTTTTTGATACACTGATAATTAACTCAGGAACAAGCCTTCTTTTGCCAATGGGTTATGGATTGTTAAACCATCTTGAGCTGGATGTATGATAAAATTGTGCAGGAATTAAATATTTTTTGAAAAAAAGTTAAAAACTAAGGGAATCCCCGATTGTAACTCCTTCAGAGATGCGATATAGTCTGCTGATTCGTAAGATGAGAATTGACGATTATTGTGCTAAGGTGTTCGATTTAAACAATATCGAAAATTCTCCACTTGGAACCAGGGGTAAATTATCTTATAAAAGGGAGAAATAATATGAGAACTATTAAAAATTTTTCAATTGTCTTATTAATAGGTATGTTTTTGGCCGTTATGGTTCAGCCGGCGCTGGCCAGCAAAGGAAAAGTGAATATTAATACTGCGGTAAAAAAAGAACTTGTAACACTAAAACATGTGGGTGATAAAATCGCAGATAAGATTATTAAATATCGTAAAGATCATCCTTTCCAAAAAGCAGAAGACATAATGAAAGTAAAAGGAATCGGGGAAAAGGTGTTTAAGGCAAATAAGGGTATGATTGTTGTAAAAGATTAGGTTTTAGGATTATTTAGTATCGTTAACCCCTGATTCCAGTTATTTTTAAAAGCGTAAGCTTGATATAGATAAATTTTGTATTATTATCTGAACCATGCTGCAAATGTGCAGCATGGTTTTTTTATATTAGAGCAATTTGTGTTTGATAAGAGGAGAGTTGGGCATTGGAAGTTTCAAAGATATATTCTAAAAGATCATTTTGGGTTATTACCATTTTAGCCGTGGTAATTGCGGGTTGTTTGAACGTTGGTTTATATTACGGTATCGACTGGATGCTGCAAAACTTTTCAAAAAAAATTGAACAAGCGGCTGTTTTGGAAAATATTTCCTGGGTTGTTGGATATGTTGAACAGGCGCAACCTTATTTATATAAAGGTATGATGCCGGTGGTAGCTGCCGTAGTTTTGGTCATGGGATGGCTGCTATGGTTAATTTTGAAAATTTCAGTATCCGGGGCATTTAAATCTTTGGAGCAAGCTGAGGGTGAAACTTCAAATCAAGGGAAAAGAAAAAAAGATTTTGTTGATCAAAAAATAGAACAGGATAGAAAAAGAAGAGTCTTTTTACACAGCCTGTCTGTTTTGCAGAGAGAAGGGCGCCTGTTGGATTTTTTTGATGAAGATTTAAGCTTGTATGAAGATGATCAGATTGGGGCTGCAGTACGAAGCATACATGAAGATTGTAAAAAAACTGTGAAAAAATATATCGATCCTAAACCGGTGATTGAGCAGGAAGAAGGCGAAAGGGTTGTTGTTGAAGATGGATTTGATATTGATTCAATTAAATTAGTGGGCAATATTTCCGGGAATCCTCCTTTTGAAGGTGTTCTACGGCATAGGGGCTGGAAATCCGGGAAAAAAGAAATTCCCAAACTTTCTGATATACAGGATTCAACGGTTATCACACCTGCAGAAGTAGAAATACAATAAGATATATATATGATTTTCAGGAGTTGCTTTGGATTTTCAAGATAAACAATATGTAATTGGTATTGATTTAGGTACAACTAATTGTTCGGTTTCATATGTAGATATGGCAGCCTTTAATGAGAATATTTCTGATGGTAAGAGAAATACGAAAAAACAATATCTTAAAGTATTTAATGTCCCTCAATTAATCGGTCATGGTGAATTTACAAAAATACCGGTTCTTCCTTCTTTTTTATATATTCCTGGAGAGTATGATATCTCCAAGGAAGTGTTAAAGCATCCTTGGAAAAAAAGAGAAGACCTTTTTGCCGGCAGTTTTGCCAGGGATCATGGCTCTAAAATTCCTTCCCGGTTGGTATCTTCTGCAAAAAGCTGGTTGTGTAATCCTAAAGCAGACCGAAAAGCAAAGATTCTTCCCTGGGGCTCCCAGGGGTTTGAAAAAATATCTCCGGTCTCGGCCACTAAAGAATATCTATTACACATTAAAAGTGCTTGGAATCATTTTGTTAAAGATGAAGATAAGTTTCTTGAAAATCAATTTGTGGTCATAACCGTGCCGGCTTCTTTTAATGAGGAAGCAAGAGAGCTGACCATGGAGGCGGTAAAAGAAGCCGGGTTTGGTTCTTCGGTAACTCTTCTTGAAGAGCCTCTTGCAGCATTCTACAGCTGGTTGGCTGATAATGAAAATGATTGGCAAAACCAGGTGAAAGCAGATGATCTTATTTTGGTTTGTGATGTTGGTGGGGGAACAACTGACTTTAGTTTAATCAGCCTTAAAGAGTCCGGTGGCAGCCCAAGATTCGAGCGGATTGCAGTTGGAGATCACTTGATTTTAGGGGGAGATAATATCGATTTGGCTCTCGCAAAAAGAGTTGAATCAAAGTTTAAAACAAAAACAAAATTGACTTCGGATAAGTGGAAAACGTTGTGTCATAGATGTCGGGAGGCTAAAGAACGTATATTTGAAAAAAATGAAGCCAGTGTCCGGATTACTATAAAAGGAGAGGGGCGCTCTTTGATTGCAGGGACACTTTCTGCTGATTTAGATAAAAATGATGTTGAAACTATTCTGGCAGATGAATTTTTTCCCAATGTTGACTTTAAGACACTGAATACACTTGATCATGAAAAAGAAATGGCTGATTTTGGACTCCCCTTTGAAAAAGATTCTGCGGTTACCAAGCATATCATCAGCTTTTTAGAAAAACACAGAGATGAAGTTAAAAGGCATCTTGGCAAGGATCCTGTGCCTGATCTTATTTTATTTAATGGTGGTACATTAAAACCTGTAGTGGTTCAAAATCGGATTATAGAGGCGATTAAAAAATGGTTTGGTCTTACTTCTAATATTGCTTTGAAAATTCTTGAGAATAAATCTCCGGAGTTGTCTGTAGGGATCGGTGCCTCTTATTATGGTTTGGTAAAACAAGGGATTGGTGTTCGGGTTGGCAGTGGAAGTCCCCGAAGTTATTATCTGGGAGTTTCCATAGAAAATCAAAACAATTCTAAAGCAGTTTGTCTGGTTGAAAGAGGACTTGATGAGGGGTCTGTGATTGATCTTTCTCAAATGAAATATGAAGTCAGAACAAATGAACCTGTAAGTTTTGATATCTACAGCTCAAGCTATCGATCTGGAGATGTTGTCGGAGATCTCATTGATGTTGATAATTCCACGAGTTTTGTGGCTCCTTTGCAGACAATTATTAAATTTGGGAAAAATTCCAGCAAAAAATTAATTCCAGTGACTATTGGTGCAGAGTATACAGAGATGGGAAGTCTTTCCATGTATTGTTCTTCTGGAGTCAGTGACCATAATTGGAAATTATCGTTTCAACTTAGAGATCAGCAGTCGGCTTTGGATACGAACGAAACAGAAATCTATGATCAGGAAATGATTGGTTCTGCTTTAGATCTGATAGAAAGTGCTTTTGATGATAAAAACCAGAAGGGTGAAAATCTTAAGAGAATTATCAAGCAGATCGAAGAAATTGTTGCTCAGAAAAAGGGAAATTGGCCATTGTCGTTTCTACGTGCGATGGCTGATAAGTTGATTGAACTTTCAAATGGAAGAAAAATATCGGCAGAGCATGAAGCTAAATGGTTGAATATGACAGGGTTTTGTATGCGGCCTGGATTTGGTGATGCATTTGATGAAGAGCGTGCGAGAAAATTATGGAAAATTTATTTATCAGGTCTTGTTTCTGAACGTTCTATACAAAATAGACTTGAGTGGTGGATCTTTATACGCAGGATTGCCGCTGGTATGAAAGCTGGGCAGCAAAGGCAATTTTTTCAGGATGTTTCTCCGATGTTACTAAAAACAAAAAATGCTAAAATGAAAATTTCTCCCCAGGAACAGTCAGAGTTATGGATGTCTGCAGCAAATATGGAAAGACTTCTGGTAAAAGATAAGGTGGCGCTTGCCAAGAGTCTTTTGCCCCAGCTTAAATCTGGTAAAAATCAGGGGAATTTATTCTGGACGTTGTCTCGATTGGGAGCCAGAGACCTTTTGTATGGATCTGTTGATAGGGTAGTGCCTTCAATTGAGGTGAATAGATGGATTCATCAGGTGATTAAGAAAACCTGGAAGAAAAATGATCCTGTGGAAAACATGGTCGTACAAATGTCAAGGAAGACAGGAGACAGGACCCGTGACCTGGATCAAGAAGGGATAGACGTTGTGCTCAAATGGCTTGAACAAAGAAATGCAGGTGGGAACCTTATTAAAAGGATACAGACAAAAGTTGATTTTGCATTTAAAGAAAAGAATGCTCAGTTCGGGGAACGTCTACCAGCAGGTCTTGTGTTGAAGGTATAAAAAAATATTCACTCTTTTGTTAAGAAAGTGTTTG
>JAWSVH010000181.1:0-1712 GCA_033852015.1 Desulfobacula sp.
GTAATCTCAAACATTAAATCAGTATAGTTTGGGTCTACTTGCATGGTTTCGGGGGTTCCCCTCATATGCATCAGGATGACAGGTATGTTTTTATTTGCTGCAAGGGTGGCCATATCCGGGTCTTTTTCCAGGGCAGAGATGTCATTGATGATGGAGGCTCCTGCCTCAATGGCTTCTTTCGCCACAACAGATTTTACAGTATCAATGGAAATAGGGACATCAATTTTTTTTGAAAGTGTCTCAATGACCGGTATAACCCGGTCCAGTTCCTCCTGCTCGGAAACAGGAGTGGCAAAAGGTCGAGATGATTCTCCCCCGATATCAAGAATATTAGCCCCTTCGTCAACCAGTTTTATCCCCTGGCTGACAGCGGCCTGCAGGGTATTGAATTTTCCACCGTCAGAAAAAGAATCTGGTGTGGCATTTAAAATGCCCATGATGCAGGTTTCAGACCCCAAATCAAGTCGGAACCGGTCAAACTCAAGAGTGAAAGGCTGCATAAAGATTCCCTTTAATTAAGATTCCGAAGGTTTTGTATCATCATCCTCTTTATTTTGATCTTCAGGGACAGGTGGGGGCTCGCTGTCAGAATCTTCATCAACGATCTCGTAGCTGTCCTTTCCAGTCTCATTTGTTGAGTCTGTATTTTCTTTTGAGTCTTCCGGTGTGTCTTTGGACTTAACCGGCTGAACGGGTGTGGTAAAGACATTCTTTTTGCCAAAAAAGTCAAAATCAGGCCTTACGGATGAAATCAGTTCATCTAATTCCGGGCCTAAAACCGTCTCTTTTTCGATCAGCAGATCGGTTAATGCATGAAGAATATCTATGTTTTTTTCAAGGATTACTTTGGCCGTCTGATATGCCCGGTCAATAATTGTTGCAATTTCAGCATCAATTTTCCGGGCAGTATCTTCAGAATAAGATTTGGCCTGGGTCATTTCTCTGCCAATAAAGATATTGTCATCTTGATTCTCATAGGAGAGTGGGGCCAGATTATCACTCATTCCAAAGGTTCGAATCATTCGGTTGGCTAGAGCCGTGGCCTGTTTGATATCATTGGATGCACCGGTGCTGATCCGATGAAAGATAAGGTCTTCTGCGACCCTTCCGCCAAAGGCAATGGCCAATTCACTTTCAAGTTGATCTTTATATTTGAAATCGCCTTCTTCAGGAAGAAACCAGGTAACACCAGCGGCTCGGCCCCTGGGAATAATGGTGATTTTATTTACAGTATCAGTATTTGGAAGGAATCTTGCCACAAGCGCATGCCCACCTTCGTGGTAGGCGGTGGTTTTCCTTTCCTCATCTTTGATGACTTTGGATTTTCTTTCCAGTCCCATGTAGACCTTGTCTTTTGAATCTTCAAAATCTTTCATGGTCAGCTTTTCATGGTCTTGTTTGGCTGCCAGTAAGGCGGCTTCATTGACTAAGTTTTCAAGATCTGCTCCAGTAAATCCAGGTGTTCCTTTGGCCAGAATTACAGGATCTACATCATCGGCCAGGGGAGTCTTTTCCATGTGAACTCGTAAAATACCTTCTCGGCCTTTGATATCCGGCATATCCACCATGACCTGGCGGTCAAATCTGCCCGGACGAAGCAGTGCAGGGTCCAGGACATCGGCTCTATTGGTAGCAGCCATGAGAATAACACCTTCATTTGATTCAAATCCATCCATTTCAACCAGTAGCTGGTTGAGAGTCTGTTCTCTTTC
>JAWSVH010000030.1:0-51189 GCA_033852015.1 Desulfobacula sp.
TTTTTGGGGACCACCGTAATATTTCAAGCAAAAAAAGCTAAAATGCTGGAAGTATTAGTCAACGGGAAGATCAAGAGAACATGGGGTCTATAGAAAGAACAAGCAGGCCCTTACCTTGCTATGAAAAAAAGATAATTGCCTTGGGCTTCTAACCTGGGTGAAAGGTGGGCTTTTAATTTTTTAAGCGAAGATTTGGATCAGGGAATCACCTTGACTATATCATTTTTTGCCAATATACTTTTATAAGAGTCGTTTTTGGAACCTCTCACTTTGGGCAATTGGAGCTCTCTGCTCAAGTTCCATAGGCGGCTTTTTCATTTATTTTGAATTTACCGAATATCATCCGCATTTCTTTTTATCATAGAACGACCTAAAATTTCTGTTAAAAAAACAAAAGACTGGTTTCGCTCCAGAGGGCTACAATTGCCCAAAGGGGAAAACAGCCTTTATTTAGGTAGAAATCTACTATTTAACAAAGGAGTTGTCAAATAAAGATGATTTACAGGCACCAACAACGACTCTGACAAAAGATGACACAGGCAATTAAAAACATATTTCCCAAATTGGTTCCTAAATGGCAAATATCTAATTATTTCGAATAGTTATTGACTTGAACTATGCGTTTTGTTTATAAAAAGATGCAACAAAAAAACAATCCCAGAAAGAAGCGTCAACTTCTCTCTGGGATCTAATCGAAACCATCTTACAAGGAGATGATTATGACTATTAAAGACTTAACACAGGATGCCCTTTTCAATCAAACTAAATACCAAATCGAACCGATAACTGAAGATGAACTTATTAAATTTTTAGAATCAGGATTTGTTAACATTGATGAAATGATTATTGGCGCAGGATTGACCACAAAAGAAACGACATATTTAAAAACGAAATTTTCAAAACATGAGCCGGAAACCAAAAAAATCTATTTATCCCATAAAAGAAGCCTTGCATCCCTTAACGTTGAATGTACCTCAGGGTCAATTTTTCTTAAAACAGATTCCTCAAGACCACGGTGGGTGATATCGTGGTCTTGGGATTGAAGGAGCAAGCATGATGTTAAGATCTGAAGAAAAAGAACTTCGCTTGCGACTAACTGAATATACCAGTGAAAAAATTAATAAAATGGTAGGTGAAGGAAAATGGACAAATATGGATATCGCCAGATTAACCGGAATCTCACAAAGTAGAATATCAGACATCAAAAATCGTTTAAAGATTGACCCACCTATTAGTAGACGTCTTTTATTAAAATTTATATATAACGGAATAATTACTATCCCTGGAATAAAGTCCAATTTTAATTTCAATGACGAAGAAATGAAATGGCTGGACAACTTAGATTTTTTGGAGTTAGAAGAGTTCAGAAGTCTGATTATGCGTGTTGAAAAAAAAGGAATTGATGTTAAAGCGCTTTTTAAAAAAATGCTAAAAGATGCCAAAAAAGATTAGATAGTTAATCAATCACCTATCAATCAAAAACCATGATAGGTTCAACCATGACATGGGAGAACATTGGCAGAGTTGAAACAGGAGACATGCCAGATGATCAAGAATGGATTCTCTTATGCCTTGACCTGACTCAAAAGCATATTAAATTTACGACCCAGCACTGGATGGCAGTGAATTAAAAATCATGTGAAATGATCACGATTTGGGTTCATACCCTCTATAATGATTTGAATTGATGGCCATTTGTCTTTTTTTTGTCGTTAGTGTGTTTCGATAGCTAATTACTTTATGAAATCAACAAGCTTAAAAAAATGATAAAAAAAGCTACTGCTTACAATACGCTTACTTTTTCTTTCGCTCAATAAAAAAGGGTTTTCAACTAAAAGCTGAAAACCCTTCTTAGAAAATGGTACCGGAGGCGAGACTTGAACTCGCAAGGGCTTGCGCCCGGAGGATTTTGAGTTCCTTTTGCACAGGAATCGATTTTCTTGTAATTTCAAAGTCTTAATTGATAGGCCTCTCGAAGCCTTACTTTTGGTTTCGTTTGGAAACGTTTGTAAATGTTTGACCTTGACGGGCACAATTTAGGCACAGGTAAACCCAGTATAACTTGGTGGATATTGGAAATACATCAGATGCTTTTGCATGAGTAGGCTTGAGCCGCTGACTTCTACCGTGTCGATCTATTTAAAGCAATATCTCTTATTCTCTATAATTGTTTATTATTGTCCAACAGCCTTTATTGGTAGATCGGATGGCGAATGGCATTTTATTTAATTATTCACGAGTGTTTATTGTTATTGCTGATTGTGGTCACAAAATGGTCACAATCCCAAAAGTTTATAAGAACTGTTTCACTGCAACTGAAATATAAAAATAGAATACCACAGGTGGGGGATCTCTCCCCACCTGTGGAAAAGGATAAACAGCATGAAAACAAACATAAAAATGAAATACAAAAACCCAAAAGAGGCTGAAATATCCTTCAAGCAATCTGTTAACCCAGAAGTAACACAAGAAGGAGGATTCCATGAGTTTAGTCAAATATGAAACAGATGATTTTTGGACCAAACAAGCTGAAATATCGGCAGCGATGTATGGTGGCCCTCAAGTCTCTGAATTCGATTACTCTGCTATTTTACGGGGAATGATTGAGTCTTCAGAAGGATCTATTCAAAATTCCGTAATGTTTTTTATGAATACGATATACAAGGCAAACTCCCATCCCAAAAAAATTATTAAAGAACTATTTCCTGCTGCAAAACAAATTAGCACTTCTAAATATTCTGATGGCGAATATGAGTGGTGCATTAAAAATCAGAATGATGACGTCACCGGACTCCGTCAGGTTGAATGGAGTAGAAAAAACGGATATGAACATGGTAACTGTATTTTTTCCCTGGTAAAGCAGATGAAGCCAGGATGCACGGATAAAGAAGCCTTTTCCTTTGTCGGGAAAATACTATTTGGATCGGATTGCTTGAAAAAGAAGACTAAACAATATCACGGAGGTTCAAACTATGTCTTCCTTCCCGATTCAGCAAGTTATGATGGCAAAGAATCCCAGGTAGCAGAGACAATCCTAAAAGTCATAGATCAGATTGCTGGGGAAAGACAACAATACACGTTTAAGACAGATGAAGGGAACTCCTCTTTTCAATTATTGAAATGGCGGTATAACAATCAAAATATTGAACTATATCTAACTCTTCGGAAGGACAAGCAGACGGGCTCCATAGACTTAGAGCTTCTTGCACCACCTGAAGATCAGGTTTATAACAAGCACCTTTTGAAAAAATATAGAAATCACGAGGTCTATATCCATGATAGCATTACTAATGCAGAACATTCGGATATTCCTGGAGTTGTTAGTCTCTGGATAAAAGACTTGTCGGCTTTAGATTCAATTGAAACCTTATTGAAAGGACGAAAGATATCATGCCTTTTCAATCCGGAAGATCCTGATTCTGTTCGATTCACCCACGAAATGCTTCAGAAGTTTCAGGAGCTGAAGATGCACTTAGATTTGTGTGAGTGTAAAAGGTGGTCTCCTCTAAGGGTAATACGGAGGCGGAAAGATCATGAAACATCAACCAATATAGCGAAAAACGCTTTGTCCCCGCTTTTTAAGTTAAAAAAGAGGTCTGTCTCTGATGAAGAGTTCTATGATGCCACCAAGAAAAATCACGGGCTTGATCTAAAACCAGAGGTTGAAGAAGAGGATATGCCTTGTTCGATGAGCCCGGAAGAAATAGAGGAAATAGACGATCAACCTGATTTTATGGTAGCGCCTTTTTTCGAAAAGGAAGAGGTTATTCTGATGACAGCTAAACAAAAAGTCGGTAAGTCACTTTTAGCAATGACTATTTCTTTGATGGTTTCAAGTAAAGGATCAATAGCGCAAAGGTTGTCGGCTACGGAATCATATAAAACTTTTTATCTTGACGCAGAGATGCCGAAAAAAAAATTTAAACAACGTTTTAAAAAATTGATAGGTGATTTTCCAAATAAGAAAAAAATATATCAGAACTTTCGGTACCATTGCACGCGGGCTGGAAAAATTAACAAGAAGCTTGACCTTACAAAGGGAGTTGATCAAAAGTTGGTTGAGAAAATGATCGGTGATGCAAAGTTTGTAGTATTTGATAACCTTGTTAAACTTCTTCCACATAATGCGATAAATAGTCCCGAACTTTGGGGAAAGGTATACGAATGGTTCCAAAGTCTTGCCATGGAAGGAAGAACTATCCTTCTTGTCCATCATGAAAATAAAAACGGAGTCCATATAGGAACAGGCCAAATGACTAATGATGTGGACCTTGCCCTTCCACTGAAAAAACCTAAAGACTGTCCAGCACAAAAGACAATCATTGAATTTAATTTCGAAGATGCCAGAAATATTCATGGGAGTCAACGTGACCCCTTTTCAATTGAATTTTATGAAGAAGACGGGTGTATTAAACATCGTGTCATAAATCTTGATGGAAATCCCACTGAAAGCCTTTTGACGGATGAAGAGGCTCAGCGCCATCCTGTCCAAGTGGCAATGATTGAAGCTGCCCGAAAGGCTGATCAGAATACAACTCTCCCGCTTGAGGATAGGTTCATTCAGAAGAAGGATATTGATGCCCTCTTGCTTGATCGGTCCTCCCCCACCAATATCGCAGACCACTTCACTACCCTGTGCGAGGAAAAGATTCTTTCGAAAACAGGATACGGTAAAGGCACGAAATATCACCTCTACCCTGGGCCAGATCTGCCAAAGGACACAGAATGATTTTTCTTAAGAATTAATCGCTAAAACGAACCCTGATGGAACCAGAATTGACTGGCTTCCATTGGGGTTTTTTGTGCTTTAAAATCATAATAATATCGTACCTGTTCCAGTCATTCTCGTGGAGGGTGTTTTTACTTCCGTTGCCTGGATTATTTCCTGCAATGGGGTTGATTTTACCAGACATTTTTAATCTTTTTTCTCAAAGTTATGGCAAGAATTACGAATTTTATGGCCCCTTCTCCCGCCTTTTTAACCTTTATTTTGTCCAAAAAGGCCGTATTATGACCTTTTTTAAGAGCCCCAAATTTAGAGATCCCGTCATACCAGTCGTTTTCAGATTGTGTCGATCATGTCAGGTTATATATCCGTTATCCTGATATGTTATTCTGATTAATTTCGTCCCCATACTGCTGGATTAAACCTGGCTAAAAACCTACTGAAAATTGAGTCCAGGGGAGGTATATTGGGCATTAGGTGATCAGCATTCTGCAAATAGATATCAGATTAGGTTCCGATTGGCTATTTTAAGATACAATTCGAATCAGGATGGTTGAGATCATTTTTATTCCTGGGATTTCGTCACATTTTCATGATGTTGTTACTTTTAATTTAAAAGTTTATTCAGTCATCATAAATACCCTATTTCACCCCGGCACACACGGTTCATATTGGGTATTTTCAAATGGAGTTGCTTTAGGTAATATCTTATTATTATAATATTATTATCTATAAGAGACCGATCCTCCCTCAAGGAGGACGGTACAACTATCTGAAACAAGAATGAACCAGAGAAGTGATATTCCCACCATAGAATATTCCCCCCAAATAGAACCTAAATATTAAAAATTCAGATTATTTGATAAACATTTTGAATAAATCCATTGATCCAAAGTTCACTCCCCCTCCAGTTATACTGCTAACTTTCATCTTTCACTTCAAACCAAATCAAAATAATTTTTTATACACATGGTTATATTATAAGGCTGAATTAAACACATCCGCTTAACAGCACAATCCAAATGTGTTCTTCGTTCAGATCCCCAAAACATCAATCATTAAAATTTAAGGAGAAAAAAAATGGCTATCACTTATGAAAATGAATACCACGGTCGTCCAATACTTACAGACAAAGAACAAAAACTTGGTTGTGATATTAAAAATCTTGAAAAGATAGAATCTTTAACTGATTACGTAACCGATAAACATGTTAACACTCTATGTGTTAGAATGGACCCCAGATTTCCCAAAGGTTACAATGCTCCAAAAGACAATAAGCATATCCAGAAGTTCATATCCAAGCATGTAAAGCACTTTGACCGGAAAGGATACGACCCTCATTATATCTGGGTTAGAGAACAGTCGAGAGAAAAACATCAACATTATCATCTGGCAGTTTTCTACAAAGGATGCAAAGGGATGAGACCTGCTCCTTTTCTTGAAAAAGCTGAAGAGCACTGGGATCAAACGATAGGGGTTAAAAGTAGCGACGGCCAAACCAGTGGGTTGCTCGATCATTGTAACAAAGACAGGGACGGTAACATTCAAAAGAATGCCTATTGGCTCAGACAGAATGATGAGAAAACCTTTGAAACTGAAAAAGATGCATGTTTTCAACGGCTCAGCTATTTTGCCAAGACCAATACAAAAGGGAACTGCCCCCCAAGGATAAGAAAAATATCAACGTCCAGGGTGCTTAATAAATAAACTTGTTAGATTTTATTGAGACGATTTTACAAATGAAGACTGCTATGGCTCTTTCTGGAATTGTAGGTTGTAGTAGTTCTTCTGGATGCCTGTATTTAAAGGCTATGAAGGATTTACTATTCTGTCATATTCTTCGCCCAGTATTTGCTTGAGTTGATATTTAACAGGATCATATCCATTTCCAGATCCTTCAAAAAGATTTGATGGGATTTTAACATCACAGTCTTCATGTCACTTTGTGAATTATTCTCTGGCAGATGCTGCCAGAGATGGGTTCCATGAACAAATTTATCCTAAAATGAGGGCTCGGAGGGCGATAGTATTGCGCCACTGTTATTGAAGAGTACAGATTAATACAAGATCACAGGTGTTTCTTAACATTGAGTCGGGATCACAAGAAAGTTAATCACCCCAATATTTAAGTACATCTTCGTATGTTGGATTGGGGTACATCTCATTAAAGGCTTTCTCCTTTTTTATGAGATCTTCATAATCATCTACGGGCGTAGAAGCGTATGCATCAGGAGAGTCTGGTATAGCTATATCAGGATAAAGCTGATTGAATAACCTTACTTGCTGCTTTCGTTTTGATAATCCTCCCGACAGACAACCAATGTTTGATGGTCTTTGTAATGGTTTGGGAGTCGCTGTAAAGCCCTCTCCATTGATGTTAATGATCCAATAGTTACCCGCGCCCCACCTGTTGCGCCCATTATCTAAAACAGAACAGTTCAGATAATTTGTACCTCTACTGCGAGTGTAGTTTGGGGCGTGGTGATGTCCGAACAAATATGCAAGCGGGAGAGTATCGGCAAAGCTTTCGTTGAGATTATACATTCTTTCATGAGTGAGTATGATTACGCGCCGGGGATCTACCTCATGTTTTCTGATGGAATCGGAAAGTACTTGAAACTTTTTATAAGAATAATCATGATTTGTTTTGCTGGTTCGCATGGATATATCGTATATCCCATTTAAACCGACAAAGGCATAATCTCCTAACAGAGTTGGTTCTTCGTTTAACAAGACCCCATTTTTGGACCATTTAACATTTGCTAATTCATGTTCTGGATCTGAGTTGCCAAGAACGAAAAGAACCGGGCAAGAAAAAGCAGATAATTTGGATATCACATCTCTTGCGTTTAACCTGGTTTTCCCATAGGCTCCGAGGTCACCGGCGGCTAAGATGGCATCATACTTGTTGTGGGCTTCAAGTTGTATCAAGGCTTCTATTGAAGATAAATCTCCGTGCGAATCTGAGAAAGCTAATATTTTCATAATGGAAAGGGATTAAACACCCATTGATCCCAAAAAGCAACACCTACATCTTCTCGATAATTTCTTCACAGCTCTTATACAGATCGCCCGATATATGTTTGAAAACATAAGTTAAAATTATTTTAGAGTAGATAAAAATGGGGTGAGATCACATTTTAATAAATCGACTACGTCCCAGTATAGTATCCGATCGGATCTGATATTATAAAAAGTAGCTTTTGGAAAAGTGTATGGTTTTCTACTTTATGGATTTATCGCTTGTATGATGCTGTTAAACATGGGTTTTATGAACTGATGTAGCCTGCAATGAGAGTATGGTGACCTGCGGGATTGCCGGTTGGATTATATCTTAGATATTTTATGATTCTGATTATAATTTTAAGTGTCAGGGATATTGCCCCAAATAGAGGCTTGGTTTTATGGTTTTTATATTAGTAACTTGAATTTGGAAGAATGCCCGGCCATAAAGCCATTGGATCATATAATTGAATTAAAAACTCAAGACTGGAAAAGCCCTATATACCATATGTGGGGTTTCCTATATTTTGTGTGGGCTGAGCCCTATTAATAATAGTGCGGGGGTTTTAAATTTAGCATTGCCAGAGAAAACGTATAGATAAGTCAGCTGTGTAAAGGGTTAAAGATACCTATCCAAATCAGAACATTTGTCATTGAGAATTTTGATTATGGTTTATTGCAAGTATGCATGAATCCTGAAAAATTAATGTGTCTGCTTTTGGAAGTCCTTTACACTGTTCAGAGATATTGGTATGGAGTTCAGCAGATATTCACAAAAAAATAAGGCTACTGGTAACCGAGGATTAGAAGGGCAACTTACATTATGAATAAACAACAATTAGCCGCGAAAATATGGGAATCCGCAAATCAGATGCGGTCAAAAATTGAAGCCAACGAATACAAGGATTATATCCTGGGATTCATCTTTTACAAATACATATCTGATAAACAATTACAATTTGCTATAAAAGAAGATTTTTCTGATGAAGATATAAAAGCCCTTTCGGAAGAAGATACCGAAACAGCGGAACATATCAAAAGCAATGTCGGCTATTTCATTGCCTACAAAGACTTATTCTCTACTTGGGTTAAAATGGGTAAAGACTTTGACGTTTCTAATGTAAGGGATGCTTTGTCTGCTTTTAGCCGTTTGATTAGTCCTGCACACAAAAAACTATTTGATGGTATTTTTGATACCCTGCAAACAGGATTAAGTAAGCTGGGCGATAGTGCTGCTTCGCAGACAAAGGCGATAAGCCAGCTTATTCATTTAATAAAAGACATCCCCATGGATGGCAGGCAGGATTATGATGTGCTTGGTTTCATTTATGAATATTTAATAAGTATGTTTGCTGCCAATGCCGGGAAAAAAGCTGGTGAATTCTATACGCCTCATGAAGTATCCCTGTTAATGTCTGAAATTGTTGCCAATCACCTAAAGGATAAGAAGGAAATTCAGATTTACGACCCAACCAGCGGATCGGGTTCTTTGCTGATTAATATCGGCCAATGCATTGCCAAACATATGGATGATGAAAATAACATCAAATATTATGCACAGGAGTTGAAACAAAACACCTATAACCTTACTCGTATGAATTTGACTATGCGTGGAATGTTACCCAACAATATTATTACCCGTAACGGCGACACTCTGGAGGATGACTGGCCCTATTTTGATGAAAACGACCCGGTGAATTCATATAACCCGCTTTATGTGGATGCGGTGGTTTCAAATCCGCCATACTCACAGAAATGGGATTCCGACTATAAAGAGACCGACCCCCGTTATGCACGGTTTGGCCTTGCTCCCAAAACTAAAGCCGATTATGCCTTTCTACTTCATGACCTGTACCACATTAAACCCGATGGGATAATGACCATTGTTTTACCCCATGGAGTGCTGTTCCGTAGTGGTGAAGAGGGCATTATCCGCAAAAAACTGATTGAGGCAAATCATATTGATGCCATTATCGGGCTGCCTGCAAATATTTTCTTTGGAACACCCATTTCTACTATTATAATGATTTTAAGGCAAAAACGTACCAGATCCGATGTGTTGATTGTGGATGCATCCAAAGGCTTTATTAAGGTTGGAAAAAACAACAAGCTTAGAGCTTCCGATATTAAACGCATTGCCGATACAGTTATTCAAAGAGAGACAAATTCAAAGTTTTCAAAGGTGGTAAGCCGTGACGAAATAAGAGAAAAAGAATATAATCTGAGTATATCACGCTATGTTGATTCATCAGAATCGGCAGAAAGCTGGGATATTTACGCTTCCATGTATGGTGGAATCCCCGGAAAAGAACTCAATGAACTTAATCTGTTTTGGCAAGCCTTCCCCGGTTTACAGGATGCTTTGTTCTTGAAAGCTTCAAGCGATTATGTTGCTTTAAAAAGGGTCGATGTAAAGAAAGCCATTACAGAGCATACAGATGTCAAAGAATTTGCAAATCGTTTTTCTGCATCCTTTGCCGATTTTGATAGTTTTCTCAAAAAGGAACTAATCACCAATATGGAATCGGTGAATATTCAGAAAGAAATAACCATACTGAGCAACGATATTTTTACACGGTTAAAAGTCATTCCAGTAATAGATAAATACGAAGCTTACCAATTGCTCGACGACGACTGGACAAAAGTAGCGGTTGACCTTGAAATTATACAGACCGAAGGTTTTGAAGCGACTATAAAAGTTGACCCCAATATGGTTATCAAGAAGAAAAAGGGCAAAGACCACGAAGTGCAAGAAGGGTGGATGGGCCGCATTATGCCCTTTGAGCTGGTGCAGGAAACCTATTTGAAAGACGAGTTACAGCAGTTAAAGCAGAAAGAGAACCGACGTGTAGAGATAACAGCCGAATATGACGAAATCCTGGACTCACTCACCGAAGAAGAAAGAGAAGCCGATACTGTAAAGGATGCCAAAGACGGTTTTGTAAATGCCACGGTTATAAAAGAAGCCAAACAGCTCAAGGCCGATGCAAAGGAAAGCAGAACATTTACCGAAGATTCTTATGAGGCGAAAATACTGAAAGTGGATGAACTGATTGCAGAAGAAAAAGAACTTAAAAAACAGGTAAAAGCAGAAACAACAAAGCTTCACCTGCAAACCAAAGAAACCATTGAAAAGCTTAGTAATGAGAAGGTGCATGAATTGCTGGAACTTAAATGGATCAGCCCACTGGTTACATCGCTGAATCAACTTCCTACAGTGCTTATCAATGAACTGACTGCCAAAGTACAGACCCTTGCCGATAAATATGCTACCACTTATGCCCATGTAGCCCAGGAGATACAGGAAACGGAAAGCCAGTTAGCCACATTGATTGACGAGCTTACAGGTAATGAGTTTGATATGAAGGGGCTTAATGAGTTTAAGTCTTTGTTAAAGGGTGAGTAATATGGCTGAGAAAAAGAACATACCGGAAATTCGTTTTAAGGGATTTAATAGTGAGTGGGAAGATCGGGAATTTTCAACAATTGTAACGAGAGTGTCTTCTATTAGCGGAAAAGTTGGACTTCCAAGTGTTGAATACGAAGATATTATTTCTTGTAGAGGTGAGCTTAATAAAAATATTAATCAGAAAGAATGCTCTAAAATAGGAATTGAATTTGATAAAGGAGATGTCCTTTATGGGAAATTACGACCTTACCTTAAAAACTGGCTTTTACCAAATTTCAAGGGTGTTGCTGTTGGAGATTTCTGGGTTTTGCGTGCAAATGATACAGATAGTAAATTTGTGTACTATTTGATACAAACCCCAACATATGAAACGGTTGCAAATCAATCAACAGGAACTAAAATGCCTCGTGCTGATTGGAATCTTGTGTCAAAAACAGGGTTTAACATCCCAACAATTAATATCGAACAATCCCAAATCGGCACATATTTCCAACACCTCGATAAGCTCATCACCCTGCATCAAGCTAAGTACAACAAGTTGGTAAGCATAAAAAAAGCCATGCTCGAAAAAATGTTCCCTAAAAATGATGCGGATGTTCCTGAAATTCGTCTTAGGGGGTTTTCGGGGGCTTGGGTAAAGAGGAAGTTGGGAGATTTGTTAGATATTACATCAGCATCTCGTGTCCATAAAAATGAATGGACTGAATCAGGTGTACCATTCTTCAGGTCGAGTGATGTAGTTGCAGATTATAAAGGCACAGAGAATAATAAGGCTTTTATCTCTTTTGAATTATATGAAGAGTTATCAAAAAAAGCTGGTTGCGTTCAAAAAAATGACCTTTTAGTAACTGGTGGTGGTTCAATAGGTATCCCATATTTAGTGAAAACTAATAAGCCTTTATACTTTAAAGATGCAGATTTGCTATGGTTAAAAAAAACTAATAATATCAATGGCTATTTTTTATATACTTTTTTTTCAACCTTGGCTTTTAGGCGTTATGTAAATAGAATTACTCATATTGGAACGATTTCACATTATACGATTGAGCAGGCAAAATCCACCCCAATTATAGTTCCGGAGAAAGCAGAACAGGATAAGATTGGAGAGTATTTATTGAAAATTGACAATCTCATCACTCTCCACCAACGAGAGTTAGAAAAGCTAAAAAACATTAAAAAAGCCTGTTTGGAAAAAATGTTTGTGTAATTAAGGATAAATAAAAATGACCTATACATCCGAAGCCAAATTTGAAGAAGCCTTAATCCATGAACTATCCAAAAAGGGATGGGAAAAAGAGGTTATTAAATACCCCAGCGAAGAAGATTTGCTAAAGAACTGGGCTACTATTCTCTATGAAAACAATCGAGATATAGACCGTTTAAACGATACGCCACTCACCGATGGTGAAATGCAGCAGATTATTGAGCAAATTACAGAGCTACGTACTCCCCTTAAACTTAATGGCTTTATCAACGGTAAAACGGTTGCTATTACGCGTGATAACCCTGCCGACACCTTGCATTTTGCTAAGGAAATAAGCCTTAAAATATATGACCGCCGTGAAATTGCAGCCGGGCAAAGCCGTTACCAGATAGTGCAACAACCGAAATTCAAGAGTAAATCAAAAATATTGAACGACCGTCGTGGGGACATCATGCTTTTAATCAACGGTATGCCTGTAATACATATCGAGCTTAAAAAAAGCGGTGTGGCTGTAAGTCAGGCTTATCATCAAATCGAAAAATATTCGGATGAAGGTATCTTTACGGGAATATTTTCCCTGGTTCAGGTTTTTGTGGCTATGGAACCGGAAGAAACAGTCTATTTTGCCAACCCCGGCCTTGATGGGAAATTTAACAAAGACTTTTATTTTCATTGGGCAGACTTTAACAACGAACCCATAAACAACTGGAAAGATATCGCCTCCACCCTGTTGTCCATTCCAATGGCGCATCAGTTAATCGGTTTTTATACCGTTGCCGATGATTCAGACGGTATATTAAAAGTAATGCGCAGCTATCAATATTTTGCTGCCAATGCCATCTCCGACAAGGTTTCAAGAACAGACTGGAAGAGTAAAAACCTGCTTGGCGGCTATATCTGGCATACCACAGGCTCGGGTAAAACCATGACCAGCTTTAAGTCGGCGCAATTAATTGCCAACTCCAAGGATGCTGACAAAGTAATCTTTTTAATGGACAGAATTGAGCTTGGTACACAGTCATTGCGGGAATATCAAGGTTTTGCCGACGATAATGAAGATGTACAAGCCACCGAAAACACAGCTGTTTTAGTCACCAAACTTAAAAGCGAAGATCCTGCAAATACATTAATTGTGACCTCTATTCAAAAAATGAGCAACATTAATGATGAAGAAGGTGGGCTTAAAACTTGTGATATTGAGTTAATGAATTCAAAACTAATTGTATTTATTGTAGATGAAGCACATAGGTCAACCTTTGGCGATATGCTTATCACCATAAAAGAAACCTTCCCATCTGCCATGTTTTTTGGCTTTACGGGTACACCTATTCAGGACGAAAACCAAAAGAAAATGAACACGACCTCAACCGTGTTTGGTGATGAATTGCACCGTTACAGCATTGCCGATGGTATTCGTGACAAAAACGTGTTGGGCTTTGACCCTTATAAAATATTAACCTACCGGGATAAAGATTTGAGAAAAGCGGTTGCACTTTTAAAAGCCAAAGCAAACGATGAAAAAGAGGCTTTTGCCGATCCAAAGAAAAAAGGAATCTTTAACAACTACATGAACGCCTCAAAGGTTAAAATGGCGGGATATATAAACAATGCCGGGAAATATGTAAAAGGAATTGAAGATTTCCTGACAAAGTCCCAATACGAACGTGATGAACATAAAGAAAAAGTTGTAGAGGATATTTTAGATAATTGGTTAACACTAAGTCAGGATGGGAAATTCCATGCCATTCTTGCCACAAGCAACATACCCGAAGCCATTGAATATTACAGATTGATAAAAGGGATAAATTCTGAATTAAAAATTACGGCCCTGTTTGACCCCAATATTGATAACGGCGGCAATGTAAAATTCAAGGAAGATGGTCTTGTAGAAATTTTAGAAGATTACAACGAAAAATATGAACAAGATTTCACTTTGGCAACCCATTCAAAATTTAAGAAAGATATTGCAGCAAGACTTGCCCATAAAGCACCTTATATAAGAATAGACAGAACTCCTGAAAAACAAATAGATTTACTCATAGTGGTTGACCAAATGCTCACAGGGTTTGATTCCAAATGGCTTAATACGCTGTATATGGATAAGGTGCGTGAATATGAAAATATCATTCAGGCATTTTCACGTACCAACCGTTTATTCGGCCCTGATAAGCCTTTCGGGACAATTCGTTATTACAGGTACCCGCACACAATGGAACAGCATATAAACAGGGCGGTAGAGTTGTATTCCGGCAATAAGGCAATAGGTCTTTTTGCCCAAAAGCTGGAAAGCAACTTAAATCAAATGAATGCTATTTATGATGAGATCTTCAAGCTATTCCAAAACGCCGGCATTATTGATTTTAAAAAGATTCCTGATGACCTTTCGGAACGAGGCCGATTCGCTAAACTCTTTAAAGAACTCAATGCGTATTTAGAAGCTGCAAAAATCCAGGGGTTTAAATGGAACAAACTAAAATACGAGTTTGCGAAAGAAAAAAAAGTAGTAACGTTGAAATTTGATGAAAAAATCTATCTCATTTTAGCACTTCGTTATAAAGAGTTATCAGGTGGTGACGGCGGTGGCGGTGGCATTGGTGAAGTTCCTTTTGAAATTGATGGATACCTGACAGAAATAGATACCGGAGTGATAGATGCCGATTACATGAACACACGCTTTGAAAAATTTCTTAAAACGCTAAAACAGGAAGGCATTGACAGCGAACAATTGCAACAGACACTTGATGAGTTACATAAATCTTTTGCTTCGCTTACTCAGGAAGAACAAAAGTATGCCAATATTTTTATTCACGATGTTCAAAGTGGAAATGTGGAAATTGATCCCAAAAAGAGTTTTAAGAAATATGTAACTGAATATCAATTCAATGCCAAGAATGCAGAGATATACAACATTGTTCAAGTATTTGGATTAGATGAAGTGAAGCTTAGAAATATGATGAATACTAATATTACTGAGTTAAACATTAATGAATATGGTCGTTTTGATGAACTAAAAAGCACAGTCGATAAAAGCAAGGCAAAGGAGTATTTTGAAAGACTGGCGGGTACAGCCTTCCCACCGTTCAAAATAAATATCAAGGCGCACAACTTGCTTCAGGAGTTTATTATAAGCGGTGGTTTTGAAATATAGATTAACTATGTGCAGTATTATTCTTGTCAGATCAACTTAATAGTCGATAGTATGAGATAACGCCCCAAAAAACACCCCGAAGATAGGCTTAGGTTAACGGTTTTAGCCCCAAAAACAGCACTTTTAGAATCAACTCTGATTTCAACAACGAACATCTACCTGATTTCCCAGGTGATGTTCCAAGTTCAAAAGAAGTGATAATTTATAAGCCTCTATACAAACCCTTCCTTTTTTAAGCGTTTAATAGCATTTTCCCCTGCTTTGTTTTGACTTATTGCTGAAGATTTTCGATAGAAACCACCAATAATGGGTATACCTGAATTTAAAGTAAAAAAGATTCTAACCCCATCTCCATAGGATCGTAATTCAAGGATATTACCATTATTACTTCGAAATGGTTTTATTAGATTGTTATCGATTTGATAATTCATGTCTTTAGAACCTTCAAAAGCATGAATTACACCTTGCTCTTCACTTCTCGACGGGAAACAAGTATTCACCGCACCTTTGCAAAACGTCACATTGTATTCACTTTCAAGAATCTTTTTGAAAGACATGTGACGAGCGAACCACTCTTTAATCCAAGTATGCAATAGAGAACAATCTTCTTGTCCATGAAGGTTAGGAAGTTTATTGGATATATCATGGAAACAAAAAAAATCTAATTTCCAGTCTGCATCATCTGTTATTGTTAACGCCATTCCATCTTGTCTGGCCGCATATTCTAAAATCGGTGCTGAGAGGTTTAAGTCTTTGATAATCCAGTCTTCACATCCTGAGAAGTCTTCAGTGCATAGTCTTTTACCCTTATCGAATAACCTAAGAAACCATATGATTAGATCTTTCTCTCTTCCAGAGTATTTTCTTATAAAGCTTGATGGTCTAAGCCAAGCCCCACAATCATCATGAGCTAAGGTAAACGTTTGAACAGAATCTGTTTCATCGCCGCCATAAACAGACAAATCAGTATCTTCTGATATTTCCTTGCACGCATTAGCAGTGGCTAAAAGGCACTTTTCCCCGGATTCTTCATCTTCAGCTATTCCAGTGTAAGGATTAAAAAAAAGATTCAACATAGTTACAGAAGTCTCTCAAGATTTTTCTCAGTTTCATCGAAAAAACCATCAGGCCATTCATCGAAATATCCATTTTGGTCAAGTATGGGCTGATGAACAATTGATCTTTCCTCATCGAAATCATACTTAAAATAATAGAAGTTTAATTTTTCTGCTCCTAAGAATTTATTTTTTACAGCAAGTCTAATTCCATTTAGGAGATGATCAGAGTGCGTTTCGATAATCAATTGAACACCACAGGATGCAACTTTCGCAAGAAATATACCTAACTGTGTTTGTCCAGCTGGATGCAAATGTGCCTCCGGATTTTCTAACATAATTAGTGCAGATTTATTTTTATATTTAGCAACAAGTGCTGCATAGACTATAGAATTTGCAATAATTGGCAATGTATAGGATATACCAAAACCAACATTACTTGGACGATGTCCACTATATTCAGCTCGAATTATATCCGCTTTTTGGATGGTCTCCCATTCAAATCTAATTCCCGGTGAAATCATACTCAACCAAGCTGCAATGTTATTGTAAACCCCTGAACTTTTGGTTTCAGGTATTTGAAGAATTTTAGATAATCCAGCTAATTCAAAATGATATTCCAAAAAATCAAGAACAAACTCACCCTTTACTCCTACATTGATACCTTTACTCCTATCACTACAAATGGGAAGATGCAGTTGGGGGCCTAATCTATCAGCTGATATATATGAAATCAAATTAGGGACATTGTTTGAATAATCAGTTACTTTTGAATAAGGATATTTGAATGAAAATCGGCTGTTCCCAGAAGTCAAATTGATCTTAAAATTACTATGCAAAGTTGACACCAATTCAGAAAGTGGTCCTTTAGAAGAGTCTTTATGTCCATAAGCCAACCTAATAGCCTGAATGAATGTGCTTTTCCCGGAACTATTTAAGCCTGATAATAAAGTAAGAGGAGCTATTGTAAAGTTTTCATTATCAAAACATTTAAATCCTTGGATATGTAATTTGTTAATCATAAATTTATTCCCACTCTCTTTTGGTATCTTCTAAGATTTCATTGTTTAATATTTTTTTAAGAGCGTTAGTAATACGATATTCTTTTTTTATTAGAGATAATGAGCCTTCTAAATTATACTCACCTATAGCAATATCAATAATTTGTTTAAAAATTTTATATCTTTTTAATACTCCTTGATATTTATGGCTATCCCTTGAAATATATTTTGCTAATTCATCAGTGATCGATTCATAAGTAGCGGCTTCAAGCAATGAGTAAAATCGTTTTTTATTATTTAAAATAAGTTGAAACTTGTCAGTTTTCAACTCGGATAGAATGACAGACCATGTTTCGAATAATGCTTTATTTATCGGAGTCCTAGTCTTCCACCGACCGGGTACCGATTTCCTGAATGAATACTCGCCAAATAGTGTATATGCTCTATTCATTGCTATTGTAAAATATTTTTCTAATTCTTCGTGAGTTCGATAATTAATTGTAAGATTGCTTGTCTCTCCATTAATTGCATGGTTAAGGTCTTTTGGGTCTAACTCTGGCATAAGATTTATTATTTGCATTGTTTCGCTCAGGAAACCATCCATATCTTCATTTTTAGGATAAGATTCGATACCACGAATAAAAAACGCAAAAAATCTTAAGATAAGTTCTCTACCAGCCATACGGCTATCATTAATGCTTCCAGTTGTTGTTTTTTTAAATTCTTTTGATTTAACTAACTTTGAAAGTAAATCTGCGGATGGCCCATAATAAAGAGCATGCCTTATCTCTTGAAGCGTAAGTGGCAATCCACCAGTGTTTAGCCTTTTAAAAACATTGCGTTGAACATTTTGTGGCGTTGAAGGGTTGATGATTGCGAATTGAAATTCCGTCTCCAAAATACGGGTTTGAAATTTTTGAGGCAACTGATCGAATTTACAACCTTCTAAAGCATTCAGAAATTCTAGACCACTTAATGCAAATTCCTGATTAATTACATACCTTTTGATTGCTGTGATGCGTTGAAGGCCATCAACAACTTTCCAAACAACATCTTCTTCCTCGGCTACATAAAAAAGCGGGACAGGAATTTTAAGCATTAAAGATTCAATGAGCCGACTTTGTTGATCATTACCCCATAAGCCAGCGCCTCGTTGAATTGAAGGAGCTTGAATGGTATTTTGTTTTAATCTACGAGTTAATGTTTCAAAAGGAACTCGTTTATCAGAAATAGAAATTTTATCTGCATCAAAAGGGAAAGGATTATAAGCTTCTAATTCAACCCCAGCTTCACTTCCATCAGCAGCAAGTTCTTGTCTGATTTTATCTTGATTTTGATCTTCGCTCATTGTTTACCTTTGAATAGTTTAAAATCTGAGTGTATTGCTAATGTATTAATTTCAATAACAATATAAACCTTACCTGTAAAGAAATTATTATACAATAATGACTCTGTATAAATAGAATCATTTCAAGACATTTGAGACTCTGAAATGCTAAATTTGACAGTTAATGATAATTATCTAATGGCTAACCGCAAGAACACGCTCAAGATATCAATGATCAGATCAAATCTTAATGAGATTTCTGAAGTCTTGGCAGATCAAACCGAGGGGGATTTAGGAGAGGACTACTTAAAAAGCAACTCCATACTAAACAAGAGAGACACCTGATAACTTTCCCTGTAACTCCGGATATTTTTTCAAAAATAATACACCACAACATATAGTATAAATCAAACTTTAAATCTTTAATGTGAAATTCACCTATATGGGACAAGGCATTTTTAAATGAATCAATTCCCCGGTAAATTTTATTGGAGATATAGATAATTGACCATATTTCATAAAGTTCCAAGTCACAATCTTTATAAACTTCATGAAATAAACTGTTTTAAATCCATCCATGATGGGAGTTCACGCCGATTTTAAGAGATTAGAATTGGCTTTGTGGGTGGTAGTATTGCCGGGGTTTTATGACAGGATTTTTATGCTTGGACAAACGGTTGTATAAAGCCATCATATTTCATCCTTGAAGGGTGGCTACTTGTTTGGAATATTGGTTTGCCTCTCATAGTTTCAAGAAGATTCAAAATGTAGTTTTTTCTTTCCGTAAAACCATTATCCTTACCCCATGCAATCAATATAATATCTGATTCTTCAAACGCTTCAGATATGGCAGTATTATTTCTGCTGCCGATTTGATCATCATTCCCGACAAAATCATTGGTTTGGATATAAGCAAATTGATTAACAACGATCAGCCGTTCAACTCCTTCAAATTCTTCAAGCCTTTTTTCAAAGACGACTCTTTCCAATATCTGAACAGATTTGTCTGCATGTTCTATCCCAGCATAACTGGGATTTTGCATAATCGCACAGACAGTTTTTGGGCGGTCATTTGCTTCAACCTTTATCATTTCAAGTCGGTAACGGAAATCGGAACCGTTTTCAGAGGCAAACTCTGCTTTAACTGATAAATTTGGGCGATGTAGATAGGTTTGTTTCATGGTCGTATATTTAATCTGTAAATCCTTTTCTTGCCATTGTTTCAGCATTGGTAAAATGTGCCATGCCCGTTTTCATTTTCCTAAAATCGTTTTTAGTATAAAACCCTTCTTTTCCTGGAGATGCGTACAGGATTATATTACATTCGGGTAATCTGGATAGAATATTTTTTAAGATGATATTTCCCATACCTCTTTTCTGAAAAT
This sequence comes from Desulfobacula sp., assembly GCA_033852015.1. Lineage (GTDB taxonomy): Bacteria > Desulfobacterota > Desulfobacteria > Desulfobacterales > Desulfobacteraceae > Desulfobacula. The sequence continues at coordinate 20,259 of JAWSVH010000030.1, forward strand.
CAGGATGAACAGCCACATCATAGATCGCCGCTTGATAGGCACCATCGGAGATAGCCCTACCAAAACCGATAAGCTTGCTTTTATGATATATAAAAACAGTTACATAGCTGTTTTCAAAAGCCTTTTTATGTAAGCCTGGCGCGTGATGTCCCATCCCTACATCTTTTAATGTATCAGCAACAAGCTGCCAATCCACTTCTGAACAATCAAATTTAATCTGTATATCCATAATTAGTCTTCACCACATAATAACTGCTTTGTGGTTTTGGGGGCTGAAAAAGTAATATACCCCCTGATTTTTACGAGCCGATTCGATAATAGAATTTATAGTTGCTTTTCACTGCAATCCGGACAAAGATTATCGTGTTTGATATATTCATCATCAATATGTGCAAATTCGCTGATCGTAAATTCAAGATCGCAACCATTACAATCTATTGGCGTAGTACAGTCATCGCAATACCAATATTCATCTACTTCGGAACCATCTTCCGCTTCAAAATGTTCTCCACATGAAATGCATTCTTTTTCAGACATTTTTTCTCCTTATTCAAAAAGAAATAATAATAGTCTTTGCTATCAGAAAAGGATTTGATCTTCAATAAAATATTGGATAAATAAACAGGTTATAGGATTTAGAAAATATGGGTTATGCTTTATCAGGTAGGAACGTCTCGGTGAAGAGTGATCAAAAATAAAAGTTAGATGCCGATAATTTAGCTGAGGCTTTATGCTGAACTTAATTAATGAGTGGGGTTAATGACTGAAGACAAAGAAATTCCCATAACAATATCTGAAGCTGTTAATAGACTTCTTTCGAATCTCTCTATTGAAGTTAAACATCAGATTAAAAATTCAACTGAAGAAGGACTGATCAATTTTCATTTTGGTATTGGAATGTCTATAAGGAATGATTTTGGGTTTTGGGAAAAAGAATCCAAGCTGCTTGAGAATTGCAAAAAAATTGCAGGCGATTCGCTTATCGATGTTGATACAGCGTCAGAAATGATCATCAAGACTCTATGGGAAAGGCTGAAGGAATATCCCCCGCCAAAGATTGTCCAAGGCAGTGATGATTGCAGATATTGATTAATGTTTGCCACAGAAAATTATTCTGGCAAAATCCATGATAGCGGGATACTCTTTTTTTTTGTACGTTCTTTAATTTTCATTGTGTGCTCGGACTATAAGGTAAAATATGACAGACATTCCTCTAAGCTGGTTCTACCGTCTTGTTACATTCCAATGGAATCATGAATCTAAAATTACTGATAGTGCGGTCTTTTCCGGGTCTGAAAAGTTGAAATATGCGCAGATCATGGCCAGGCCGGAGTTGGATAAATGCCTTTTCTGGACGAATATCGTCTTCCCTGCTTCTACAAATGGGTCGTCGCATAAAATTTCTGGTATCAAAAAACAATATTCTCAAGCAATAATTGATTCAATCATCAATGGTATCCAAGATTTTCATAGACAGGAACTTTTACCATATTGCAGTTTGATTTCAGATAGTTACCAGGCCTTTAAAAACAGTTTTAATGGCAACTACGTCAGGCACAGTAAAATTGAACGATGGATACAAAAAAGTGAAAAGATATATCAAAAGCTTAATAATGAATTTATGCTTAAGAGCCTCCCATATAACGAGAGCAAAAGAGTTGAAAAATACCTTCATTTATACTCTGAAGCCCATGACCTTCGAGGGGGTGAAAATCAGAAAATCATAACCCGTGAGCTCCAAAAATATAGTAATTATTTTGATACCGTAGAAAACGATCCGTTAACGGAAAGTCAGCGGATGGCTTGTGTTGTCAATGAGGATAACAATCTTGTATTAGCAGGGGCTGGCTCAGGGAAGACTTCTGTAATAATCGCAAAAACAGGATATCTTATTCAGTCTGGTTTGGCCAAACCTCATGAAATATTGATCTTGGCATATGGCAAAAAAGCAAGCAAAGAAACCAACGAGAGGATCAAAGCAAAGTTGCCCTATATTGAAGGCGTTAAGACCAATACCTTCCATAAATTAGGTTTAGATATTATTGGTACAGCAACTGGTAAAAAGCCTCGAGTCAGTAAACTTCAGGAAGATCCTTCCGAGTTTGATTCGCTAATCAACCGTATCATTGCAGAATTGACTCAAAAAGATTCAGCATACAACCAGCGGGTAATAGATTATTTTGTCACCCATTTGATTCCCCATAAAAGTGAATTCGATTACAAGGAACAGGGCGAGTATTTCTCGGTTTTAAAGGAAGGGGACGTTCGTTCCCTTAAATCAAGGCTTCAATGGGTGGAAAAAAGAACAGGGATGACCTCTTTGAAGCAGGAACAGCTTAAAAGTTTTGAAGAAGTTGTTGTTGCTGATTTTCTGTTTGTTAATGGGATTGAATACCAATACGAAGCCCCTTATAAATACGATACTGCATCCGCTGATAAGACCCAGTATCAACCTGATTTCTATCTGCCGGAATATGATATTTACATTGAACATTTTGGAATTAACCAAAACGGAAAAACAGCCCCCTTCGTTGACCAGTTTAAATATGAAATCGACATGAACTGGAAAAGGCAGCTTCATAAAGAAAATCAGACGACTCTTGTCGAAACATATAGTTATGAAATGCAGGAAGGGACGCTCACGGATCTGCTATACACAAAACTTGAGAAAAAAGGTGTCCAGTTCTCCCCCATGTCATTTGAAGACCTTCTGGCATTATTAAATGAAATAGGAGAAGAGAAGAAAGCCACTCTGCTTACTAAACTCATTGTAAATTTCTTGGATTTATTCAAGCAGTCCGGATACTCTTTTGAAACGGTAAGAGAAAAAGCCAGTCAGCATCAAGAGAAAACGCGTTGTCATGCTTTTTTAGACATCTTTGAACCAATTCTTTCTGAATATACGGCAGAACTAAATCGGACAAATACTGTGGATTTCAGCGATATGATCCGGAAGGCAACAGATTTTGTTAGATCCGGGCAGTATAGGCCACGCTTTAAATACATCTTGGTCGATGAATTTCAGGATATATCTGCCATCCGAGCAGAACTTGTAAAATCTCTTGTTGATCATGGGGATGATGCCGTATTGACATGTGTAGGCGATGATTGGCAGAGTATTTACAGATTTAGCGGATCTGACATTAATTATACCGGGAAATTTGAGCAGCATTTTGGTCACACCGAAAAGATTCTGTTGGACAAAACATTCCGATACAATGATAAGATCAATACCTTTTCAAAAACATTTATTACGGAAAATCCGGCACAACTCAAAAAAGCAATCACTGCTCAAAAAAGTATCTCAACCAATGCAATTACATTGGTAGGATATTACAAGGACAAGGGAGAGGCTGTAAATAAGTGCCTGGAAAAAATCCAAGAGATCCACCCAGACCCAGCAATCATATATATCCTTGGGCGTTATGGATTTGCCAAACCTGATCATTTTGAAAACCTTCAAGCAGCATATCCTCAAAATACTATTATTTTTGATACGGTCCACGGTAGTAAGGGTAAAGAAGCCGATTTTGTAATTGTTTTGGATGTTAATAATGCTAAATATGGATTCCCATCGAGGATAAATGATGACCCTTTGTTGGATCTGGTTTTGCCATCAGAAGAACCTTATAAATATGCTGAAGAACGAAGACTTTTCTATGTTGCCCTTACCAGGACAAAAAATCATACCTTTGTTCTTTATGATGTCGATGCTCAATCCACTTTTATAAAAGAAATTACGGAAGATAAAACCAAGTACCACTTTAATGAATTTTTTACCAAGGGGGCTGAATCTGCACCCCCCGACTATGGAAGTTGCCCTGTTTGCGGAACAGGGAAGATTACCATGCGGGTTATGAATGATGGTCAGTTTTTCTTTGGTTGTGGCAATTATCCTTTCTGCAACTTCAAGCCTCTTACATGTAATTCCTGTAATAAGGCACCCATGGTTAAAAATGGTTCATATTATCATTGTAGAAATCCCAAATGCGATCATACAGTCAAAGCATGCAGAGTTTGTTCCGATGGGATTATGGTTGAGCGGTTTGGTAAATTCGGGCGTTTTCTTGGATGTTCCAATTATGGAAAGACAACTTGCAAATATACTGAAAAATAAATGAATTAGATTTTTCCCTTAATAAATATCTCCGCAAGGATTTACCCATTATTTTTTCGGGATAAGATCTTCTAAACTATAAACTTACTATCTTTTATTGTTTTCTGTTCTTATAAAACGCCTGAAGAATTTCAATGGCAGCATCAGAATCTTTTTTTGAAAGTTCTGAGAATAAGGATTTTACTTTGGCCATGGTTTTAGTTTCATCGTCGATAATATCGTTAAGAAGATCACCGGCATTTACCTGAAGTGCTTGGGCTATTTTGATTAAGATTTCTACAGACAAGTTGACCTGACCACGTTCTATTTCTCCCAGGTATTTATAGCTCATCCCGGCAAGTTCAGCTAAAGCCTGCTGGCTGAGGTTTTTTCCATTCCTCAAATCTTTGATGTGCTTTCCAATTTTCTCTAAAACGTTTGACATAAAGCCATCTCCTTAATTTGCAGATATTAAAATGATGGCCCATATATATAAACCCACGATAAGTGTTATTTTTTTATATAAATTAGCACTGATATATGGTATCGAGATGTTTAAATTCTAAACAAATCGATTTTCATTTGTGTTTATACGGAGGAAAAAATGGAAGAATATGTTCGGAAATATGTCAACAAAATTAAAGATCCTAAAATTTTCTTTGCGCCAAATATCCCAGAAAAAAAATTAGCTAATGCTATTAATTCATACGGTATTGACACCAACCCAAACGAAGTAATTGTTTTAATTGATAATACTGTTTTTGGAGGAGCTAAAGAGGGTTTAATGCTTACAACAATTGGCGTTGTGGCAAAAGCTATTGCCGAACCTGGTAAATATGTTCATCTCAGAAACATCGAAGAAATCTCCATGGCTGGAAAAACAATTTCGCTTAATCACACTGATTTTTTAGACATCAACATGCCGTCAATAGAAGCTGTTGCTACTGTGATTGATATGATTTCTGAAATTGTTGCAAGTTTGCACGAAAACAATAAGGAGGGGGGTGAAACTCCGTCATCTTCGGAAACAACCGAATCAGGATCAACGGAAACAATAGGCACTGAAATCAAAGAGCTTCAACAGTGTTTTGGTTCTGATAAAGTATTACTTTTCAAACAAATGACAATGAAGCAGAGAAAGAATTTTTGTAAGAATTGTAATCTTTCTGATCCTGGGGAACTTTTAGGATTTATAGATACCACCATTCTGAATTCAGGCAAAGATGGCTTGGGGTTCTGTGAAGATAGGATTGTTTGGCGAAATTTTGCATTTGAGGAACCACAGAGTATTTCATATGAAAAATTGTATGATGCCTCTTATTCTAAAAAAGGCGATGAATTGTTTATTAAAATTGATAATGAAGAATTCAAACTTCAGGCAACAAATCACAAATTTGATCCAAATGCTTTTGAATCTATGATTGTTAAGCTTGGTGAATTTTGGCGGAATAATTGTGCTGAACTATCTGAGTTTGAAAAAGCAGAGAATTTGTTAGTCTCTAATCTTCCCACTCCAAAGGGAAATTACTTTAGAACTTTGCGGGATTTGATGGACAAAGAAAATAAATCCCTTTTGGGTGATCCAGACAACAAAAAGGCAAATCAAGCAGCCTGTACACTGCTCTCTTTTGCGATAAATTTTCCGGTAAAGATTAATCAAGATAGAGGATTCCACCGAGAGTTAACCAAATCTCTTCAAAGTGAATATGTTACCTTTGAAATATTGAACGTTTTATTGAAAAAGGCTTCTCGTATTTTAACAGATACTGTTGGCGCTGAGGCCACTCAAGGGATAATTATCGAGACGATGTTCAAGCCCATCTTTTTAAATTATGTCATGTATAAAATGGAAGTTAGCTCTTTGGAAGAGATTAAGCATGTCGCAAATCTAAAAAACATTACACATCCTGATCAAGAGATTGTTGAAAACCCTATTATGGGCCTATTAGAATCTCGACAAAGATATGATGAGTCAGATCTCATTTATCAAATAGTTGATAGAATATTTCAAATAATCGTTACCCAACGAGATGAATATTATATTCAGGGTTTGAGTACCCTGACAGGCAAAGAACAAAATTTATATCAGTTTTGTGAAGATCTATACCAGGATTCTTTCAACCAACCGATCGCAGCCTATATGGAAAAAATTGATAAGGCTATTGAGCAGGTTTTTATAAGGTTTTTTTCATGAAGTTATCCGGTAAAAATTTCAATGTTTATTTAAAATGTTTAAAAGGGATTGATACCAATGTCTGATAAGGATGGCGGGAGAGATTGGGGATGCGGGTGCCTGATTGTTATACTAATTGGCCTATTACTTTATGTTATTTTGTTGGTTGGCTTTGATTTCATAGCGATTATCATTCTTTTTGTTCTTAGCGTGATAGCATTTTTCGCAGTGAAGAAATAATAGATATTAAATTGGTTTGGATTTTTTTTGATTCTTAAAAAGTTGCAATTAGGAGACAGTAAATGAGCGATGATAATAATCCAGGTTGTTTGCAAACTGGATGTGCAATCTGGTTTTTATTATGCATAGTCGGCGTGATTGTATTTTTCATGTCAAATAATTCCATAAATGAAGTTGAAGAATGTACCTTCAGTGATATCTCGTATTTATTGTTTATGCCAGCCTCAGGTGGTGATGCCGAGTACAATGAAAGGCATAAAAAAAGTACTAAAGCGCTTAAAAAAGAAGAAAACATTAAAGTAAATGATGATTTGGAAGATGCACTGGATGACAATGATTTCATATCAGACGTAAAGTTTGAAATACATGAGCAACTTTCTGGAGCGGATAAAGTAAGAGTCTCTGTGGTATTAAATAATGAAAATTTACAAATTCCAGCTTATATGGATTTTTTAGTTGCACCCAAATCGTTATTTAATGTCAAGTTGACAAAGTTTATGGGCTTGATAGATACTGCTATCATTCTGGATGGTAAAACGGAAAATCTAAAAAGCATTAATTTTTTACGGCTCATATACGATGAGAATGCTCTTGACTATTTTCTTAAAGAAATTTCGGGAAAAAAGGAAAAAAAAGAACAGCCAGAACCTGTGACAGAGAAACCGGTATCCAAAGAAAATATCGATTATGGTGATTGGTTAAATTCTTTTAATGAGGAGCTACAAAAACTTGGACGCGATGAACTAAAAATATCATTTTTTTCGATGATTGAAGAAGGAATCGAAGGAACCATCGGATTTGTATATCCAGATTCTGATGATAAAAATTCTAAAATATTTCTCATAGGGTCTTCTGTGAACACCATTAGGTTTTCGACCTGTAGGTTCGCTGATTATTTAGTCGATAATCAAGAAGGCAACGCTGTTGTTTTAGAGAATTCCCCTGACCTGACTGTGAAAACAATCGATAAATTGCTGGTCATAGGAGGTTATGACTCTGACCTTTGCGGTCTGGGGGGCTATATAACTGGTTCCTACCAACACGTTAGGATTTATAATTATCGTTTTTAAAATACCAATTTCAATATCTGAATTATAACTGCCCCCCTCTCCAGATTTTACTCTGGAGAGGGGGGCAGTTATATTTTGCCGATTTTATCGTTAAAAACACATAAAATTATGATATATATTTCAGCCATCAACATACCTATCCTGCTCCCCACATTTCAATAGAATTTTTGACCGCCAACCATAATGCCTGCGATATATTAAATCGAGTTTTCGATTAAAATCTGAAATGATATGAAGGGAAAAATACCCATCCCTGGAAGAATATTGCCAGGGGTAAAGCCAACAATTTTGAGTCAGGTTTGTGGATGGAGTGCAGCCTTCCTATTGTTTTTGTATATTACTTGGATCGACAGGAGGATACATAAAATTATGTACAAGGGATAGCGAGAACCTGGTTACTGTTTTCAAATCTTCAGAATATTAATAATAGTCAATACCCCGAGAACACAGATTAATTGAGCAGATAGATAGACATAGTCAACACCTTGAAAAAGCGACTTGACTTTAAGTATTATATTATGCTATTTAGCATAATAGCTAAATTAGTATTACACATATAGCATTATTTTTATTAGTTAATATTCTTTATTGACAATCAAAATAACATGATTAATTTAATAAGCGTAACAGCTAAATTAGTTACGACCTAAAACAAGGAGGAAATTAAAAAATGACTAACTTTGGTAAAGCCTTAAGGAGATTTCGTGAAAAGAAGGGGTTTTATCTGAAAAATGTATCTGACATTATGGGATGGTCTGTAGTTTATCTTTCTGATATTGAGCGCGGCAATAGAAAACCACCTTCAAAAAACGATATTATTAAATTGGCTAAATTTTTAGACGTTGATTTTAACCTTTTGTTAAATCTGTCTGATAAAGATAAAGGATATATTGAATTAGATTTGAAAGGTTTAAATAAAAACCATTCAGATACAGCTTTGAGTCTCGCAAGACAAATGGAACATTTAGGAGACGATCAGTGGGAAAAAATAAAAGAAATTTTAAAGAAAAGGAGATTAGAAGAAGATGGCTAAAGTTCAACCGGTTCCGCCAACAAGCTGGAAAAAAGTAGGAGTTGTGGCAGATCAATTTATCAATAAATTTTATCCAGAACTCCTGCTCAGCATGGGAGAGTTTCCGGTTATAGACTTTCTTGAATTTAAACTTTCTAAATTAAAGTTTACTTGGGAAATTGTTGAATTAACCTATGGATTAGAAGCAGAGGTTGATTTTGAAGAAAAAGTTCTGAGAATTTCAGAAAGAACCTACGAGGCTTTGCACAACGGTGACAGGAGAGCCCGTTTTACGATTATGCACGAGGTTGGTCACATAGTTCTGCATTCAAACCATTTCGAAAAAATCATACGAAAAGAAAAACCCAATATTATAATGCACAGAAAAAACATACCGCCCTATAAAGACCCTGAGTGCCAAGCAAACACATTTAGTGCTTGTGCGTTGATGCCTGCAATACATGTTTTTTCATTACTTGATCAAGGCAAAGCTGCTTTTGATATACAAACCATATTTAATGTATCGACTGATGCTGCTATAAATAGAGTGAGCAGCATTGGTTCATACAAATAAAAAAAGAGCACTCGTAATGCTCTTTATTTATTTTTTTTGCAGCATCAATATTATCCGGCTTGAGGACTGGATTGTATCGAAAATAATTTTCAATAATTTAATTGAAAATGGTTTGCTGCCCATTGTGTAAAACAATGATTATACTTACAATATCTTCATTTTTTACATTCTGAGACCAATTTGTCAATAAAAAATCCTCGATAAGGATTTTAGATCATGAAGCATAAATCTAAAAACCGGCGGATTGTTGGATTTATTTTCCGTGCTTGGCGCTATACCAAGGACGGGAACCAACTCTGGGCTAAAGACTACGGTCTCAAAGCCTGGAAAATCCCTGTCTTTGAGAAGACGTAATTAGACGGAATTAGTGCGAAAGCACCATGTTTTGGTCTCGACATGGAACAGAAAAGAGACCATTCTTATTAATTATTTTTTATTATGGAGTAAAGAAAATGATCAAAATTGTATCAGTAAATAAATTGAAAAATAGGTTTAAATGGTTAGCTTTCTCAGTTCTCTTAACATTTTGTTTGACCGGGTGTGTTGAACTTCTAACTGAATCGCAAATCAGAGAGATTAAAAAGTTCTCTGCGGCATCAAACACATATAGTGAATATCCAGGGGCTGTAGTGAAAGCTCATGCGGATCTCAGCCTCAACAATCAACTCACGAATGCATCAAGCGCAGTCAATGGAAAAAATGCTTTTGGTATGATTGAAAAAGGCATTGAAAAACAAAAACGGTTGGTTGCATTGGGAAAAAGGGCTGATACCGCATGTAGGATATTACGCTCTTATTCAGGCATTCTTGATAAGCTATCATCAGATAGTTACACAAGCGATACACAAGCAAGCGTAGAAAAATTGGGTTCTCAGTTGGATTATTCTATAAAGGAATACAACCAAACTGCAAAATCCTCAGTAACACTATTTGGTGGTACTGTAGCAGCTATTTTGAAAGGGACCGCTTCTGTGTATATTAAAAATAAACAGCATACCGCTATTAAAACGGCTGTCCAAGAAGCTGATCCAGCAATTGAGGAAATTACCAATACTATAATTGCCTTTTTAGAAACTTATGCCGGCCCAAACAGTTTGGAAATTTTACAGGCCGAAAGGGATGATTTGCAAACCTGGTATGAAACAGCTGGGTACAAACAACCCCTGTCTACATCAATATGGGTTTTAGAAAAGCTAAAAATCATTGAATCTATATTGATGTTTGTAGACAAATCAAAAAAAGCAGCAACAGACCTACGTGCAGCCCATACGGTCCTAATAACAAAAATAGAAAAAAAGATGGATTTAAAAGATACCATTGAAGTTATTGAGACATTGGTTGATGAAGTTGAAGCGGCAAAAGACCTTAAAGATAAAATTGAAAAGCAAACGATATAATTGGAGGACAAAACAATGGCTAATACTGAAAAGTTGGCGGTTTTAAAAAAAATCAGAAGTGTTAAAAAAGAAATTCAAGTCCTTAAAGAAACCGCTGGCCATCCAGCAAAAAAAGAACTTGAAGATGCGTTTATTTTCCTTGACGATTTTGAAGATGAATTGATTTATAGAGAACTTGAAAAAAGAGTTACAGAAATAGAATCAATTTCAAAAAAACTAAAAGCAGTCATTAAAACTGCTTCTGAGAAATCAGATGACTTGGAAGAAATTGCAGAAAAAATAAACAATATAGCTGATCTTTTTTCTAAACTAATTGATATTGCGTGCAAAGGTGCTGAATTACTGTTGTAACGTTTTTATGATGTAAAGGGCGGGATAAAGGTTTCAGAATTGCATCCCGCCCCTTACATTTTTATAAGGTCTGACAGATCAAATCGAGAAAATATAAAGCGTTTACTTCTGGCTAAAATCTCGCATCGCAGGACAATAAATATTACATTTTAGTATGTAGGGTGTTTAATCCAGGCGATATCTGTTGAATCGATTTTTTATATTTAAACAATAATGGCTGAGTCTCAGCCGTCATGAATGCTACTAATTTGCTGAGGAGTTCTTGGTGCAGTCTGCATTAGCTTTGTTAGGGTAACTTAGGTTGAGGTTTCGGCTTGGCTCCTTTTGTTTTCATTGCAGCTACAGTAAGAACGACATTCTTTCCTCCCTTTTTTTTAGGCTTTGGTAGTTTCAACTGACAAAATGAAATAACTTCATTTATTTTTGAAAGTTTGTCTTTATTCTCTTTCATCTCTAAATATTTAGAATCAAAATTCTTATATTCGATAAGTAAATTAATCGTTTCTTGCCATTTGTTTTCAGAATATGCTTTTTTAGCCTTTACATAAGTTTTATTCGACAAATCAGCAAATGCAGTTATTGTGAACAATACGGCCAATATAAAAGTGGATATTTTGAGTAATTCTTTCATTATACCCTCCTATGGCAATGGTGGTTTTTGACCCATATTACTTATAGAAGTACCCTCACTATTGGATTTCCAATTGTAATTCATGCCTTGAATAATTGTAAAAATAATAATGAATGCACCTAATAAGGCTAAAAAAGTACCTGGTGCAGCACTTTTTAAAACTAATTTTGTATCTTTAAATTTGACATCCAGATCTCCAGCTTGCCCCCAAATTCCTAACTTAAACAGATAAAAACCTAAGATGCAAAATAGTGCTCCGACACCTAACGATGCTAATTTATATATGGTTGTACTATATACGATTGTTTGTTCAATACTCATAGTATTACCCTAATAATAAGTCATACAAATCAGAATGTTATACAGATTTTAATTATCCAACTGGAGACAAAAAGAAAATTGAGCGTGAATCGACTATAATGAAATTAGATCAAGAATTTAATGAAACTAATACCATTATTTTCTTCACCATGTAAAGCTTTTCATTTTACTTTATACACTAAATTTGAATTTATGAAATTCCACTTTATACATCAAACTATTTAAAAAAGAGATTCCTGAAATTCAGGTCTTTAATATATTAACTTGACTGAACACTTCTGGCTAAAATCAGCCCTTTTCAGAAATCAAAAAGCATAGGATTATTATTAATAGCCACAGGTCATCAAAATCAAAGCCCGACATAATATTGACCTTATTTTGTGATCGATGATTTTTTTGTTATCATTAAGCATAAAGTATTATCCCCATAAAAACTAAGTGTTTTCACCAATTGAAATATCGGGTCATATATTGTATGGAATTATAAACCTATTTCAAAAGGAGGTATTTATGAATTCACCAGAAATCGAAAAAGAGATTATAAGCCGTATAGTAAGAATAAAAATGATAGATGGTTCCACCGTTAATGGACAGGTCAACATAAAAAGAGACCCAGGTCATGACCGTTTGAGTGACCTTTTAGAAAATACCAATGAGCCATTTCTTGTTGTATTTGATGCAACCTTAAATGAGGTTGGTACTGATAAGAATCCTATCAGGCATAAAACAATCTTCATTAATAAAAACCAAATTACTTTTGCAACTCCCGACGAAGATCAGCAGTAAACCACAATGAAAACCTATGGCAAAGATAAGCTCACGATAGAGCAGATGCACTCAAATCCATCTGATGCAAAAGAAGCTGGACATGTCCATTACTTTACAGGGAGACCTTGCAAGCATGGTCATATAGCCCCAAGACTCACTAAAGGTTACATTTGCACAGAATGCAAACAAATAATTAATAAAAGGTATCGTAAATCAGAGCCAAGAATATTGCTCACTCCTGAAGAAAGAGCTGAAAGGAAAAAAGCATACTATCTAAAACATAATGAACATATTAAAGCTCTGAAACAAAAGTACTGGATAGAAAATAAAGAAAAGTTATCAAAACAAAATGCAGAGTGGAAAAAGAACCATCCAGAATATGAGAAAAAAAGAAGCATAGAAAGATATAAAGCTGATCCAGAAAAGTTCATTGAAAAAGCCAAAAGCTATTACCAGAAAAACAGGGACACCATCTTAGAAAAAAAGCGAAAGTATAGGGAAGCAAACAAAAGAAAAATCAAAGAACAAAACAGAGCGTACTACCTGAAGAAAAAAAAGGAGAAGGAAGAGTTTGAATGAAACCTTTGCCCAAAAATATCAGGACATGGCAGCCTGTTTCTGAAGGGTGCTTTTGCATTACTGCTCTATGAAACAAAAAATTAAAATTAAAAATATATCGGCACTAATATTGATATTCATGACAGCCTTGGGGCTGATTTGTCTTGATTATCAATGGCTTGTGAAAAGTTTTAGAGACTTCAAAGTACAGCTTCAGAATGTTCGCCTTGATTCATTGTACAAAAACAAAGTGCTTCTTGTGAAGTTTGAAGGAAAGCAAATGACGGTTTCTGAATACAATACTGGAAAAATAATTAAGCGCTTAAAAATTCCAGCCTTGAAAAAGATCTTGTATGATACAAAAGCTGGGAGTAACACCATTGTTTTCAATAGAGGAACTACCAGTAGTTTTAATCTTAGCATACATGGTGGTGAAATCGTTTTAGGATCTTGGCTTGGGTTCAAGAAACACATTCATGTAAACTGTGCTGGGTATATCCAAGAGGGTAAGTACCCAGAAGAATAACTGGACCTATTTTAAACATTTTAAGCGAAAAATTACAGGGATAGTCTGGGATGGTTTATAATCCCTAAGAGGTGTGGACGATAGCCAGTATTCAACGCCTAAAATTTATCAAGATTTGATTTGGTATCATTGATACTTTGAGCGTCTTATGGCACCTTCCAATAGTATAACAATACTTAAGTATGATTCAACTTACTGTATCCGATAAAAAGGATTGAACAAATTTTATGAATTAGTTTTAAGAGAAAGATGAATTAATCATAATAACCTTTTCGAAATACAAGAACGCTATTGATTTTTGAATCTGGGTTATAAATTCCAGTTTCTGAAAATATACTTAATCCAAGCGAATAAGAGATAATAGAAACATCATCTTTTTCAGTGGAAGAATCTATCTTGTCAAGATACTTCAAGTTCTCATTATGCGATTTATCAAATATAGGAGCATTTCTGTATAACAGATCTGATATTGTAAAAATTTCAACTGCTTCACATCTATCTGATTCATCATAAAAAACATGTAGTCCTAATTCATCATAAGAATCAGTAAGACTTCTGGATAATGTTGTTTTTTCAAACTGAATAAATGGTGATTTGATTATTGCATGAATTTTTTCACGTAAAAGATCAAACTTTATCGGCCCTACACAAATATATGGCTCAATATTTAATTTCATATTTCATCCTAACAGATCGATACCATCATAACGTATCTGCATATTCCATCATTTCTTTAATCTGATCATCATATTTGTCACCAAATTTAGATCTTATATCATCAATATCCATTTGGATAGCTTCTTTAATTTCCCCCTGATCAACAAGTTCCTTTTGTTTCTTTCTATAGGCCCGTGCTTCTTTGGATGGCCCCCAATTGGCTGTTTTATAATGATCATCTTTTTCCATCGCTATCGCAGGGCCATCATCTCTTCGCATATTTGTAGTAGAGTCTGCTGGCATGTGATGTCGTTCATGACCCTCGGGACAATCTAAATTACCATGGCGACCACCTTTTTTCCCAGCAATTTTTCCCAGCTTCTTTTTATTTTTAAACTTTCTTATTGCGACTTTATAGTGAGAGACTGCACTTTCACTAATTTCAACAACTGGTTTCGTTAATTTTGCTGATTTTAAATATTTAAAAAGCCCAGCTGCTTTAGCTCCTTGGCCGAGGTCTTCTATCTTTCCAATTTTGCTAATTTTGCCGATCTTACCAATTTTTGCCCAAGCTATTAACAGGGTAGCCACTTCAAATGTTGCCATACCTTGAACTTTTGCAGCAGAATATTCTTCGATCAAATTCCCGGTTGCGGGATAGATATGTTTTGGGTAATCAACATCATTTTCTGACCCTGTCTTACAACACAGGTCATACCAAAACATTTTAAAAAAATCACCGACTGTAGTTTTAATCTCAGAAAATGTTAATTCACCAGTAAGTATATCATACCCTGAAACACCAATTTTTTTGATTAATCCAGCGATTGCTTTTGCACTTTTCACTGGGTGTCTCACCATTTCCCAAATTGACGTAAATATACCCAAAAAAGATTTAAAGGCTGCTTTAGAGGCCTCATTATTATATTTAAAAGCTTCTGTAAAATTATTTGTCAAAACACCACGATTTTTATCCAAAAACTTTAATTCTCTGACATATTCATTAAAATCCGAAGTTGTTCCCTTGAATGAAAATTGTTTCGATTGGACATCAGCAAATTCTAAATTTATTGGTGTTATACAAAAGGTGTATTTAGGCTCGGTAGTGTCTAAATGAAGGATTACATTTTCTTCTACACCATATAATTGATTTCGGTATTGTTTTGAGGCGTAAGATAAATTTTGAATTTCCGAAAAGTTTACCACTTTATAATTAAGTGGCTTTGATTTTTTCCCTTCACTTGGATAATAACAAAACACAAGAAGTGCTGAAAAAAAGATTGTAATATATATAAAAAATCGTTTATTTATTTTTTTTACTTTGAAGACTTTGAAGCCAAGCATCAAAAAAAATCCAAGCAAGCCTAAGAATATCAATGCAACAACTACTGGGAATAAATCGTGAGAAGTATACTTTTCAGCATTAGGAATGTGAGGAACAATGTAATATCTGACAGTTTCAAAAATGGGCTTGGACTTAATCATGAGGCGTTCTTTAAAGTCTGTTATCTGAATACTATTATAACTATAAAAAACTATTAAGTGTTCTTTTGTCCAGTCATATTTTTCATTGAGGTTCAGTAAAATTTCATCAACGTTAATCTGGTTAATTCCTTGTGCGGTTCCCGATGAATTTTTTATTGGGTGGTAAGAATTTGAAGCAAAACAGATTGATGCAATTAATATTATCAAACTGACAGTTAATATTTTTTTCGTAATATTAATCATTTTTTTATCAGACGTCCTTGATTTGTTTGTCAGACATTATCTGAATGAAAAAAATTGCAAATAGCATGCCATGATTTTGCACTAAAAAAAGCCTATACTTACAGGGCGTTTCAACTTTGTCTGCATTCAGATGATAAATTTAACAAAAAATGTTTCCCGAACTTACCACTTTTTGTCATCTTTGGTAGATATCGTATAGGAATTTAATCTGGACAAATTTTACATAATTTTCCAAAAAAGCGATAAAACTTATTGAATGGAACTCAAAACTAATTTGCATTAGTCACAATCTTTCCAATGTTCAACGATCAAAATTGTATCATTCACTGTTCCAAAGTGATTTTCATCTAATTTCAGATATATATTATTTTTTTAGAAACTGTTCTTTTTTGATTTAAAACAAACAATTTATAGATGCCCCCATCTTGCCAAGCGCAAGATGGGGGCTTTTCTTATTTAAAGAAGGATAAAAAATGGAAATTATGCTCAGTTCAGATAAAATTACTGATCTTGCAAAATCGATGGTCAGCCTACAACAGGCACTTACACCCGCACTAAAAGACGGCATGAATACCTTTACCAACTCCAGCTATGCAACTTTAAAATCAGTAATGGATGTATGCCGGGCATCATTATTAACTCAATACTTCGCACCGACTTCCTCCAATCCCAACTTTTGCGTATAAGTTGGGATTCAAAATCCAGTAATACCAGGCATCTTCATATCCAAATGAAAATCCAACAAATGAGGTCTATCATGAAAAAAAGAGCTAATTTTAACCGGCCCGCTAAAGGAGCCAGAATAACGGTGGAACCAATAAGGGAGGTGACAGACATCAAAGCCATATTAGAGTTATTAAAAAATAAGCCAAGGGATTACCTCCTCTTTACCATGGGTATTAACAATGGACTAAGGTCAGGAGATCTATTAAAGCTTAAAGTTAAGGATGTAAAACACCTAAAACCCGGCAACACCATAACAATCAGAGAACAGAAAACCAGGAAGGATAACTACCTGGTCATTAACCAGGCAGTTTACAAGGCTATTAAGGTTTACTTAGGCTCAGTCACTTTAAAAGATAATGACTATCTCTTTGTAAGCAGGAAAGGAAATGGCCCCCTTACAATATCCTCGGTAAATAACCTGGTAAAGAAATGGGCCGATTCTGTGAACCTCCTTGGTAATTACGGAGCTCACTCACTTCGTAAGACCTGGGGTTACATTCAAAGAACAGTACACAACGTGTCTTTTGAAGTGATCTGTAAAAGGTTCAACCACTCAAACCCGTCAATAACTATGCGGTATCTTGGAATACAGGATTCTGAGGTTAATGCCGCTTTAATGAATGAAATTGGATAAAATCGAATCTGTAATTGAAGCGCAGTATCCGGGTCTGGTTGATCAACTAAAATCTGTTCTGCAAGAGGTTCGGATAAAATGCAATTCAACTGATGATAGTATCGTCTATGCAAAGGAGATTGTAACTTTGCTCAAGAATTTTGCTAAGGGCACTCCTCCACCGATAGATCCGTCAGGCAGGGAAATGATCGGCTCGAACTCTGATGAAAATGCTGATCCTGCCCAGGAGCCCAGAGGTGATAAAAATAACACTGATTAGCAATCAGATCTCAATCAACAATTAGAAAAACTGATCAATAGTAATTATGAAGAATGCATTTATAAATAATAATCAAAATTGGGAGATAAAAATGAGTGAACAAGAGATGCCAATTTGTCCAAAATGTGAGGTTAATGACCACGTTGTATTGGTAAACACAGTTCAAAAAGCAGGAACCGCAGTGGGAGGAGCTACTGGCGCTATCGCTGGATATGTTGGGGCTGAATCTGGGACAATTGTAGGCGGAGCTATTGGATCGGTAGTCCCTGTCGTTGGGACTGGGATAGGGGTAATAGCTGGAGGCATAAGCGGAGCCATCTTTGGATTCTTCACAGGCTCCGCTATCGGGAACAGGGTTGGAAAACATATTGATACCCACGTAATCGGTGAATACCGCTGCAACAAATGCGGAACCGAATTTGAAGTGTGATTTGAAATAAAAAAGATAAAATCCGGTCAGGATAGAAAATGGTTTAGGCATTTAATCTTGAACGGTAAAATCACAGAAACAGAGTGTATAAAACATTCATATGCCTGGTCAGGGAAAATGCCCTGTGCCGGGATTCAGAAATGTATATTCTGCGGTAAACCAAAATAATATTCACAAAAAAATTTAAATTAATCAGAGGCCTTCTTGAGATTGTTCAAGGGGCTTTTCGTATTTTAGGAGGTGACGTATGGATAAGAATAATGAAGCAATAAGCTTCTGGGAGGATCTCAAATCAGGACACTTTACATCTATGATAAAGGAGTCGGCAAAAGGCAATGGACTTTCAGGCTGTGCGGAAGTCTGCAATATAATGAAACCGATATTTGCCCGGCATGATGACGTTGAAAAAATGTATTGTATCTTCCTGGATGCAAAGAACAAAATCCTTGCCATTGAGAAAATATCTTCAGGATCGATTAGAAGTGCCTCTGTATATCCCAGGGAACTTGTCAAAATGGTTCTGGAAAAGAAAGCAGCGGCAGTAATTCTATCCCACAATCATCCTACTGGTAATGCTAACCCATCTTTTGAAGATTTTAATATTACAGTAAAGATTAATATAGCACTTTCAAGTGTTGATGTCGTTCTGCATGACCACCTGGTTATTGGAGATGGATATTACAGCTTTGCAGAGCAGGGCTGGTTGGAAAAAGCCAAAAGCAAGTATGATGAATTCATAGCTTCCAGCAAACATATAGAATGAAGGAATATAGAAATGGGTGAAATCATATTAATGCCGAGAAATAACCCCCATGATCACTTTGCCAGCCTGGGGATTAAAACTGTCCGGGATCTGCAACAATATCTACAGAAGATATTTGAAGAATCAGACCATCAGAATTCTGTCATTGTCAAATTGTATAAGATGCTGTTCCCGGATTGGGAGAAGATCCAAAGAATTGAAGGCTATCCGGAAGTAAGACAAGTATTGTGGAATTATATTTGTAATCTGTTCATTGAGTTTGACAGGAAAAACCATCCCAAGTGTTTTAAAGGTGGGCTGTGGATCAACAATGGATTCTCAGCAAGTGGCTGTCTTGATCCATGGATGATCAGTTTGGAGAATTGTATAGTAATTTATTCATAACCACCGTACCCGGTTAACCGTACAATTTTTAATCAATCATAAAAGCTGTTTGAAATCTTTATAGGAAAGGTTTTGGACGACTATTTTTATTTAAAGGAGAGAAGATTATGAAAATTTCAAAGCCCGTTTTGACATTTATTGGGGGTCTAGCTGTCGGTATCCTGGCCGTTACGGGAATGTCTGCACTGGAGGACGATCCGAGTACCGAAAGTCTTGATGATAATACCGATTGTGATGAAGAAATTGAGCCTGAAGAAGATGTCCCGGATGATGATACAGTGCCTGAAGATATTTCTGAGGATGAAGACGTTAAGGAGGTGGGTGTGACTTAAGAATAGATAGATTATCCTATCTTTATGAAATAGGGGAACTGCTGGCTTTTGGCTGGCGGTTCTCATATTGAATAAATAAACTAAACATTCACTCAATAAATAGAGTTGATCCTTCCTCTATCTCTTCTATATTCGCCTTTTTCAAGAGATTTAAAAATTATTGTGGCGATATCTTTCCCTTTACCATCGGCAATTTGTTTTTGGCACTCACTCCATTCTTCAAGTTCCTTTTTATGTCTCGCTCTTTCATTCGAATATCTAAATCCCTTACGATTTTTATATTTAGCAATTTCTATCAAATTTTCATCAATCTGGGTTTGGAGTAACTTTGGGCCTTCTTCTTTAAAAGATTCTAAAAATTCAGGCACAGAAATTTGTACATTTGGGCCTTTAATTAATTTAACAATCAGTTTAGTTGCTACCCTTATAAAATTTTTATTATTTTTTGCTTTAAATTGTTTTTCAAGCTTTTCATTTTTTTTTCTTAATTTTTCATTTTCTTTTCTTAAGACCTGAAGATCTTGATTCTTTACTGGATAGGGCATCGTATTGCTCATTTTATTAAATATTGCAGTATTAGCTTCGGTTACGTAATCACACAAAATATTGACCCTATCTTCTTTATTATCAATGGCAGTATTAGGATCATTTATGTGTGCAAGAAGCTCTTTTACTGGAATTGGTAATTGATCAAGTTCTTCTTCCTTTTGATCAGTAATAGGATATCTTGAAAAAATCTCTTTGGCTCTTACTAATTTTTCCATTTTTTTTCTTGTATATCCGAGGATACTTTCTGCATCATTAAAAGATATTTCTTTTCCAAAAATAATTGGGTAATTGAATATTTTAATATCATTTTTATTCAAAGTATATTCGCCAATCGCCTCGCTTAAATATTCTCCAGGATCTAATGATGAAATCAATGAATAACCCACAAAATAAATGCGATTAGTTGAGTTATCTATCAGACACAACAGCTTAATCTTATCTTTATAGATGTAGCTACATGGCTTTAAAGAAGGATTTTGAACAGATTTGTTATCATTTTCAGATTCTGAAAGAATAAAATGACAAAAATGGTTCTCACTTGAGTTATCTAACAGATCACCAAGAAAATCATAAAAAGGATTTTCTTTGCTGTTTTTTACATCAAACAATTTTTCAAAACTGTTTGTCCAATAAATTATTTTATTGCCATCATTTACGCTGATAATATTTATATCTTCAGTAGAGCCCACTTTAAATGCGCTTTCAACAAATTCAGGCGTTGAATTCCCATCAATTGTTGCAACTTTATTGTCACTAATTTCTTTTTTGCCGTCCTCCAAAATGGATATGTCTTCACTTGTTAAGCTACGTTTAGCAACAACTTCTTTTAGCCAGTTATTAAACTCTGTAGAATCAACCACAGCATTACCCTTTTCAATTTGCCCGATGTAAAAAGGTATTCGCTCTATATCTTTCTCTTTATGAAAAAGAGTCTGCTTTATATTTTTCCGTCCAACAAAAGATTTCCGCTTCGCATTTTTTATAGTTTTTCTTAAATCATTTAAAATCATAAGATTCTCTAAAAAATTATCTTGTATCCAATCCTTTAGTTGTGAAGCATTTACTATAATCTTACCCTGACCACTACCTAAATCTTTTTTAACAAAGTGGAGACTTTTTAGTGTTTTAATTGATTTTACCGCACCAATCATTTTTGACAGATCACCTGTGTCAATAGCACTGTCAAACCATTCATAAAACTTAGCAGAGTCAAAAATCATATCACCTTCATTAACCATCAACTTAGTAAAAGGAAACTCTCTTAGTTCTTTTGAAAATTCTTTATTCAAAGCATTAGTCATTATTAATATCCTTGTTTTATTGAAGCAAATAACACATTTCCGAAAGTCTATAGCATCATACGTCTAACATAACGCATCACACTTTTAATTAATTATAATCAAGCGAAAATATGAAAATTTTTAATATAATAAAAACTATATTTTTAAGGCTATTATTTAATTAAAATATCAATTATTTCTTGATGTTATAATCATAATAGAACGCATAGTAAATTACAATAAATTATTTTTAATTATTTTTTCAAAATTTTATATTCCACAAAAACATTATGGATAGGGAATATACGATTAATAACCACTCTGGAACAACAATTAAAACTAAAAATATCTTATTGTTTAATTAATTCAGGCACTTAAATTTATTGCTTTGTAATTTTTTTTATGCATAATATCCAAGTATGCATTTGTTTTGTTAGTGTATAAAATAAAAATTATTATAAGGGAGCAAATTATTATGATTATAAACGTTAAAGTGTCTGAGGGTAATATCATCCGTGTAAAAAGTCGAGGGGACGCGAATATGACCCCCGAAGAATTTAAAAAAAGGATAAAAGCTTACTTAAACTCAGATTTCCATATTCATTCTATCGAAGATGCCTGGGAAGAAATTCTTGAGGGTGATGTATTAATAACGCTTCTTGAAGCGCAGGCAATCTGCCCAACTTCTGAAGAATTAGAACTGTATTTGAAGGAAATTGAAGTGAAAACATCTCATCTATTTTACACAAATTCCTTTTGGAGGTGAGATATAATGTCAAAGTGAAAAAAGTATTCTCACAATTTTCAATCAAACAAGCCCATGACTAAGTGGATTAATTGGAATTAACCTAATTTTAACCAAGTGGGCGGGGGATTCCATATCCTTCACCCGCTCTGAAACAAAGGACTGACAAGTGTCTTCAACTGGCTGTGCCCAAACTGTGCCCAAGAAAAGATTGTATTCAATCAAGGAATTAACTTCCTTGGTTGGGGCGACAGACTGGTTCTGGAGAAGCCAGATCTGGGCCGGTCAGCTTCCTTGCGTCCAGGTCGGAAAAAAGATATTTGTCGATTATCAGGATATTGAGAATTTTATACAAAAGAATAAACACACAAATTAAGGAGGGTATATATGGGAAGTTTATACAAGAGGGGTAACATTTGGTGGGTTAAATTTTACCGAAATGGGAAATGCTACCGAGAAAGCTCAGGAACTGACAAAAAGATAATAGCCAAAAAACTTTTAGATAGGAAAGAAGGTGATATTGCAAAAGGTGCTCTTGATAAATAATTCTGTGTCACCTTTATTGTTGAAATAATCTTAAACAGATGGGAGGATAAAGATAACAAAAGATTGATGAAGATGTTTGATCTATTTGTTCCATCTTGTGCCCGTCAAGGCATGATGGAGGTATTATATGGGAAGTTTGTACTTAAGAGGTAATACTTGGTGGATCAAGTATTACAGGCAAGGGAAGGACTTTCGCGAAAGTTCAGGAAGTACCAAAAAGATGGTAGCCAAAAACCTTTTGGCCAGAAAGGAGGGCGATATAGCTAAAGGGAAGATACCGGGAGTGCAGTTTGATAAAGTCTTTTTTGAAGATTTGGCAGATAATTTTCTGAAGGACTATAAAATTAACCAGAAAAAATCATTGGTCAAAGCGCAGCGAAGTGTTAATCACCTGAAGAAATCATTTGAAAGGGTTAGGGTGCCACAGATCACAACGCCAAAAATCAATGAATACATCGAAATCAGACTCAATGAAGGTGCTGCCAATGCAACCGTCAATAGAGAATTGTCGGCTCTTAAAAGGATGCTAAACCTTGGGGAACAACAAACGCCATCTATCGTGGATAGAGTCCCCCATATACCAATGTTAGAAGAAAACAACGTTAGAAAAGGATTCTTTGAGCATGATGAGTTTTTGACATTACGTGATGCTCTCCCTGAATATTTGAAAGGGTTTGTTACTTTTGGATATAAGTCGGGTTGGAGGGTGTCTGAAATTATGGGATTAAAGTGGGCCAACGTTGATCTTCAAAAAAGAGTTGCCTGGTTGGAAATTGGAATGACCAAAAATAAGGAGGGACGCACAATATATTTAGATGATGAATTGATGGCTGTGTTCAATGATTTGCGGAAGATACAAAAAAGAGATCAACATATTGTTCCTTATGTTTTTCCCAACCGCAATGGCGATGATGGTATTAGAGACTTTCGTCGGGCATGGCGCACAGCTTGCCGTGAGGCTGGTCTATCAAAGCGTCTTTTCCATGATTTAAGAAGAACTGCGGTTCGAAACATGGTTCGTTCAGGGATACCAGAGCGGGTGGCGATGATGATTTCAGGGCATAAAACAAGGTCTGTGTTTGAAAGATATAATATTGTTAGTGAAGGGGACCTGATGATTGCTGCCAAAAAGCAGGAAGCTTACCTAAAAACTCAGGTGGGCACAAATCCAGGCACAGTCGCCAATATTAAAGACAAAAAGGATTTAACCAAAACTGGCTAAACCCTTGTGTTTGCTTGGTACCGGAGGCGAGACTTGAACTCGCAAGGGCTTGCGCCCGGAGGATTTTGAGTCCTCTGCGTCTACCAATTCCACCACTCCGGCATGAATGCTACTCTTTTTAAGGGAAAACACATATTTTGTCAATAAAATTGTGTGAGTAAATGATGGCTTTAAATTATCCGTTCTTTAAAACCGTATTGATTTGTTCGGCTAAAACTTCCCCTTCTCTGAGAATGTCGGGCCTTGATAAGGTAACATCTACAATGCTTGAGCCTTTACCACCTTTAAGGGTTCCGGCATCTAAAACCAGGTCGGAATGGTCCAGGATAAAAGGATCCAGTTGATTGGTTTGAAAACAGCTTTTTTGTCCGGACAGATTGGCACTGGTTCCGGTGACCGGGCAGTTGGCCGATTGGACAAGGGCTTTAGCAACCGGGTGTATGGGGACTCTGATTCCAATTTTGCCTGTGTTTGCGGTCAACAGTTTTGGAATATGTTCTTGGGCATTGAATATCAGGGTCAGGTTGCCGGGCCAGAAGGCATCCATGAGTTTGATGGCGGATTCTGGAATGGATGTAACAAGGTCGGTCAGGAACTTTTTGTCTGGTATAAGAACCAGGATGGGGTTATTTTTAGGTCTTTTTTTTAAAGTGAAGACTTGTTCTACAGCTTTTTGGTTTAGGGCATTGGTCGCCACGCCATAAAGACACTTGGCAGGAAAAATCACCACACCGTTCTGGTTGATGATTTCTCCTGCACGATGAATCATTTTTGGATCCGGATTGTCTGGATCAATGGGAACTATTTTTTTGGGGTCATGCAAATGACTGGGCCTTTTTATTGACCTTGTCTGCCATTTCCTGTTTAAAGGCATCTAATTTGTCTGCGATTACCGGGTCTGACACTGCCAGGATCTGGGCGGCAAAAATACCCGCATTATAGGCGCCTGATTTTCCAATCGCCATGGTGGAGACAGGTATGCCCGGTGGCATCTGAACGGTGGCCAGAAGAGAATCCATGCCTTTAAGAGCAGAAGAATCGATGGGAACCCCAATGACCGGTAATGTGGTGTGTGCCGCAATGACTCCTGCCAGATGCGCTGCGTGGCCGGCGCCACAGATGAGTGCCTTGATGCCGTCTTTTTTTGCATCACGTGCCAGTTGGGCAGCTCGTTCAGGAGTTCTGTGGGCCGAGGAAACTGTAACATAATATGGGATGTCAAATTTTTTCAATATGGACAATGCCTTTTCCATGACAGGAAAATCAGAGTCGCTTCCCATGATGACACCCACCTTTGGCGGAATGGAAAGGCGTTTTAACGCTTTTGCACCAATATCTTTTCTATGGAAATGATCTTTCCAGGAAATTTTTGCGCAGGCTTCATATGCTCTGTCAATGGCATCTTTTACCGTGTCACCTAAAGACGTAACACCCAGAACCCGTCCACCGGAGACAACTACTTGCCCGTCTTTCATGGCCGTTCCGGCATGGAAAACAACCGTGTCCTTAACCTTGGCTGCTTCATCAAGGCCTTTTATGGGGGCACCGGTTTTATAAGATCCAGGATATCCGCCCGAGGAGAGAACCACGCACATGGCCGCTCTGGGATCTATTTTTGCAGAATGATTGTGTAACGTCCCGTCACAACAGGCTTCCATCAGAGGCACCAGGTCATTTTCAAGTCGCATGAGAATGGGCTGGGTTTCCGGATCTCCCAGGCGGGTGTTGAATTCGAGCACCTTGATCTGGTCTTTGTCCACCATCAGGCCGGCATATAGGACGCCTTTAAACGGGGTGCCTTCTTTGGCCATTCCCTCTACTGCCGGGATCATGACTTCGTTCATGGCTTTTTGTCTGAGCATGTGATCCAGGACCGGGGCAGGCGAGTAAGCACCCATGCCGCCTGTATTGGGTCCCTCATCATTGTCAAAAATTCTTTTGTGATCCTGGGATTCAGGCAGTGCCATAACGGTTTTGCCATCGGTCAAGGCAATAAAGGATGCTTCTTCACCTTGCAGGCATTCTTCCACCACTACAATTGCACCGGCGTCACCAAAAGCACTGTCATTGAGCATTGAGTCAATGGCTTTATTGGCTTCGTCCACTGTGGAACAGATAATCACACCTTTGCCTGCCGCAAGGCCGTCGGCTTTAACCACACAGGGCGCACCAAGTGCTTTTGCATAGGCTTTTGCTTTAAGGGTATCTGTAAAGGCTTTGCCTTTCGCACAGGGGATGTTGTATTTGAACATATGCTGTTTTGAAAAATCTTTGCTTCCTTCAAGTTGGGCAGCAGCTTTGCTTGGGCCGAATGCCTTTAACCCCATGCTTTCAAATGTATCTACAATGCCTTTTACCAGCGGACCTTCCGGGCCTACAACCGTTAGATCGATCTGGTTTTCCTTGGCAAATTGAGCCAGGGCGTCGATATCTTCTGCGTTGATGGGGACAGATTCAGCAAGCGTCTGGGTGCCGGCATTGCCCGGGGCACAATATATTTTTTCCACCATCGGGCTTTGGGATATTTTCCACACCATTGTGTGTTCACGGCCTCCGCCACCAATGACTAAGATTTTCATATAGATCTCCTTAATGTTAATTTTTCATGTTCTTTTATAGATAGTTGGATTAATTTGTCTAACAGCTGGGAAAACGAATATCCGGCTGCCTGTGCAGACTGAGGGAAAAGACTAGTTGCTGTCATCCCCGGAATGGTATTGGTTTCTAAAACGGTTAGTTCATCTTTTGCAAGTATAAAGTCTGTTCTGGAATAGCCTTTTAAAAAAAGGGCTCTGTGGGCATCCAGTGCCAGTTGTTGAACTTTTTTTGTGGTGGTCTCATCAATTCGGGCAGGGCAGATTTCCTGGGTTTCACCGGCCACATATTTTGCTGTATAATCAAAGAATTCATGACCCTCTCCCGGGACAATTTCAATCACAGGAAGGGTTTCAAGATTCTCATTTCCCAGAACACCACAGGTCAGTTCGATGCCTTTGATATATTTTTCTATGACAAGGCAATCATCATGTTCAAATCCTAATTTTATGGCATCTTCAAGATTTTTCACATCTTTGACAATGCTCATGCCCATGCTTGAACCCGCACAGGCCGGTTTTATGACCAGCGGTAAGCCTAAAATATCCACAACATTTCCCCGGTCAATTTGTTCATGAATTGAAAAAGAAAGATAAGACGGTGTCGGGATTTTTGCGCCGTCATATAATCGTTTGGCCACCAGTTTGTTCATGGCCATGGAACTGCCTAAAACACCGGCTCCCTGGTAGGGGATGTCTAATAGGTCTAACAGTCCCTGGACGGTTCCATCTTCTCCGAATGGGCCGTGCAGAATGATCAGGGCGGCATCAATTTTGTCTACATCCATTACCAATTGTTTCAGATCCGTTTTCGGATCATATTGTGTGATAGTATATTTGTCCTTATCCAGGGCTGCAAACACTTGCTTTCCACTGTTAAGAGAAACCGCTCTTTCAGAGGAAACCCCGCCGGATAATAATGCCAGTCTTATTTTTTCCATATCTATCTCCTCTATTCTCCTTGAATTACATGTTAGCTGTGAAGAATATCCATCTTTGCTTTTTCGAAATCTTCTTTTGTAATAATGTCTTTTTCAAATAGCGCAGTGAGTTCAAGAATTTTAGTTTCGGTCTTATGGATGTTGTTTTGAATGAGCTGTTTGTTTGGTTCGAATACGGGATTGTCAATGGTTGATATCCAGTTTTTGTCTGCCTCTATTCTAAAGGAAGCAAGCCCGCCAAGTAGTTTGATATCAATCGTTCTGTGTTGAAATTCGGGTAAAGCCAGAATTTTTCTGATATCTGAAGAGCTGCTTTTCATTCGTTGATAAAAGATAAATGCGGTTCCCAGAATGAAAATGCCGATGAAACCCATAATCCAGGGTAAATAGAGATAAGCACCTCTAAACAATACAATGGTGACGCCAATACCTGCTAATAAAATAACATGCAAAAGCAATATGATATGTGCAATTACAATACTTTTAAATAAGCTGTCTTTTTTAAAATTTTTTAAAGTCATGATATCTTGTTAAGTAAATTATTTCGATAGGTCTCTGTTAAAATGGGCGAACACGGTTTGTCTCCTCTTAAGAGATTTAATTTAGTCAAAAGGTAGTTGAGCTTTTTTTGCAGCTTTGGTCGCACGTCTGAATCAGAATCGGTTTGCTCAAGTAATTGCTCGGTTTGAAACACCTTTTTTTTAAGTTCAATTTCAGGGGGAAGAAACCCTGAGTTTTTTAATATTTTATGCACCAGCCTGTATTCTTCCGGGATGTTCTGGTCGTCAAATGCTAAGGGTTTATTCGCTCCTTCTAAATTGTCGAAGCGGCCTTCCTGTTGGGCATCTTTTATTCTTTGCTCTACTAAGGCCTCGAATCCGGGTATCATTATTGTTAAATTAACTCCTGATGTTTTTGTACAAATTACAGTGCATATGGTTTATAAAACACCCGATTTTATTAAACCCTCCAATGATTTGCAAGGGATATTTTCTTGACACAATTTGGACAATACTGTATCAAATATCATTTTAATTTAAGAATTTATCTAAAAAGTTGAAGCATGAGATTTAGACTGGCCAGCATTCTTTTTTTTATTATTTTTAGCCTTTTTATTCCTTCCGGGATAATTGTGGCGAATACGGGAATGCTGGAGGGAGGGGCGCCGAGGTATGAGGCTTTATTTGAAGGTTTTGTCTATTATTCAAATGCCCATAAAACAGCATTAAAATCAGTGAAAAAGAATTTTTCGTCTTCACTGGATTTTCACAGCCTAGGAGTTCAAATTCTTACGGCATTAATTGAAGGTCCTTCACAGGCCTCTCTTAAACCGACTTGGCCAGAGGATACTCAAATTAATGCTTTTTTTATTACGGATGATGGGGATGCTTTTGTAGATCTGGATGTGAATCAATCAAAAATGGAACAAATGGATGTATCTTCTGAGTTCCTGGCTATATATTCCTTGGTGAATTCATTGACATTAAATATTTCGAAGATTAAACAGGTGAAAATCCTGATTCAGGGGAAAGAGGCACAGACACTGGCAGGCCATATCGGTCTTGGACACTTTTATAGAACAAATATGTTGATTGTAAAATGAGCAAAAAAAAGAATATAAGTCAGTATAGAAATATTGGGATCATGGCCCACATTGATGCGGGTAAAACCACGGTTACTGAAAGAATCTTGTATTATACGGGTAAATCCTACAAGATTGGAGAAGTCCATGATGGCGAGGCGGTAATGGACTGGATGCAGGATGAGCAGGATCGAGGGATTACCATTACTTCGGCTGTTACCACCTGTGAGTGGGAGAAATCCCTTATTCAGATTATAGATACGCCGGGGCATGTTGATTTTACCGTTGAAGTAGAAAGAGCCTTAAGGATTTTAGATGGTGCCATTGGTGTTTTTTGTGCTGTCGGTGGAGTAGAACCCCAATCAGAGACAGTTTGGAGACAAGCAGATCGGTATTCGGTTCCTAGGATGGCATTTGTTAATAAAATGGACAGGACCGGGGCTGATTTTTTTATTGCTGTAGATTCTATTAAAGAAAAATTGAATGCAAACCCTGTTATGTTGCAAGTGCCGATGGGATCTGAAGATAGTTTTGCCGGTGTGATTGATCTGATCGACATGAAGCAGATTACCTGGGATGATGATACCAAAGGTGTTGAATACTCAAAAGAAGATATCATTCCTGAATTTAAAGAACTCGCAGAAGAATACCGTGAAAAATTATTAGAAGCGATCTCTGAAGTGAATGATGAGATTATGGAAAAATATCTGTCCGAAGAGGATATTTCCAGTGTAGAACTTAGCCAGGCCATTCGTCAAGCAACCATTGCAAGAGACATTGTTCCCGTATTTTGTGGAAGTGCCCTTAAAAATAAAGGGATCCAGCCATTATTAGATGGGATTCAAGCTTTCTTGCCAAGTCCATTGGATGTTCCGCCGGTTAAGGGGATCCATTCCAAGACTGAGGAAGAATTGGAATTTTTGCCTGAAAAAAATGGTCCTTTGGCGGCGTTGATTTTTAAGGTATCGATGATTGAAGGTCGCAAGCTTTCCTTTGCTAGAATATATTCCGGTAAAATGGAGGCAGGAGCTGATGTCTTCAACCCTTTGTTGAATAAAAAAGAAAAATTATCCAGAATTCTTCAGATGCATGCCAATAAAAGAGAGCGTTTAAAAGAGGCCACTGCCGGTGATATTGTCGGTATCGTCGGGCTTAAGGATTCTGGAACCGGAGATACTCTGTGTTCTCAAGAGTTGCCGGTATTTTTAGAAAAGATGGATTATGAGGATCCGGTGATCTCCATTGCCATAGAGCCCAAGACCCATGCAGACCAGGAAAAACTGGAGTCTGTCATGGAAAAATTTACCATCGAAGACCCTACTTTGAGAGTGAGCCAGGATGAAGAAACCGGGCAGACGATTTTATCCGGAATGGGTGAACTTCATTTGGAAATCATTATTTCAAGAATGCTCAAAGAATTTAAAACCAATGTGAATGTGGGTAGCCCACAGGTGGTTTATAGAGAAATCATTACTTCAAAATCTAAAGGCAGTGCCGTCTTTGAACGAGAAATTTCAGGGAAGACACTTTTTGCACAGCTTGATATCAGTCTTTCTCCTTTGGATAGAGGGGCAGGTGTGACGTTTAAGTCAAAAGCATCCGAAGATCAGATGCCAACCCAATACATAGCTGCTGTGGAAAAGGGCATTCGAGAAAGTCTTGAAGGGGGGTATTTGAAAGGATATCCTCTGGTTGATATCGCAATTACCATTGAAGGGGGAAGTTTTGATGAGAGAAGTTCAGAACTTGCTTTTTCTGTGTGTGCATCCATGGCCTGTAAAAATGTTTTAGAAAAAGCGTCTCTGGGTCTTTTAGAACCCATTATGGAAGTAGAGGTTTTTG